>JBAXXY010000001.1:0-96124 GCA_037127655.1 Lentisphaerota bacterium
CTGCATAGGAATAATAACTTATGAATAATTTAATAAGACTCAAGACAGTCAAACTTCTTGCCAGATTTATCAAACCGTTAACAGAAGAAGGCCTAATCACAGTTCCCGAACAGAACGAAATATTAGCTCAATTGAAGTATCTTGCTGAGAAAGGCACACAGATGCCAGCAATAACCCCAAAGTTGATCGATCAGGCTGAAGCATCTGAGATGCTTGGCATCGGAATTTCAAACTTCAAAAAACTTGAGAAAGAAGGAGCATTTCCTTTCAATCGCAAGATGGTGGGTAGCGCCGTTCGCTACAGAAACACTGACATTATTGATTTCCTGATATGCAATTCACTCTAGCTTGTCAAGCAGTGACGCAATATGTCCTATGGTAGAGGCTATTGTTTTTGGTAAATCTGAATCAATGAAAATTCTAATTTTCAGTTCAGGTTCAAGAACAATAAAATTAGGAAAACTCTATGAGTAACGAAAATGCATCACTGACAGAAGACAGCTTAATCTCTCAGATTAAGGAAAAATTCAAAACCCCTGACAGTTTCCCGAGGCTTGTTGGCTGTGAAAATGAGTTCATATGGAATGAAAAAGCTTCGCTGTTGATTTATCAGTCAATCTTGAACAAAGAGATAAATTCATTTATAGGCAGCCCTCAAGGCATTTGTAATGGTATTGCTATTTACAAACTGAAAAATCCTATCCGCATTTACAGAAATTTTAACTATGACGGAACGGATTATCGTCACGAGTATCTTTTTGACCGGATTTACATAAAGACATCGCAAGAAGCAAAAGAGCCCAATAATAGCAGATCTATTTATAATAACGATGGTTATTACGGACTATATCTTAACCTCTGCTCATTATGCGACCATCTGGTTAATAAGTCCAATAATTTTTATGCTCCAGACAGATATCTTTCGAACCCTTTTGAAGCAGAAATATTCAGAACAACTAAAATACTGGAAGACAATTTAAACGCCGCTATTGATGAGGCAAGGCTGAGTTTCAGCAGAAGCTCTCTTTTTGATCTCTGTAAGGATTTGACAATTCACAAAACGCCAAAAGATGTGTTTAATTTTCTATCAAACTCTGACTGGGATCCGAATCCATACAAAACTAAAAAGTCGTATTCGTCATCAATCACATGCCGCTACTTTCTTGAAGATTCGGCTAACTCTCCTGAAGTTTTTAAAAATCTGAAAGAATGCAATCCTAACTGTTCTGAAGAGGATCTAGTACGGTATCTTCTTAATGATTACGCTATAAACCGCAGAAGTGATTTTAGTATTACATCCTTCTTTGAAAAGACTTACAAGAACTTTAAACAGGTCTTTTCTTTCAAAAATGAAGATGGAAAAGTCATTCAAAAAGTAATTAAACAGCTTGCATTTGATAATCAGGGCAAATTTTATGTTCCCATGACTGCTTGGACAAGAGACAAATTCCATGGGTATGATTATTATTGCGTACCAGTACCAGAAGAGCAGCCTCTCTATAACCTGAATGAGCTCAGCAATAATGAATTTAAAGCTATTATCCTGACAGATTCCCTGGATATAGCCGACCTCAATCAGGCAATACATTCCCCGACAGCCTGCTATCTGAGTTGGCTTCCTTGCAGCATCGAATTTCTTGATGTCGTGAACTTTGAGCCTCTGAAAAATAGAAATGAACCTTTTTACTATCTTCTCTGCAATCACTCAGGCAACTCAATTGAAGAAGAATACCAGAAATCAAAGCCGATAATTGACTATCTGAAGGAAAAAGTTGGGCTTAATTTCAAAGTTATCCAGATTGAACTCAAGCACATTAATGCTAAGAAGTTTATCAACAACCTATCTGAACTCATTAAGAACAAACCTGAAGTTCTCAATGACAGCGTTCAGATAATGAGTCTAGAAGAGTTTGAAGCTAACAGGAAGAAAGCTGAAGCAGAGATCAATAGAGCCTCTTTACCTTTTTATATAAGAGCGCTGGGAGATAATGCTCTGCAAGAGTCAATGTCTTCTGATATAAAAAGCACCGATAATCAACAACAGGAATTAGACAGATTCCTTATTCGCCCCGGAATTTACCAGGGCCAACTTAATCTTATCTGGGCGCCTCCAGATGAGGGTAAGACAAGTTTCGCATATAGTATTTTAGCATCAGTAATAAAGTCGAAAAACCTATTTGAAAACAAACTATGGATAAGCACTAAAAGCGATAAGCCTAGAAAAGCACTCTATTTCGATTTTGAGCTTAGACCGGAATACCATGACCATAATCTTGAGACTTATGCCTATCCGTACTTTGACGGAAATAAAAAAGAAAAGAGAGTGTACGCAGACAAGTATTTGAAATATATCGATTGCAAAAGCCTGAATTCTGATTTGACCCAGCTTTCTAATCATCAGCAGATAATAGACACTATCGAAAGAGAGAAACATGAATTTCCTGATGATAAAATTGAAGTCGTCGTATTTGACTCACTTAAGGCAATTACAAATACTCTTGCCACAGGTTCCTGGTCAAAACTGAAACCCATGTTTGATGATCTAAAGTCTCTTGGTATAACAATTATTATTCTTCATCACGCTACAAAAGACAAATCGGATATAGCCGGTTCTGCAGAGATAGAAAGAGATTGCCAAAGCATTATTCATCTGAATAAGGAAAATAAACATGCCGACTTAAGCGATAATATTCTTCTTGAACTAAAGTCAAAAGGCGGGTTAGGTTTCGAAAAAGAGCCATTTTATATGCATTTTGTTCATGATAAGGGATGGTTATCCAGAAGCAAAAAGAAGGTTGATAATGTTGAAGACCTTATCAGAATTATCCAGAAAGCGGTAGTAAAGAAAGGGCTTTCAGAAGATGCAAAATTGGAAATTGAAAGATTTAAGTTTGAAAAATATGATGAAATTTTAAGTGTTGCCGGCGATGCAACAAAATCGAATATGAACGAAAGTGAAATCAGAGGAAAAATAGATGCACTCAATTTAGCTGATGATGACTATTATTCTTATTTGCAAGAGTTCGTTGAATTCTCCTCTTATTACAGAAAGTCAAAAAAAACTGTAAATCAAATTTATCCTATGCTCGGAATCGGTAAAACAAAATACCATGAAACCATAAATGATTATATCCTTGCAGCAAATAAAAAAAATGTTGATTCAAAGGTGATTGCTGAAAAGATAGGCTGGATGGAAAAGGAAGTAAATGATGTTATTAAAAAGCCTAAAAAGTCATGAGGTTTTTACTCTAAAATGTATGTCCCTATCCCATGCAGGATAGGGATATTTGCTGAAAGGAGGTAAAGAAGACAACTAGTTTTTGGCTGGGGGGTGTTTTTGATAATTGACTTTGCGAACGCTTAAAATTAGCCTCAAATGTTCGGCTTTTGAAGTCCGTTTACATAGCTGAAAGGTCCGAGTATAGGTGCTGAAACTCCGCTTACTATGTGGCTTTTGTCCGGGAGCAAGGCAGGTAAACTCCGACATTTTACAAAGGACTTTTGAGTCTGGCAAGGTAAATATATACTTAACGCTATTTTTAGAATGGTGGGCAATTTGCTGTCGCTATTGTTGAAAAAATCAGTAGGGAGCAATGGATATGGAATTAGCATTAGGGGCAATCTAAATCGGCGATTTTTTCTCTTAAGTTGGCACTCTCAGATGCTGAATAATGACAACAAAAAATAGATGGGGAACAAGACAAATTTTAGAAGGGTTTTATTGAATATCCTTCCGCTATAAGTGATAGCGGGGGTCTTTCTTTTGTCTGATCGCACCTCGCCAAAGTGGCAGACATGGTCGGTGCTTTTCTGTCGCTCAGGCGACATGGCAACGGTTCATGATGACAGGATATTTTCTATTTCTTTTACAATGTCTGGCTTTGTTTCAAGAGACTTAATAAGGGCAAGAGCCTTGCTGATTTTCTCATAATCAGATAATGAATTATTATGATTTCCTGATATTGCCAAGATTGCTTTTTCTTGAGCATCTTCTCCAATATGGGTATAAAAACGGTCAACGATTTCTGAGTTGGTTCCAAGGATAGATAAGACGACAGCTTTAGGAACGCCGGCTTCGGCGCAGTGTGATGCGAAGCTGTGCCGCAAGGAATGGAAGCCATAGACTGTAACGCTCTTCTTACGGCCTGGAACTTTTACAGAAGGCTCAAGACCTATCCATTTAATCACGCGGAGAGCATCGATATTAACAAGATTATTTCCAGTATTCTTTCCGTTGCTATCAACTTTCCGGTATCTCTCGGCGACATTTGGACAGACATACTCATTGGCTTTCCACGCCAATGCCTGCGGCAAAATATTCAGCAGTTCCGGAGCCATTGGAATCGTCACTTCCTTGCCCGTCTTGAATTGTTTCACCCAGATCTTCCGCAGTCTTAAATCGACCTTATCCCATTTCAGTAAAATGCAGTCTTTGAATCTTTGTCCAGTGAACATACCTAGATAGTAGATAAGACGAATTTCAGGTTTGTTTAAAACCTTGTACTTATCATCAGACAGAGCTTTGAGAAGTTGCTGCTCCTGTTCTTTTGTGAAAGACATTCTTCGAACTTCATTTTCCTGTTCTTCTCGTTCTTTTCGCATAAGGGATTTTGACGAGAAAGGATTTTGCTCGTCTCTGTATTCATCAAGAGTAGTGAATATTCTTCTTAGCCTTTTGATCTTACGATTATGAGTAGAAACGGAAACTTCTGAACCTTTAAGGTAGTTTGAATATGTGTTGGTAGTATCTGAAGTAATTGATTTAACATCGGCATTTTCATTGCCTATAAATCTGATGAACTCTTCAAGAGTTGACTTATAGGCATTTTGTTCGCTGACTGTTGAAGGAGTAGCTCTATCTGAGTGCTTTGAATAGATATCCCATATTTGATTCAGAGGAAGAGATTTTTTTCTTGTTACTAACCCTCTGGCTTCTTTGACATGGGCTGAGATAACCTCAGCTGTTGTAGCTTTAACTAAAGGAACAATTTTCTGCGCCTTATCAATCGCTTCAGCATGATTCTTGGTTTTTAAGCTGACGGCTTTTCTTTGACCATTAACCTGATACCTGAAGTAATAACTCCCATCAGAGTCCTTTTTGTAAACGGTACCGATTTCAAGCCTTGTTATTTTTCCTGCCATAGCCACACCTATAATAAAAATATCTGTTTTGGCTTATTATAGCTGAAATATGGGAAATAAAATGCTTAAATGGTACTAATTGGCACTGAAATTAAATAAATGAGGTAAAAATGGCGGAGAGAGAGGGATTCGAACCCCCGGTAGCCAGAGGCTACAACAGTTTTCAAGACTGCCGCTTTCGACCGCTCAGCCATCTCTCCGCAAATGTGAGGAGCAAAAATCTAATATCGCTTGCTGTGAAATCAAGACTAAAGTAATTTTATTTTTATAAGATGCTTTAATAATCCATCACTCAATCCTTAGCTGAACGAAATTTTGCGTGGACTTTTATCCATTATTATTTTAACTAACCTTTATTCTTCGTATCTTTTGAATTAAAATAAGCCACTAAACTTTTTAATAATAACAATAAAAGATAAGGTGTAAGACTTATGAGTAAAGGTTTTAATATCGCAATTGTCGGCGCTACAGGCGCGGTTGGCGTAGAAATGATGGAGACTCTCGAAAAGAGAAACTTTCCTGTAAAAAATCTCAGACTTCTAGCTTCGGCCAGGTCCGTAGGCAAGATAATGAAATTCAAAGGCGAAAATATCAAAGTTGAAGAACTCAGAGCTGATTCTTTTCAAGGTATAGAAATTGGACTTTTCAGCGCAGGAGCTTCAAGATCGAAAGAATTTGCTCCTTTCGCCGTAAAAGCCGGAACAGTCGTAGTTGACAACTCAAGCGCATTCAGGATGGATGATGATGTCCCCTTAGTCGTACCTGAAGTTAATCCCGAAGACATCAAAAAACACAAAGGAATTATCGCCAATCCGAATTGTTCTACAATTATAATGCTTGTGCCGGTATTCCCTCTTCACAAAGTTAAGGGACTAAAGAGATTAATAGCTTCTACATATCAAGCCGCAAGCGGAGCCGGAGCTCAGGCAATGGAAGAATTGAAGATTCAAAGTAGAGATATTCTCGAAGGAAGAATTCCACAGATAAGCGTGCTTCCTCAGCAGATTGGTTTTAACCTTTTTCCTCACATAGATGTATTTCTCGAAAATGACTTCACCAAAGAAGAAATGAAGATGCTTTTTGAAAGCATGAAAATAATGCACCACCCCTCCTTAAAGGTTAATTGCACCTGCGTAAGAGTGCCTGTTCTAAGAGCTCACAGCGAATCACTTCTTCTTGAATTTGAACAAGACATAACTCCTGAAGAAGCAAAAGCTATTTTATCAAAAGCTCCTGGAGTAACTCTTGTTGACGACATTAAGAATAAAAAATATCCTATGCCGATTGACGCTTCAGGGAAATACAATATCCTTGCTGGAAGGATCAGACAGGATATTTCAAGAGATGACAAGAAAGGTTTGACCATGTTCATCTCCGGAGATCAGCTTCTAAAGGGAGCCGCTCTGAATGCTGTTCAAATAGCTGAACTTTTATAATAAAAAACTAAAAAAGAGAGTTTATTTATGATTAGGGAAATTTCTCCTCTCCAGTCGGCAAGATTAAACTATACACCAAAATTGCCTGTTTCACTAAGAAATGGTGCCAATGTAGAACTCGTAGATGGGCAGAAAACTCAATCTGTAGCAGACCAAGATAAGATAAAGGCCCTCTTTCCAAATACATACGGCATGCCTATTGCGGTATTCAAAAATAAGCTTTCCTCGAAACAGTTTAAACCTATCAATGTAGGCCTAGTTCTTTCAGGCGGACAGGCGCCTGGCGGACACAATGTCGTAGCAGGAATGTTTGACGGACTAAAATCAATAAGTAAAGACAGCAAGCTCTTTGGTTTCCTCGGAGGACCGGGCGGTCTTGTTGAGAATGAATTTATTGAAATTACCGCTGAATTCCTTAAGGATTACAGAAATACAGGCGGTTTTGACATTATCGGCTCAGGAAGAACAAAACTCGAGAAAACTGAACAGTACGATACAGCCGCAAAAAACTGTATGTCTCTTGGAGTTAGCGCTATAGTAATTGTAGGCGGTGACGATTCAAATACCAACGCATGTTTGCTTGCTGAATACTACGCTGCAAAACATGTTCCTATTCAGGTTGTAGGCTGTCCAAAAACTATTGACGGCGATCTCAAAAACGAACAGATTGAAACATCTTTCGGTTTTGACACAGCCTGCAGAGTCTACTCTGAGCTTATCGGGAATCTGATGAGAGACACAAGTTCAGCAAAAAAATACTGGCACTTTGTAAAACTAATGGGAAGATCAGCTTCTCATATTACACTCGAATGCGCCCTTCAAACTCATCCGAATATTTCTCTTATAGGGGAAGAAGTTCTGGCTAAAAACATGAAACTTATGGATATCGTCAATGATATAGCAGGAACAATTTCAAAGCGCGCTGAAAAAGGAATGGATTACGGCGTCGTACTTATTCCAGAAGGATTGATTGAGTTCATACCTGAAATCAAGAGTCTGATTGCTGAATTAAATGACATAATGGCTCACTACAGCTCTGCTATCGATGGAATAGACAATCTGGATGGGAAGTTCGACTTTATAAATCAGAAGCTAGATCCAGATTCAGCAAAAGTTTGCCTTACTCTTCCTCATGGCATCAGACATCAGCTGATAATGGACAGAGACCCGCACGGCAATGTTCAGGTTTCCCGAATTGACACAGAAAAACTACTCATAGAAATGCTTGAGACCAGACTAAAGGCATGGAAGGCAGAAGGAAAATACAAAGGCAAATTCAGTGCTCTTAACCATTTTTTCGGTTATGAAGGCAGATGCGCTGCTCCATCAAATTTTGACGCGGATTATTGCTACAGCCTTGGCTTTGCTGCCGCAGGTTTAATCGGAGCAGGGAAAACTGGCTATATGTCATCTGTAACAAAGCTTACAAAACATTCTGATGAATGGACAGCCGGCGGAGTTCCAATCACAATGATGATGAATGTCGAAAGAAGGCACGGCGAAGACAAACCTGTCATCCAGAAAGCATTGGTAAGGCTTGACGGCGCTCCATATATAGAATTGCTAAGAAATAGAGATAAATGGGCGATAGAAAACCACTACATCTACCCGGGACCAATTCAATACTTCGGCCCAACTGAAGTATGCGATCTTGTCACAAGAACGCTTGCTTTAGAGCAGAAAGGCAAATAACCAACTTAAGCGGATGCTCCGGCATCCGCTTTTTTTATGCCAAAGAAACTTTACTTTAAATACGGGGTGATGGGTTCCTCCAAATCTTTCGACCTAATCAGGATCGAATACAACTATCGCGAACGAGGAATGAAAACTCTTGTTCTTGTCCCTGAAATTGATACAAGAAGTTCAGGCAAAATAGTAAGCAGAACTGGTTTCTCAGTTGATGCCACTACCGTTTCCCAATCTGAAAACCTCTTTGAACTTGCCAAATATAAAATTCAAACACAGCATGAAGAGATAAAAGCTATATTTGTCGATGAATCCCACTTTCTGCAAAAGGAACAAATAGACCAACTCTCCGATATCGCCGATTCTTTAAATACTCCTGTAATATGCTACGGGCTTCGCACCGATTTCAGGGGTCTTCTCTTTGAATCCAGCAAAAGATTATTGGAGCTTGCTGACGAAATTGAAGAAATCAAAGCCGTCTGCGAATGCGGAAGAAGGGCAAACTTCACTGCAAGATTCATTAATGGTAAAGCAATTAAATCAGGTGAGCAAATCCTCATTGGCTCCGAACAATACGCCTCATATTGCAGGCAGTGCTACAAGAATCTTTTTCCTAAATGAACTACCTTTACTCTATCTGAAAGAAATGCTGTGAATTTTTGACTCAGTCTCTTTCTGGATAGTTCTAAAATATTTGACAGCAGGCTTGCCGAACATCATAACATATTCAATCGAATTGTTATCCGGAATGCCCAATCGTTTTTTTATATCCAGTAGTACTGTACTTATGGCTCGTACAGCAAGTCCGCACCAAACTGTTCCCAAACCAGCTGAAGCGGCAAGAAGTTCGAAGTAAGACAAAGCTATAATACAGTCTTCATGTGGAGTATGAGCCTGGTTAGCATCGGCTGCAGCTATAAGCATGTGAGGCGCTTGCCTGAAAATATTGTCTATCCCATAAGTCTCCCAAGTTTCAAGAAAATCCTTATAGTAATTCATGTCAATAGGCAGTGAATTGTTTTTAACACACTGGGCTATTCCTTTGTAAACTTCCAGTCGGATCGAATTCATCACATCTTTATCATCAACCACAAAAAAGTTTGCCGCCATAGAATTAACTCCAGTAGGAGCGTGAAGAGCCGTTGACAACAATTTAGATAATAGTTCTTTATCCACATTTTCATTCTTATATTTTCGTACAGACCTGCGGCCTTTTGTCAGAACTTCCATCTCAGAAAAATTTGGAAAATTATTACTTGTCTTAATGCTATTCTCAGGCGATTTGCCAAGAATAGAAACTGCTCCTTTAGGGCAAATAGCCAAGCAGTGCTGGCATTTAACGCATTCTTCTTCCTTGCCTTCTTTTATGAAAGGAACTCCTTCGTCCATATCAATAATATGCGCCGGGCAATCGTTAACACATTGAGAACACCTGATACATTTAGTCGAATCTACCTTAAAATTAATCATGATTTTTACTCCATGTGTTTTATTTTGTGTAAATGTTGTCACTAGATAATGATTGTAACTGATAAATGAAGCCTTTTCAAAAGCGCGGCAAAATTAGTGTAAAGGTGCTTCCTTGGCCCAGAACGCTCTGTAATGATATACTCCCATTGTGGATCTTGACTATTTGTTTTACTATCGAAAGTCCTAGACCTGTTCCGCCAAGATTTCTGCTCTTTTCCTTATCTACTCTATAGAATCTCTCAAAAACTTTGATCTGGTCTTTTTCCGCTATTCCTATGCCCGTGTCTCTGACGCTTACATGCATATTTTCAGAGTTTTTTTCGACGCTAACAAATATACGACCTCCCTCATTAGTGTATTTGCAACCATTGTCTATGAGGTTGATTAACGCTTGTTCTATAAGAATTTGATTGCCTTTTATTTTAGTTCCTTTCGGGCAGGATGCTTCCAAGGTTATCTTTTTGTCTTTCACCATATATTCAAAGATTTTGGTAGATGTAAAAACTAGCTCGGATAAGTCGATTTCGGAAAAATTCACATTGGCATTAACTACATCTTGATCAAGGCTTGACAAGCTCAGAATATCACTAATAAGCATGTGAAGCCTCTCAGAATGTTTCTTTATGATATCGATGAAATGTTCGGCTTCCTGGACATTTTTAAGAGCCCCGTCCTGAAGTGTTTCCACCGCGCCCATAATAAGCGTAAGAGGCGTTTTAAGTTCGTGCGATACACTTGCCACAAATCCCTCAGTCATCTCCTTATATTTTTTACCCAGGGTTTCTTTCTTGATTGTAAAAAGAAAACCCAAATTTTCATTGCCTGATTTAATAGCCTTTTTAAATAGCCTTAAAGAATATTGTTTGTGATTGGGGCTAAAGTTTATGGAATCCTCATCTAATCCGTTCAAGGTAAAATTGCTAAAAACTGAGTTTGCTTCATTGTGATCAAGTACGGTGTATATTTTTGAACCTATTGGCAGAGTTGCAAACTCTACATCAAGAAGTCTTAGCGCAGATGAGTTTATGTTTACGATATTAAGGTTGCTGTCAATGACAATTACGCCTGTTTTAGTATTAGGCATAAGAGATTCCAGCTGGAGTTTTTCAGAAATAGGAATGATGTTATCGGAATTTTGCATTCAGGTATTTAGGCGATTCCTTCAGTCACAAACTTATAACCCACGCCTCTTATAGATTTGATATTCTTGGCGTAACTTTTAAGTTTTTTTCTAAGCTCTACTATATGGACATCTATTGCTCTTTCTGTAACAGGATAATCATCGCCCTTTATTTTAAGAATGATGTCTTTTCTGGAAAAAGCGACATTGGGATTGCTCAGAAATAGTGCAAGAAGCTCAAATCTTGTAAATGTAAAATCAATATTTTCTCCTTCCAGAAAAACTTCTCTTGAGGTTAAATTAAGCTCAAGTTCACCGATTTTAAGGATTTCATTTTTAACTTCTTTTTTTCCTCTTAGCAGAGCTTTTACTCTTGCTATAAGTACTTTTATACTGAATGGTTTAGTCACATAATCATCTGCTCCGATATTGAGTCCTTCAACAATATTTTTCTCTGTGCTTTTTGCTGTCAGCATTATTACGGGAATATTTTTATATCGCTCATCACTTTTGATAATCCGGCAAACTTCCGTTCCATGGAGTTTGGGCATTACTACATCTAATATAACAAGGTCAGGCATGATTTCCTTTATTTTGGCCAAACCCTCTTCCCCATCTTTAGCTGTAAGCACATTAAAGCATTCTTTAGATAAATTATACTTAAGCAAATGAACAATGTCAGCTTCATCGTCAACGACTAAAATTTTTACACTTTCCGTAATCATAAATCAAGATGTTTTCAACTTTCTATGAGTTGTTTTATTGGAAGGAATTACCAGCACAGGGCAAGTTACATTTTTGATTATTGTAGAATAAACTCCTCCAAACATGGATTTGAAATGGTATCCATGACCTTTCGAGCTCATAATAATCATATCGGGCTTATATTCAGCTACTTCTTCAAAAATAGATTCTTCAACTTTCCCTTCGAAGATATAAGCTTCTACAGATAGGCCCTCTGCTGTTAATTTGTTCTTAAGTTCCAGTATTTTTTTACGGATGGTCTTTATGCTTGAAGCCATTTCATCTCTGATAGACTCGTAACTTTCTGAGCTTATCAGCCTGCCTACCATATCTCCCATAGTCGAAACACTATTTATCTCGAGTCTATTTCGTATTTCATGAGGAAGAGGAGGAATTATATACAAGATTCGCATTTCAGAATTGAAAGCCTTCGCTATTGCTTTTGCATTTTCTATGACTGGCTCTGAGCCATAGGAAAAATCTATCGGAACAAGTAGTTTTTTCATAAGCTAACTCCTCTAAATGCTAGTTGGTTACTATTTATCCTATAACACAATAATCCTTATATATCAAAAAATAGTGGCTATTTAGCGTCCATTATTTCAGCTTTGATAATCGGAGGATCTATAAACTTCAAGCTCACCCCCGGATCCATTATCCAGCAATCGATACTCAAATCATAAATCCCGGGCTTACTTAATTTTGACAAATCTACAAATGCTTTAATCTGTTCTAACTTAAGGTCGGATAAACGGCTGTTAAGTCCTCCAAGTGTGACATTTACCTTATCAGTCAGAAGGTGCACTTTATAATATTTTACAGGTGTATGATCTATAAGCATATTTACTGTAACATTTTGAAATAGTTTTGTGTCCATAGCCTTGTAAACATCTACAGATACCTGCACTGATTTCGGGCTAATTAAAATCTTCTTATCTCCGATCTGAAATGTTCTTTCGACGGAAAAACCATCTACTGTTCCTTTGTCCAGAATAATCGGCTTAGTAGTTAGAAAATCAATTTGCTCAATGATAGAGCCTGGCCCCGAGATAGAAACAACTTTTGGAACGACTCTAATCTCTCCTATTGAATAATCATCAGGAAGCCCGCCTTGAAATGAAACTTCTACAGGTACTTCTTTTGATTTAAGGTGATCTAGCCTAATAGAAATTTCCGAAGGGAAAATCTCTGCTACGCTGACTCCATTTGGCGTTTTAACATCGCCTGGCGTAATTGTATAGTTGACTGTCCTTGCAGTACCAGATTCTGATTCTAAACTATTAAGCTCTATTTCATCAACAGGTATTTCAATTCTTATATTGGAGTTGGATAAGAGCTTCAATCTATTTCTAGATCCCTTTACCGTTACTTCCAATGTTTCTGGCTTGTAGGCAAGTACTTCAACATTCCCTTTCTTCAGTATCGTAATTGAAACATCCTGCACTATTTTTTCCTCTGAAAGTTCATTGGAAACTTTAGCAAAAACCAGTATGGCAAAAAAGACAGCTACCATTTTACGGCCAAAATTCCTGCTTATGAAGTTTGGCACATGAGAGTTAAGTTTTTTCAGGAATTCAATCATATTAACTAGACAGCAGAGCCTCCATCGTCGCTTTCGCTGTTATTTTTTTGAGTATCCTCAAGAACATCTTTGAATGTAAAAGGTTTGGTTTCATCCACCAGCCACTCTAAATACCTTCTGGCTTTTTCAGGAGATATACCTCGCTTTATGTTACCCTTGTAGGCTATAGATATTATTCCAGTTTCTTCAGATACTACAATCACGAGAGCATCAGTCTCTTCGGTTATGCCTAAAGCTGCTCTGTGCCTTGTGCCCATGCCTGCGGCAAGCTCGCTGTTGACTGAAAGCGGGAATATGCATCCGGCTGCTCTGACTTTACCTTTCCTGACTACCACTGCGCCGTCATGAAGCGGGGTGTTGGGCGTAAATATTGTTTCAAGCAAAAGATGTGAAAGAGTAGCATCTACTCTTATATAGTTATCGCAAAGGCCCTTCAAACTGAAATTCTGCTCTATTGCAATAAGCGCCCCGACCTTTTTTCTGGCCAGATTCGTAATAGCTGTAGCAATTTCGCTTATGGCTTCTTCTCGCTTAATGTCGCTTCCGAACGGGCTTGAGAGTTGAGTGAAAACTCTTCTAATTTCAGGCTGGAATATGACAATTATCGCTATTGGAAGAAATGTCCAGGCGCTGTTAAGAATCCATTCAAGCACCTCAAAATTAATCAAATCCGCAACGATTGTAATAACTATCAGAATAAACAACGCGCTTCCAAGTATTGATGCGCTTCTGGTTCCTCTCAGATAATTCAGTATCATGTAGAAACAAAATACCAGAATCATAATCTCAATCACCGGGACTACCAGATAGGAAAAATGATGCAATGCAATTAATGCCGAATTGAGAAAGCTATTCATAAACTTTGGTTCTACTTAAATTGTAGTTTTTACGCTGTTTTTAAATTATAGCGTTTTATGAAACAATAGGCAATATCGAGTCATTTATTTTAAGCTGAGTGTATTTAGCAAATAAGCAGAACCTACTATCGCAGCCGTTTCAACTCGCATAACCGCAGTCCCAAGCTTTAAAGAAGTGACATTATTTGCCTTCATAAGTTCTATTTCATTTGGAGAAAAACCGCCTTCCGGGCCTACAAACCATGCGATATTCCGCTCATTACAACTTGCCGGAGATTTGAAGTCAACTTCGACCGTATTATCAGCCTCTGTCGAACCGAAAAATGAAGTGAAGTTAAGTCCTTTTATTTTTTTTAGAGCTTCATCAAGAGAAAGAGTTTGATTGATTTTCGGAAAATATGAATTATGGGATTGCTTGCAGGATTCAATAATCTTTACATTCCACCTTGAATTATCACTGCCTTTCTCGGGGATAGATACCGCTCTTTGAGTTAGTATAGGCGTGATACTCCAGATTCCGACTTCTGAACTTTGTTCGATTATCTGATCCATCTGCTGTTTTCTCGGTGGAGATACAAAAAGATGGAGTTTAATCCCAGGTTCAGACACCTTTGTAATATCTAGAATCTTGAAGGATTTATCTTTGAGAAGTTCTGCTTTGACTACTGTTCCTTCTCCGTCTATAAAAAGAAGTTTTTCTTCAGGCCTAAGCTTATTAACAGAAAAAATATGCCTTTCTTCCTGCGCTGAAAGTTCAATTCTTCCATTTGAAAGTGTCGAACAGTAAAAACATCTCATAACAACTTATGAATATTGAATAAGTATTAATAGCGAAGTGACTTTCTGGAGGGACATGCTTAGTCATGTCCGTTTAATTACGGTTCCAACGAAGCGGAACCCTCCAAGGCATAAAAAAAGGTTCGGAAACCCGAACCTTTTTGATTGTACAGAAATCGGAACTTATTCTCTTATACCGCAAGCGGCATCAAGAGCGGCTCTGGATACAGCCACATTAATTACAGATTGAACATACCCAAGTTCAACTGCGACAAGTGAGTTCTGAGCAGTATTAAGACGGGTAATGTCAACACTACCTGCATTGTACTGATCTACTGTCAGGTCTCTGGATTCTTTCTGCATAGCAAGTGTTGCTCCCTGAATCTTTCTTGTAGCAATATTTGAAGATAAGCTTGTGTAAGCAGTTCTTACATTAGCCGCAACACTAATCCATGTAGCTGTAAGACCTTCTGTAGCTGAATCATAAGCAGCCTGTTGGTATCTTACTTCGGTAATTCTGTTCCCGGTGTTGCCACCGCCAAGACCGCCGCCGTCCCATAGTACCCAATTTACAGTGGCACCGTAGTCATAGTTTCTATTACTATAGCTTGATGTGAGAGGTTGTTGAGTACTTCTACTAGTAGTTGAATTTAGTGTTCCCATATTCCAATTCAATGCGGCAGTAGGAGAAAATGCGCCCCATGCACTATATAGATTATACTTAGCTGCTTTCAAGAGTTCTTTGCTTGACTGTAAGTCAGGACGCTGATTGATAGCCATATCGAGATAGAACTCAACCGGAAGCGCATATCCTTTATCATCAAGGATATCAAGCGATGGGAAATTAGTATTAGATGGTATATCAGCTGTAGTTAAGCCCATAAGAGCCGCCAAAGCATATCTGTCATTATAGTATTTGGCAGTATCTCCGATCACTGCAACTTGAGCCTGATTTCTCTGGGTTTTGTACTGAAGTAAGTCGGCAAGTGATGATGCGCCTGCATCGAACTTAAGCTGTGTATCATTAACCATCTGCTCCTGGAAAGCTTCATTAGCCATGTCAATCTGAACATTAGCTTTATCCAAAAGAACCTGATAATAGCCTGCCTTAACGCTATAAATCAAAAGTCGTCTGGCATTCCTTTCCAATTCTTCTTTGCTCTTTGCGCCTGACAAATTACTAAGAGTTCCCATTACTCCAGTCATTCCGCTGAATACATTCCACGAAGCGCCTAAATTTTGAGTATAATTATTACCTTCTCCTCCAGGACCACCACCACTGCCATTAGGAGACTGACTTTGAGTACCGGTCCAACCATACTTCATTCCAGGAGTGAAGTTATTAAGAATACCGCCATAGTAAACTGAATAAGCCTGAATCATGGCAAGTCTGGCTTGTTTGTATGTAGGATTATTTGCAAGTGATATATTTACAGCATCTTCTACATTAAGCACTTTGTAATCTGGAGGAAGAGTTCTGTGCTGTTGGGTGCTTTCGCCCGTATAACTATCGGCATGGATAATGTCCGGTGGTGGTTTGTACGACACGCAGCCTGCGGCGACAGCGAATAGTATTGTCCCAACCGTGTACGCTGAGTACTTAAAGAGTTTCACAATAATGCTCCTTTGTATAATGTTTTGTTTATAAAATAATAATTGAGAAAGTTATATATGTCCGTTCTTTTGTTCATTCTATTGGGACGCTAATAAATGTCAACAATTATAAAGCAACAAAATTTAATAATTTTTTCAAAATCTTTTTCTTGATTGATAATTTTGACCTTAAAGAATATTGTTTTGAATATAAATTAAAGTTTTAACGAGCTCCTCAGAAATGTCAGACACACTAATTCAATACAATGCGGTTATTTGCCGATACAATGAAATAGCTTTAAAAGGCAAAAACAGATGGAGATTTGAACAATACTTAATCGGAAGAATCAGCAAACTCCTAAGCCAATCGAACCTGAAAGTTTCCAAAATCAGAGGAAGAGTGCTAATTCATTCCTGCGATTGGGCTATTTTCAGCAAAGATGATTATTCGCTCATAAAAGATTCTCTTCAATTCGTATTCGGGCTGGACTCTTATTCATTCGCCATAAGCACTCTGCCTAGCCTCGATAAAATTCTGGAAGTAGCTCTTCCATCTGTAAATTTAGTTATTGAAGAAACAAAAAGTAAAAAACTCCCGAATGCTCCGTTAACCTTTAGAGTCCGTTCAAGACGCTCTGACAAAAATTCTTTCGAATCAAAACGCGCTTTGGAAGTAGGAATTGCCGATGCCGTAATTTCCAGACACCTCTATTTAAATGTAAATCTTATAAGCGCTGATATAAATTTGTATGTCGAATTACACCGGGAAAAAGCCTTTATATACTATCATATAGAAAACGGACAGAAAGGTTTGCCTTCCGGCAGCAATCCCCCAGTGCTCTCGCTTTTGTCCGGCGGCTTTGATTCTCCTGTTGCTTCATATATGATGATGAGAAGAGGCGTATATGTTGATTTTATGTCATTTCACAGCTTTCCTTTTACACCGCTTGAAACAACTGAGAAAATTAAACGGATCGCAAAGCAGTTGAATAAATTCCAAGGTAAAAGACGGCTCTTCTTGTGTAATTTTCTCGAAGTTCAAAAAGAAATATGCGCCAAAGTTTATGAAACTTTTAGGACTATTCATTACAGAAGGATAATGTTCAAACTTGCTGAACGCATAGCGCATGAAAACGGCAATAAAGCGCTTGTCACAGGCGAATCAGTCGGGCAGGTAGCAAGCCAGACCATAGTTAATCTGGCCAATATTGACTCTGCCACCGAAATGATTGTGCTTAGGCCCTTGATAGCAATGGACAAATTCGACACAATGGAAATAGCCCGCAAAATAGGAACTCATGATCTTTCGGCAGAACAAGTTCCCGACAGCTGTACAGTTTTCTCACCCTCGAATCCGTCAACATCTGCTCCAAGAAAAATGATTTTAAAAGGCGAATCAGTCATGAATATGGAGGAACTCATAGAGCTGGCATACAGAAATACAGTTTTGCTTGATGAAGAGACTGGCGCAGAAACTCCCTTAAATGAAGTTTTTAAGACTCAATAATTCCTATTCCTTGCATTTTCGTATTTCGAAATTAAAGTTTAGAACTTTCCATTTCTGTGGGGCATTAGCTCAGTTGGCTAGAGCGTTTGACTGGCAGTCAAAAGGTCACGAGTTCGAGTCTCGTATGCTCCACCATTTTATTTAAAATCCTCTTTTTTAATACCGAAGTCTTTCATTTTACCATAAAACCCTCGAAGATGTATTCCTGCTATCCTTGCGGCTTCGCCAACCCTGCCCTTAGTCCTATTTAATACCATTTGGATATAAAGTTTTTCAATATTTGTTATGGCTTCAGTTGTGACCTCAGGAAGAGTTTTATTTTCCCAGCTAACAGGAGCAGGCAATTTATCTGCGAATGCATTACTCGAAGATACGGCGCTATCGCTGAAGTTTCTGGGGAGCTGCTCCAAAGTTATCGCTGAACCTTTCGACAAAATTACTGACCGCTCCATTACATTCATAAGTTCTCTTATATTGCCGGGCCAATCATAGGCGCAGAGAGCTTTCATCGTGCTTTCTGAAATAGAAGTAATATTTTTCGCATATTTTTTTCTGTAAAGTTCAACGAAATTTTTTGCAATCTGGGGAATATCTTCAGGCCTTTCTCTAAGAGCTGGAACAGTTAGCGTAACTACATTCAATCTATAGAATAAATCCTTTCTGAAAGTGCCTCTACTTACTTCTTCTTCAATATTCCTATTGGTGGCTGCAATTACTCTTACATCAATCCAAATAGATTTTTCGCTGCCAAGCGGGCGCAATTCGTAATCTTGCAGCACTCGTAGAAGTTTTGCCTGCAAATGAAGGGGCATTTCTCCTATTTCATCAAGGAAGATTGTCCCATTGTGCGCAAGTTCAAAAGCGCCTCGCCTGGATCTAATAGCTCCTGTGAACGCACCCTGTTCGTGACCAAAAAGTTCGCTCTCTAGGAGTTGTTCTGGCAATCCAGCAATATTGACAGGAATAAAAGGCCCTTTTGAGCGAGGGCTTTCAGAGTGTATAACTTTAGCCAGATGCTCCTTTCCAACCCCGGTTTCGCCCAAAATAAGAAGTGGCGTACTATTTGGAATAATCTGCTGAACTTCGTCCATAAACATACGCATTTTCTGATTGCCAGAATTAAAGTCTGTAAGTTTCGGAGAAGTTTTGAGTTTGTAGTCGGTACGAGTTTGAGAATAAAATTTTCTTCTTGATTCTACTGAAGCAGAGATGGCCTCGGCAATACTTACATCCTGTATCCCTGTAAAAAGCACGCTATCAGCCCCTGAAGCTAGGAGTTTGGCATGTTCTTCGGAAGAATCCCGGTTATGAAGCAGAATTGTCGTAGGGGTTTCAGGCAGACTATTAAGTAAAGAAATATTGGCTTCCAGAGACAGCGGAATAATTTCCTCACTTATTACAATTATATCCCCGCAGCTCCTAACTAACTTTTGCCACGGCGCCTTAAGCTGCCCTAGACACTTAACTTCTATATCAGGCTGAGAAAAGTAGTCGTCTAAATATTTTTCGAGCCTTTTTTCTTTGATCGCCAAAAGAAGTCGTATTTTCATATCATTCCTTTTCTATTTCTCTTTGTCCATTTAAAATGGCATACAAGTAATATATTACCTATAATATTAACCATAATAAGTATATTTTTACCTATATATGAAAATATTCGAGCTTTTATTTGAGATAATGACATAAAGTAACTTTTTTAAAAATTTTATACGGTAAAGAATTACCTTATATCACTATTAAACTTTGAATCTGAAAACATGATTAAAGAAAATGAAAATATTTCAAATATTTTGTTTGTTAATTTGAGCGAGATATATACTTTAACGAACTTTAAAATTAAATGATGGCATAGAAA
This sequence comes from Lentisphaerota bacterium, assembly GCA_037127655.1. Lineage (GTDB taxonomy): Bacteria > Verrucomicrobiota > Lentisphaeria > Victivallales > GWF2-38-69 > GWF2-38-69. The sequence continues at coordinate 19,770 of JBAXXY010000001.1, forward strand.
TTGCTACGATGAAGTTGGGAGAAAAAAGACTATGAAAAATGGTAAAAGTTTACAACAAGATAAGGGGGGCTTTATTTTAAAATGTACACATTGAAGACGGTAGAAGATATTGAGGAGTGCGCGTGTATTTGGAAAAAATACTGGGACGCATCAAGCATTTTCGATTTATGGGAAGTCAGAAAGTGTTTCGCGGAGTCGTTTGACAGGCATAATAATTTTATAGTCCTTGAAAATGACAATGAAGTTCAAGGAGTTCTGCCTCTAAGCTGGATGGAAGAATCCAAATTCTATTCCTTTTTCCCAGGCGAGTCTTGGCACGGCAAAACATGGCTTGAGCAAAATAAAGTTTATGCCAACGATAACAATGTCTTTCAGATTCTTCTCGATAACACCCCAGGACCTGTTCATATGCGTTATTTGTGCGCAAATAGTCTTTACTTCAATGACTCTCTCAGAGTAGATGAAACAAACTACCATCTCTATCCAGGTGAATTCAATTATTCATTTGACGAATATATGCAAAAGTTCTCCAGCAAATCCCGTAAAAATCTCTCAAAAGAAGTTGCCAATTTCTATGAATCAGGCGCAACTATTCGCTATAATGAGCTTAAAGATTTAGACTCTCTTTTTCAGATGAATTTATCCGCTTTCGGTGATCAATCCTATTTTAATGACAAGAGATTTTTTAAATCTTTTGAAATGCTTATTAAATGGCTTTGGGACAATAAGATGCTCAGAGTTACTACAGTAATGATAGGCGACAAAATAGCAGCAGTTGATATCGGCACGGTTTACGGCAGTGAATATGTCGTTCTTGCAGGCGGGACTAATCCTGAATTTCAGGGAATAGCAAAGCTTATAAACTTCCATCATATAAAATGGGCATGCGAGAATAAATTCGACAAAATCGACTTTCTTTGCGGTGACTTTGGATGGAAGGAAAGATTCCACCTTACTTCAAAACCTCTATACGAGATAAAGCTCATTTCCTCTCAGGAATCAACCATTACGGAATCTGGCAAGGTAAGTACCGGTACATATGGCTGCTAAGGTACTAATAGTTGGGACTACGACAGACTATGTCCAGTGGATAAGTAGTATCTCCAAAAAAAAAGTATTTTTCCTTACCGATTCATCGCTAAGGAATACAGCTCTTGAACCAAAACCTGATTCAGATGATGAAGTCTGCTGGGATCTGTCCGATTCTAAGGGCGCTATACTAGCAGTAGAGCGGCATCTTCAGAAATTCACGATAAGAATCTGCGGAATTACTTCTTTTGATTGCGAATCCATGGAACTCGCCTCACTAATCGCAATAAAATTTAATTTATTCTTCCAAACCCCAAATGCGATAAGGAACTCAAGAGATAAATTCGCCTCCAAAAGAGCTTGGGAAGCCGCAGGTCTTAATATCCCACAATATTCGCTTCTAAATTCCAGAGAAGATGCTGAAAAATTTCACAGAAAAATTAATGGAATATGCGTTTTAAAACCACTTTCCGGCGCAGGAAGTGAACTTGTTTTCAGCTGTAAAACTTCTAATGAAGTCAAAGATAGTTATTCTAAAATTAAAGATGGATTAATATCCAGGCAGAACAACAGACTTTTTAACTCTAAATCTATACTAAACAAATTGTCAGTTTTAGCGGAAGAATTTATTGAAGGAACCGAGTATAGCTGTGACTTTATTATCGAAAAAAACTCTGCAAAGATAATAAGATTAACTGAAAAAATAAAGGTGAATTCTTTGCCTTTCGGCATTATAGCAGGATATAGATTAGTTGGAAAAATACCCGAAATATCTCATAATAATTTAGTTCAAACAGTAGCTAAAGCTGCCGAATCTATCGGTATCAATAAAGCTATATGCATGCTGGATTTTATAGTCAGAGCTGGAGAAATAATCTTAATAGAAATAGCTCCAAGGCCTGGCGGAGATTGTCTTCCATCCCTTTTGCTTTGCGCATCATGGCAAAACATTCTTGAGATGAATATAAATCTTGCGGATGGAAAAGAAGTTGAACCCATTGATTACAGAAAGATTGAGCCTTTAACGGCTCTCAGGATTTTTGCCCCAAAAGAAGGACTTCTTTCAGGAATGGATGTGTCTTATTTGACGAATAACAATTCCATAAAAGCTATAAACTTAACTGCAAATATCGGACGGGCTATAAGACTTCCACCTGCGGATTACGACACTTGGATTCTTGGGAATTATATCTTTACATTCGAAGGTTTATCCTGTGATTTAGCTGAAGTGTACAATGATTTTAGCAGAAATATTAAAGTTGGCATCAGATAATCTAACTCTCAGATTCCCTCTCCAAATCTTTTAGAATCATATCAACCGGCGTAAGATATTTTTTCTTATTGTTGCATTCCTTACAGCACGGAACAATGTTTCCTCTTGCGCTCTTTCCACCTCTTGATAGCGGAACGATATGATCCATAGTTATTTCAGCAGGATGAAAAGAATTCCCGCAGTAGTGGCATTTACCGTTTTGAATAACATTCTGCCACCAGTTTGTTTTTCTAAGCTCTGACGCTTTTTTTTTCTCTCTAGCTATATGGGCTTTATCGCTTTGGATTTCAATCCAGTCTTCAGGCATTACTTATGGTGTTTTTGAAAGGTTTAGGTTTAGTAAACAGACGGCTCGTCCAGAGCATCATTAGGAAAAACGCTTTCTCTTGGAGTTATTTCGTATGCTGGAGTAGAAGTAAACTGCAAAGTAGCAGATAAATTATTCTGAGTTTGAGTTCCTCCACCCTGATTATTATCATAATTTTGTGAAACAGAGGCATTAAGAACTATCTGAAGACTGCAAGGAAGGTCTCTAGTTAATGTGATCCCGGCATTAGGCGTCATGTTATTATAAAAGTCGCGGGAAACAGTAAGAATTCCTGTAGTTCTATCATTTATTTTAAAATTCAAATTCGTATTCAGGTATGATGAATCTGAAAAAGTTCTTTGAAAATAAGTACCGCTTTCTACTTGTTCCATCATATTACCCATAGAGTAGGTGGGATTAGAGTTATTTACTGAAGAATAAGCCCAACTAGGGTTAACACTCCATCCATCAGCAAAAGCCCAAGTGCTTCCTACATTGGATGTGCTGACACAGTTATTTAAATCTGTCCCACTCCAAAGCCGGCCGCCATCTACAAGAGCCGTGATATTAAAGTTCAAATCAGGAGTAGGAGTAAGATTAATTATATTTCCAAAATCTCCGAGATTCTTTATGGTCCCATCAGGCTCATCCATTCTGCTGTCTGTATTAAAAAGCAGATCCTGGTAGTTGGACATGGTTGCCCAAGTGTAAGACTGTGAGGATTTCCAACCGCCTCTTCTTGTCTGAAGTCTGTTATCTATTCCAGCTCTTGTAAAATTCTGGGTATCAATTCTATCTACATCATCAAAATAATATATATATTTACGATCAGTCCCCATCGGCGTAAGATATGTGTAGTCAACATAAGGCTGAGTTACATGTCTTAGTCCATTCATATCCCAAAAAGCATTCTTTATATTATCCCATGACCTAGAAGCTTTCGTGTTCAAATTCAATCCAAACTCAGGAATAACTCGTCCTGCTGCGCCACCTTTATTATCGTAATTAACTACATCTGCCTCTGAGTCTCCTTCAGGACTTTCTACCGATAAATTATTATTCAGTTGATTATCGCTTATAGCAATACTCGAACTATTACTGTATCCGGTAAACCTAAAGCCAGCTCTAGGTATTATATTTACATCTTTTAAATTCAAAGGATAGTAAAGAAAGTTGACTGTATCAAAACGACCCGCATCATACGCTGCAGGCTCAACCCCATTACCCAAATCCATACTTGCTCTTGAGTTCCTAAATTTCCCCCACTGCATATCGTACCAACCAATACTTGACTGACCTTGGTAGTAGAAGTTATTCCATAATTCCTGTCTAGGAACAGTCAACTGTAAAGCCGGCAATTGTTCGACTGTCGGCGCCCACTGATTAACTTGAGGTCTAAAAGTCAAATCCAAAGCGGCTTTATCAAACTGATAGCTTACATCAGCGTAAGTAGCAGGCTCTGGATCAATATAAAACTGGTTTTGTTGAAAATCATTAAGAAAATAGATGTCGCTCAATGAGTTGAATCTACCTCTGAAATCCAGTCTGTCAGTGATGTGGGTCATATTCTTGATGTCAACATCATATCTTGTCGGGTTTAAGGGAGCATATCTACTGCCTTCGTATCCGTTCCCAGCTTGAGGTAAAGAATAATTTGCATCTTGATCATTTATCATATAGGCAAAAGATTCTGTTTTAGAGGCTGGTGTTGTCACAGTTGTAGCATTTCCATATCCAAAACCTCTTGAGCTGTAGTAGTCTAATAAATTAGAAGTACCTATCATTAAATCAGGAGTATCAGACAGCGTCCAATTGTTGGCAGATTGGAAATAAGTTCCATAGGAAGAGCTCGAACCTCCTGTGAAAGACCAATTACCCAAAGCACGCGGTGGCGGCTTGTAAAATACAGGAAGCCAAAGAACAGGAAGATCTCCAACATATAAAACATTATTATAAGCCCAGAAATGATAATTATTTATATTCGCGGCTGAGCCTTGATCCAAACCTTGAATATTTGAAGGTTGGTCTCCTGCAGGAAATGCTTCAACGGTTTCAGACTTCATACTATAAACGCTGTGCCCTTCCATGTAATCTGGGCATGGACTCATCTGGGCATTTGGAATTACCAATTCGCCATTGCCTTTTCGTAGAGCCCCATCGGCCGCCACTGTCCATCCACCTATGTTTGCCTGGAATGTGCCAAGCTGGAAAACTCCAGTAGTTAAATCGCCAATGGCTTTATCCCCCTGCCAGGAGAGAGCTTCGCGAACCGTATCTACAACAAGCTTTTGTCTTCCTGTCGGCGTCATTACTGTCCCTACTACTTTTATCTTGACATTAGGGTCTTTTTCTAACTTTTGAAGTGCCCAATACTCAATTTCCTGACGACTTCTTACCATCTTCAGAAACCTTACATTACCTGACAGCTCTACCATTTTGTTGGTATTATTAAATATCGCCTTATCAGCATATACGATAAGATCGTCTTTTCTTACAAAAATATTACCATATGCAACCATGTTGTCACCAATAACTTCAAAAGAATCAGCTTTGGCTGTTATTCCTTCAATTGCATTCATGGAATCAATATTGAAAGCATATGTATTAAATGAAAAGATAAAGGCGCTTAGTAAGGTAAGCAGATATAAGCCGCGTAAAAACATAGTTTTTTTTATTAACATTGAAAACCTTAGAAACGAAGTTGAGAATGAAAGAAGCTTATAAAATTCTTATAAAAAATCTCATCACTTTAGGCGATTTTATCTAAATCATAAAATTTTGCAATAAGCATTTGATAAATTTTAGATGTAAAAAACAGTTTCGTCGGATAGTGATTTTTTTTATTTAAAAAATAGGTTTATAATAATTCAAAGTTATCTATAAAGAATTACACAAACAAAATCATCTATCTGAGGTATATAATGATAAGAATAGTTGTGATAGGCGCGGCAGGAAGAATGGGAAGGTTACTAGTAAAGAACACATTATCCTCTTCTGATTTAAGGTTAGTCGGAGCTATTGAAGCGAAAAACAATGAAACTATTGGATCAGATGCGGCCGTTCTGGCAGGCCTGCCTAATTGCGGGCTTCAAGTCAGCGATAATATAAGAGGCGCTCTGTCCCATGCCGATGTAATGATTGATTTCAGTACAAGCGATGTAGTTAAAAATGCAAAAGAAGCAGTCGCTTTGAATGTCGGTGTAGTTATTGGCACGACAGGCTTGAAACAAGCCGAAAAAGACGAACTCAAAAATCTTTCCGATGCTGGCGGAAGAATAGTCTGTGCGCCAAATATGAGTGTGGGAGTCAATCTTCTTTTTCATTTGGCTTCGCAGGTAGCTAAAATCCTTGGAGAAAGTTATGACATTGAAGTAGTTGAGCTCCATCACAATCAAAAGAAAGATGCCCCTAGCGGAACAGCTGTCAAGTTAGTAGAAGTAATGGCAGAAGCGCGCAATTTGGATATGGAAAAAGACATCTGTTACGGAAGAAACGGAATAACAGGCGCACGCCCGGCTAAAGAAATAGGAGTTCACGCTGTAAGATGCGGAGATGTGGTAGGGGAACATACCGTTTATTTTTCTACCTGTGGAGAAAGAATTGAACTCACTCACAAGGCTTCTACAAGAGAAACTTTTGCTTTGGGCGCTCTCAGAGGAGCAAGATTCATTGTTGAAGCAAAACCTGGTTTTTATGATATGCAGGATGTTCTTGGAATAAACAAAGCTTAGCTTTTAAAGGCATAGCCATGGAATCAAACGAAATACTTATTTCAGCTCAGAATCTCTCGAAAATCTTCTATGACTTCTGGCATAGGCCTAAAGCTAATGCTGTTGATTCAATTTCTTTTCAGGTCAAGAAAGGCGAAATAGTAGGGTTTCTAGGCCCAAATGGATCAGGCAAATCAACTACCATTAAAATGATGTTAAATCTACTTTACCCAACATCAGGAGACTTAACTTTGTTCGGGAAAAGTTCTTCAAATGTAGAGATAAAAGCAAAAATTGGCTATTTGCCTGAAGAAACCTACCTTTATAAATACCTGACAGCAGAAGAAAGTCTTTGTTTTTATGGAAGACTTTTCGGCTTGCCATCCGCTGAAGTAAAGAGAAGAACGACTGAACTTCTTGAAATGGCTGGTCTAACTCATGTTCGCAAAAGAATGGTTGGCGAATTTTCAAAAGGCATGGCTAGAAGAATAGGTGTTGCCCAATCGCTGATTAATAATCCTGAGTTGCTCATATTAGACGAACCAACTTCAGGATTGGATCCTCTCGGGTGCGCTGAAATGAAGGATTTAATTGTTCTTCTGAAGAGCGTGGGAAAGACTGTTTTAGTATGCAGCCACCTGTTAAGCGACATTGAGGATGTTTGTGACAGGGTTATCATCCTTTATGGCGGGAAAATTGTATCTGAAGGGAAACTTAGCGAACTGCTTAAAATATCCTCTCAAGATATTATTACGATGTCGCGTCTTGATGAAAAACAGAAGGAAGAACTCGCAAAATTTATATGCACCAATCTTGGACAGAATGACATTAATATTTCAAGTCCTAAAATGTCTTTAGAAAAATATTTCATAAGCGTAATTAAAGAAGCAATTGAGCAGAATGCTTACACGGCAGGCGCCAGGCACAGCGATTCAATTGCGCAATTTCTAAAATAATAGATTAACTCGGATTCACATGTCAGCGTTTACTGCAGTTTTAAGGCATACTATAACTACTCTTTTAAAGAGCCCTTCTTACCTGATTGCAGGATTTCTGAATCTTGCTATCGCTATTTTTATGCCAATTGTAATGATTAGCGGCGGCGATGTGGTAATGCAGTTTCAGCTAGCTATTGGCTACACGCTAGGGATTATTTCTATGCTAATCTTTATGTGCTGCATCTGGAGCAGTTGCTCTTTGATTGCCAGAGATATTGATTCATATAAACTGCACATGATTATTTCTAAACCTGTACATAGGGGGAGTTTCTGGGTTGGGAGATTTTTGGGAGTTGCCATTGCCTACATTTTTATTCTTATTATCAGCTTAATCTTCTTATATGGTTCTTTGAGGTTAATGCCTGAAATTAAAGGCTTGAATAAATTTGAAATATCTGATTTGAATCAGAACATATATATATCAAAAAAGACCTATCTAAGCTTACAGGAAAATCTAAGCCAAGAAATAGACAAAGAAGTTGAAAGTAAACTGCAGATAGCAAAAAAAGAAAATCAGACCCTTTCTAAAGATGAAGTCTCTGATTTGAGGAAAAGAACTTACTATTCGGTGCTCTCAATGCGAGGCGAAGTTAAGGGTGGTTCATCAAAGGAATTTAACTTCGAACTTCTGAAATCTTCCTACCAGAATGGAACTTATTTAACCTTTACCCCATATGTCGGAGCAATAGATGTTCTTGAAAAACAGAAAAGAGATTCTATTTCTGGGGACTTCTTCTTAAAAGTCAACGATGGGGATTTTGTTAAAATCAACGACCTTCCTCAAAGACTAGTATCAAACGAAAAATATAGTGTTAAACTTCCTGAAATAATTTTAACCTTAGATGTAAATAAACTCATTCTTAAGTTCACTAATTCAGATAGAGGGAACAGTGTTTTTTTCAGACTTAATGAGAATCCTCAGATTCTGGTAAGTTATTGTTCATTTTTCGAAAACTATCTGCGAGTTGCGTCTGTAATGATTATTGGGGTAATCCTTATGTCAGCTATAGGGTGTGCATTAGGCGGATTTTTGTCATTTCCAATAGCAATATTTGTGATTCTCTTCTATCTGATTTTCGGGAGCTTGAGCAGCTATATTCTCTCTGATTCTGAATTATACAAAAATACAAAAGCCCTTGATATGAAAATTGGATATAGCTTAAGTAAAACCTTAGTAAAAGTTGTGTCTCCCATACAAAGTTTTCAGCCTACTGATGAAATATCATCAGGAAACCTTCTTGAGAGTTCGGCTATTTTCGAAATAGTTAAAAAATACTTTGCCATACAAATAGTAGTTTTCGTATTGGGAGGAATATATCTTTTCTCCAGAAGAGAATTCGGGATGGTAATAAAGAAGTAATGAAAAAGAAATATATAGCGCCAGTATTGCTAATTATAATCTGCATAGCTTTGATAGTATTTGTAGAGAAGAAAATTAACCAAATCAGGCTGCATGAAAAAATAGCAGTTTACACATCTACAGAAAATCTTCCTCCTGGAATAGCTTTCGTCAATGTAGGATTGGGTGCCTTTAAAGGGATTTTCTCTGACATCCTATGGCTTAAGGCTATATCTCTACAAGAACAAGGCAAGTATTTCGAAATGGGCAAGATTGCTTACTGGATAACTAAACTTAATCCGCAGTTTACAGGGGCAACCACATTTCTAGCCTGGAATATGGCATACAATATTTCCATCATGTACGCCGACCCAAAAGACAAATGGCAATGGGTTGAAAATGCCATAGTCGTACTAGAAGATGCCATACGATATAACCCGAACGCCCCTGATCTCTATAAAGAACTTGCCTGGATATATTTAAATAAGATAGGCGATGTTTTCGATTCAGGCAATTTGTATTATAAGACGCAAATAGCTTTTGAGATGCAGAAAATTATCGGCAAAGATCCTTCAGTCGATTTCTGGGAATCATTGGTTTCTGCCAGAAGCAGCAGCGATGAATTCTTCCCAAAAAAAGAGCAACTCAAAAATGAATTCATGCTTGAGCCTAAATACATTATTGAGATAAATAAAAAGTTTGGGATTTTAGACTGGAGAGTTTCTCAGAGCCTGGCCATTTACTGGGCTTATCGGGCAACTCTAATAGATACTAAATCAAAAATTTACTTCAAGACTCTCATGATGTCGCTTACGGCTTATGCCTATAATGGCAAAATTTTGTTTCTCGATGAAACTCATTATTCAGATTTTACATCCATGCCGGACTTTATTATGATAGACAGAATGAATTCTTACTTTAAGAAGCAAATTGAGTCTGGAGATAGAGATTCTTATGGCAATTTATATTTTACTTTCCTTAATAAGGCACTTGATAAGAGCTGTCTTTTCGGCAAACTGGATTTAGCTAAGAAATTATTGGCTGACATGAAAAATTATTTTACTAATGTCAGCTATGACAACTTTGATGAATATTTTAAAAACTATATTCAAAACTACTTGTCCGAGAAGAACGAAAATGATTTTATCGAATCCCTAAAGGAATATTTAAAAATCGCAGTAGTGCTTGATATGGAAACCAAAGAAAAGAGTTCGTCAGATGCTATAATTAGCATGTGGAAAGTTCTCTTTGAAAGTTATCAAAAACTTAATCCTGCAAGTAAGTTCCCCCCATTTGAAAGATATTTCGATGAAGAAAAGTCAGAATTCATAAAAATAGAAAAATATTAAGCTACAATCAAGAATATTAGCAAGATAAATATACTAGAGCCGAAAATGGAAAAGCTTATTTTCAACAAAGAAGCCGCGCTAAAGAATGTAATGAATTCGGAAGAAATGCTCACCGAACTTATAGGTATGTTTCTTACTCATAATATCGATGAGGAGAACATGCAGATTCTATGTGGCGCAGTACGCAATTATGACATAGCTACCATTTTTAGAAAAACCCATAACCTAAAAAGCACATGTATATACGCTGGAGCAGATAAACTTTGGGAGGCCATAGTAGAGCTTCTCGAGTTCAGCAGGGAAACAATAACTAATATTTTAAAAGATGCTTACCAGAAATTAGATACTCCATGGAATAACGAGATTTCGCAACGCGAAGTAGATAACGCAACAAATATGATAGAGCTCAAAAAGACAATTGAACCCGTTTCTACAGTAATAGAAAAAAATGATCAGACTTTATACGAAAAATATGTTTATCTCATAGCAAGCGAGATCTTAAATTTAATAAACAATGGCAAGCTTGAGTCAATTAAACCTATGACCGATAAAATATTACTTGAGGCGCACGCTTATACATCTGAAGTTAAAGGTTTGGGTTTAAAATAAAATCTTCAGCTATGATAAATGCAGATACATCACCAATACTCCGCGCTGAAAATATTAAGACTTACTTTCCTGTTTACTCAGGATTTCTAGTTAAAAAGTTATCTTCTTACACCAAAGCTGTAGATGATGTATCACTATCTATTAGAGCTGGTGAAACACTTGGCTTAGTCGGTGAGTCGGGTTGCGGAAAATCAACTCTTGCCAGAACTCTCCTGAGGCTTGCTCCAATAACTTCAGGTTCAATTTTCTATAATGGAATAGAAATCAGCAAACTCTCAGAAAAAAAACTTAGACCGCTCAGAAAAGATTTTCAGGTGGTCTTCCAGGATCCCTATGCTTCTTTGAATCCAAGAATGACTGTTAGGGCAATTTTATCTGAACCTTTGCTGGAACACAAAATTGTACCAAAAGATAAAATTGCTGAAGAACTGATAAACCTAATGGGAATGGTAGGTTTATCTAAAAAAATGTTCAACAAATTTCCACATGAATTTTCAGGCGGGCAAAGACAGAGAATAGCAATTGCGCGAGCTTTAGCTCTGCGACCTAAGATTTTGGTAGCTGATGAACCTGTTTCAGCGCTTGATGTATCAATTCAGGCTCAGATACTTAATCTTATTTCAAACATTCAGAAACAGATGAATTTGTCCTTGATATTCATATCACATAATATGTCTGTGATTAGGCATATTTGCTCGAAAGTAGCAGTCATGTATTCAGGAAAAATTGTAGAGATGGGGCTCACCAAAGACATTTTTGAAAATCCCAACCATCCCTACACTAAAACACTGCTCAAATCAATTCCCGTTCCTGACCCTCTATATAAACATAATTTGAATTTTTAAAAAGCTTTTAGCTGTTCGCTGTTTTGTTTAAAGCCGTTTGCTGAAGTAGATTATATTAGAACCAAAAGTTATGGGATTTACTCACTATGGATTTAGAAAAAGCTATCGTAGATTATTGTAGCAACACATCAGAATTTACACTCAAAGAAATAGAGAACTCACTAGCAAATTCATCTAAACATAATCAATACACCGTTTCGGATTATTTAGAATTTTGCTCTCTTGCTTTTCGTTCTCTCGCAAACACCAAAAACGACAAATATTTATCCAGACACTGCTTCTTTAAAGGAATAAAGTTCAGAATTGTTCTCAGTGACTTAGAGATAAAAAATTCTATCCTGATTCCGGGACACAGATTTGTTCCATTCTATTACTCAGACTTGTTTCCCTCCGAGTTCACTATTCTTGACGCTAAAACTCAAGCCCCCATTCTAAAAAAGAAGATAACCCAACCTGTAGAGAGTTTGTTCGAATATTATTATATGTTCGGGGCAGACACAATTTCTGACCAACTTACAGCAGAGGATAAGACTAATCTTAAAGTTGTGGGCAAAGATCCGAAAGGAATGGTTAAAATTAATGTCTTTGACTTAAAAGCCATACAAAGTTCACATAAGTTGAAAGCTTTCAATTCGCTGCTCCTTGAAGTAGTTGACTGGACAAATGGGATTTTCACGGCGGAGCTGCATAATGCCGAATCTCCTGCAGAAAAAGAAGAATCCCATATCTTCGCAGAGGAAATTGAGAGCGCTCTTTATAAAGTATTTGAAAAGTTTGGCCCATATCCTGAAGTATCCGAACAGCTTGGCTGGGCTTACTTCCTTGCTGATATAAAAAAGCTAAAAGACCCGATCATTTCTCTTGAGGAAGCTTTTGTAATAGCAGAAAATATTGAGCTCAAATATTTCGAAAACAACACAGTACTATGGTTTAAGTCTGATGACGGCGCTTCATGGCAAAAACACCATTCGCATAAAAACAAAGATTTGTTCTCGCTATCTTCGGGCAATATATCTTCCATAGACGCAATATTTGACGACTTAAGAATCCCATTTACGACAAGAGAAATAGCGTTGTTTCTCAGCGCATACCGATCAAAACATAATAATTGTTCTGAATTTATTGCTGATGTATTAACCGATAAAATAAAGTTCAAAGACAAAGCCCAGGATGTTATTTTTCACAACCTTCTGGATGAACTTTTTGAAAATTCTAAAAATGATGGATTTACTCTTCCGAAAAGTAAACACTCTGACATTATACATAATGGTATAAACAGACTCAAAAAAATATCTAAGAGTTATTCTCATAAACCTTTATCGGCAAATCATTCCCAAGAAGAATCCTTTTCAATCTACAAAGATATTAAAGAAAATATCGGAGCGCTTTCTTCTGTTTTATCCTTTTACTGCAATAATCCTCACAGCCTGCAGGAAATTGAAAGACTTTCAGATTTTGAAAAATACATTGACGACTTATTTAAGAGCATAGAAATACGACTTGCCGGAGAATGAAAAATGGTTGATATAAAACTAGGTAAAAATTGCTCAAAAATTGCCTACGAATGGGCAAAAAAATCCTACTCCAATCTGACCGACAAGGGAGCACCTGAATTTTCCGGCGATGGAATGTTCTCTAACATTTTGAATTACGGCTCCATAAAAATTGGAATAACCTCAGATGGAATAGGCACGAAAGCAGAAATAGCCGAAAGACTGGGAAGATATGATACGCTTGGTTATGACTTGACCGCAATGGTTACTGATGATCTTGTCTGCAATGGATTAATACCGGCAAACATCACAAATATTTTGGATGTGGACATCCTTGATGCAAAAATAGTTGATTCCCTAATGAGCGGACTCTATGATGCTTCAAAGGAAGCAAAAATAGCTGTTACAGGCGGAGAAATTGCCGAACTTGGTTTTAGAATAAATGGTTACGGCAATCCTATGCATTTTAACTGGTGCGCTACATGTATAGGGTATCTTCCCGAAGGAATGGAACCAATCACAGGAAGCAAGGCAGAAGTAGGAGATGCAATCATCTCTCTTTATCATAAAGGACTAAGAAGCAACGGATATTCACTTGCCAGAAGCGTTTTAGAGAAAACATTTGGCAAAGATTGGCACAATGAACAGTATGATCTTTCTAACTCATGGGGCGATATGCTTCTACATCCCTCTAGAATATATTGTTCAGCAATAACTCATCTACTGAACAAAAGATTCGATATTAGAGGTATAGCTCACATAACAGGTGGAAGTTTCAGGGATAAACTTGGCAGAGTCCTCAAAACTAGCGGATACGGGGCAAGTTTAAATAATTTGTTTGACGCTGATGATTTTATGCTTAGGCTTCAGGAACTTGGCAATATAGATGACCACACGGCTTATGCTCAATGGAATATGTCCAATGGCATGATGCTGATAACAAAGAATATTTTTGCAGAAGACATCATTAAAGATCTTGCAAACTTAGGTTTCCCATCCAAAATTTCTGGAAGAATCATCAAAGAAAATATTATTGAAATAGACTCCAAAGGCTTTTTTAGGGAAAATTTAAAGTATCAATTGGACTAAGAAACTAATGAATGTTTTTATCGTTCCTAAAATACAAGAGAATATAACAATTTCGCATCTGAAAGACACTATTAGAGGTGAACTAAATCAGAACTCTGGTGATATCAAAATCATCAAAGTTTACTCTGTATTATCAGACTCATTGAGTAAAGAAGAAATTTTCGATTATTCTACGAAAGGGCTTGTTGATGGAATAGTTGAAAATATATACTTTGAGAACCTCAGTAATTTTCTATCTTATAAAAGTTATGTCTTAGTTTCAAAACTTCCAGGAGTGACCGATGACGAAGGAGTATCTGCCGAAAAGGTCTTTACAGACATATCATTTGACGGAGAAAAGAGTTGTTTTATAAGAGTATTCTCTCACGAGCTCTATATTTTTGAGAACATAATTGACGCTGAATACTTGAAGAGATTTGGAGAAGCTTATCTTGGCAATCCACTGATCAATCACTTCGAATGCGGACTCTTTGATGGCAAAGTTTATTATGTCCCTGAAGTTATCATAAAGTCAGATTCAAAAATCGAAGAGATAAATCTCGAAGTTAGCGATTCTGAATTAATCAATATCTCAAAGCAAAGACTCCTATCTCTTGATCTTGATGAGATGAAAACAATCAAGGATTACTATCTAAATCAAGACACTTCAAAAATCAGAAATCATTTATGCCTCTCAAAACAGCCGACTGATATCGAACTTGAAATAATAGCCCAGACATGGTCAGAGCATTGCAAACACAAGGAATTTGGCGGAATAATCGAATTTCATAATAAAGACACTGGCGAGAAGATAGTCATAGATTCTCTCTTCAAAACTTATATCAGAGGCTCTACCGAGATAATTAGAGGCAGATTGGAAAAAGCCGGGAATAACTGGCTTATTAAAATATTTTCAGACAATGCCGGCATCGTCCAAATAGATGACAAAAGGTCATTTGTCTGGAAAGTAGAAACTCACAATTCACCATCTGCTCTCGATCCTTACGGCGGGGCGATAACAGGGATACTTGGGGTCAATAGGGATGCCATGGGAACAGGAATTGGCGGGGCAAAAATGCTCTTTAATACAAATGTACTTTGTTTTGCTGAACCATCATATAGCAAAAAACTCTTAAAGGGTCAGCTTCATCCAAGTCGTATAATTTCGGGTGTGATAAAAGGCATTGAAGACGGAGGCAATAAATCAGGAATTCCAACCGTAAATGGAGCAATAGTCTTTGACGACAGGTTCGCAGGCAAACCGCTCGTTTACTGCGGGACAGGCGGAATCCTTCAGAGATATTATAACGGCATTGACACTAGCGAAAAGAAAATAGATGCCGGAGATAGAATTGTAATGGCAGGTGGCAGAGTCGGCAAAGATGGAATCCATGGGGCAACTTTTTCGTCATGCGAGATAGATGAATTCTCACCGCAATCGGCAGTTCAGATAGGCAGCCCTATCACCCAGAAAATGCTCTGTGATTTTCTCGAGATAGCATGCGTAAGAGGGCTTGTGAAATGCTCAACAGATAATGGGGCCGGAGGACTCTCATCTTCCATCGGGGAACTAGCGACAATCACAAATGGAGCCTATGTAGAGCTAAAAGATGTTCCTCTAAAATATTCGGGGCTGAAACCATGGGAAATCTTTGTTTCTGAGTCTCAGGAAAGAATGACTATAGTCGTCGAAAAATCTAAAATGAAAGCTTTTATGGATCTGGCTCTCGAAATGGAAGTAGAATCTGTTGATATTGGACACTTCACCTCTTCCGGGTATCTTCATGTCTGCTATGACTCAAATACCGTGGCCTATCTGTGTCTGGAATTTCTTCACAATGCCGTTCCGAGAAAATATCTCTTCGCTGAATGGGAGAATCCTAAGAAAGCATTTATTTCAGAAGTGATGTCTCCGATTCATGATTACAATGAGATTCTTCTTAAAATGATGGCTAAACCTAACATAGCATCTAAAGAATCTGTTATCAGGCGGTTTGACCATGAAGTTAAAGGAAAGTCCATCATTAAACCATTAATGGGAAAGAAAGGTATTGCTCCGCAGGATGCCGCAGTAATGAGATTCGATCAGGAATCTTTTGCAGGTCTAGCAGTATCCAATGGCATCTGCCCGAAGTATGGAGATATTGATCCTTACGAAATGTCATCAGGAGCCTTTGATGAGGGAATCAGACAGATAATAGCTGTGGGCGGAAAACTTCCTGACATCGATGATAAAACCAATAGGTTCTGGTCTGTAAATGATAACTTCTGCGTCCCAAATTGCGTCTATGATCCAAATTCAAACCCTGATGGAAAACTGAAACTCGGAAAGCTAGTCAGAATGTGCCAGGCACTCTATGATATGTCAATCTTCTTCAATATCCCTATGACATCTGGCAAAGACAGCATGAAGAATGATTTTGTGTCAGAAGGAGTTAAAATTTCCGCTCCCCCGACAATTCTCTATTCTATGACAGCCAAGATAGATGATATCAGAAACACCATCACATCTGAATTCAAGAAAGCAGGAGATATAATCTACATCTTTGGGGAGACTTATGATGAACTTGGAGCATCTGAATATTTTGAATTGTCTAAACGATATGGAAGCAATGTTCCGAAAGTCAGAAAAGAATACGCCAAAGATCTCTATCTTAAAGTAATGAAAGTATCAGAACTGTTAGCATCATGTCATGACATATCCGACGGAGGATTGGCTTGCGCGTTGTCTGAATGCGCATTCGGCGGAAGTTTGGGCGCCGATATAAATACAACTTCATCTCTTTCCGACGAAGTTTTCCTTTTCGCTGAAAGCCATTCAAGATTCGTGGTGTCTGTAAGCCCTGAAAAATCTGCTCTGCTAGAAAAAGAAATGGGCTGTATGGCAACTAAGTTAGGAGTGGTTACAGATACTTATAAGCTCAAAATATCTATTGACAGCAGAAATTTAGTTAACCTTGATGTCGAAAAACTAGAAAACTCCTGGAGACATGGATTTGAAATCTAAAATTAAATCTCTGATCATCACAGGATATGGGATAAATTGCGAAGAAGAACTTGCAAGCGCCTACAGACTATCCGAAGCAATATGCGATATCTCACATATTTCATCTATTTTATCAGGTGAAATTTCCATACATAACTATGATGTTCTTAACTTCCCAGGAGGTTTTTCATTTGGCGACAATCTAGGATCGGGAAAGGTATTGGCAAATAAAATATTTTATAGAAAGCTCTCTAACGGCAAGCCATTTACGACTGAAATAGACCGTTTTCTTGACGAAGGAAAATACATAATAGGTATATGCAATGGTTTCCAGGCTTTAGTCAAAATGGGACTCTTACCTGCCATCAAAAACAGGTGGCTTCAAGAGGTATCCTTATTCAGAAATTCCAACTTTAGATTCATTGACAAATGGTGTAAACTAAAACTAGAAGACGAACAGCAAATAATATCTATGCCCATCAGACACGGCGAGGGCAGACTGATTATAAAGGATGATGAAATCAAGCAGGAAATCATCAGAAGGAAATTGAATTTCATTTCCTACTACGGAGAAAATCCCAATGGTTCAGAGCTGAACTGCGCAGGTCTTACTGATGTGACTGGACGAGTCATTGGGATGATGCCTCATCCTGAAGCATTTCTTTCTATGTATAATAATCCTGAATGGGGAACTTTTAAAAGGGATGAAACCCATCCGAAAGCAGATGGATTGGAGTTTATCCGAAAATTAGTCGCTAAAATTGAATTATCAGCAAACTATCATAATCCTAATAACTAAAAGGCGAGGCAAAGCTATGGATTCTTTTAGAACTTTTTTTACTCCTCAACTAAAGAGAATATCAAAAGGAAAAGTCAGAGATAGCTACACAGTAGATAAAAAGAACCGCATGATTGTCGTTACAGATAGAATCTCAGCTTTTGATGTAGTTCTTGATTCTGCCATTCCAGGCAAGGGAGCGGTACTCAACGGCATGACTAATTTTTGGTTCGAAATGACTAAGGATGTCATACCAAATCATTTCATAAAAGAAATTGATCCAAATATAAGCCTCGTAAAAACTGCTATGCCAATCAAACTTGAGATGGTGGTAAGAGGTTTTATAACAGGCTCAATGTGGAGAGGCTATGAAAAAGGTAAACGAGTATTCTCAGGCGTAAAAGTTGGCGAAGGACTTAAACAGAATATCAAACTTCAATCTCCGATTTTAACTCCAACTACTAAATCAAAGAATGATGAGGAAATATCCAAAGAAGAGATACTTGCTCAAAAAATCATAGATAAAGAAACTTATGAAAAAATTGAATCAGCTGCTCTAGGCCTTTACTCAAAAGCATCTGACTACCTTATTTCTAAAGGGATCCTTCTGGTTGACACTAAATATGAATTTGGTATCATTGATGGGAATTTGACGCTGATAGATGAAATTCATACACCTGATTCATCCAGGTATTGGGATGTTAAAGACTACGAAAGCGATCCAAAATCAGTCTATCAGATGGATAAGGAATATGTCAGGGCATGGCTTATCAGAGAAACTAGAAATGGAGTTATGCCGATTGTCTTAAGCGATGAAGTCATTAAGGAAACTTCAAAACGCTACAGAGAAATTTACGAAAAAGTGACAGGTAAAAAGTTCACCGTGGATATTTCGGACTGCAAGAACAGGATGTACAGAAACTTATCAAAGTCAGGATTGATCAAAGATGGCTATGTCTCAATAGTTATGGGTTCTGCTTCAGATAAAGATCATGCTCAAAAAATTCAATCTGTCATACAAAGATATGACATTATGTCCGAACTTAGGGTAGTCTCTGCTCACAAGAACGGAGAAAAAATTATTGATCTGGCCAGAGAGTACAATGACTCGATTGAACCGGGAGCTATAATTGCCATCGCAGGCAAATCCAATGGACTTGGAGGAGCGCTTGCATCCAACATGAACATCCCTGTGATCAACTGTCCAAAGTTCACTACTGAAGCTGATATGATAATTAACATCAACTCTTCTTTAATGATGCCGTCGAAAGTTCCATCTGGTACAATCCTTGATCCTGAAAATGCGGCGCTGTTTGCGCTAAGAACTTTAAATATAAACAGATTAAGAGAAACTTTTGATAGAGACATAGTTCAAATTAAGGATAAACTTTCTTTAGATGACATAAATCTTAAGGAACAAACGAATTAATGAATGTCTTAGTCATAGGCTCAGGAGCAAGAGAACATGCGCTGTCGTGGAAGCTTTCCCAAAGTGCAAAAGTAAAGACTGTTTATACTATTCCTGGCAATGGAGGGATCACAAACTCGTTCCCTGATTTCAACCCATGCGACTTTGGCCAGGTTGAAGATTTTTGTGGAGAAAAAGGCATTAACCTGATTGTTGTTGGCCCTGAAAATATCCTTGCTGAAGGAATAGTTGATTACTTTGCGGGGTCTAAGATAAAAGTATTTGGCCCGTCTAAGACCGCATCCATGCTGGAATGCTCCAAAATTTTTGCCAAGGAGTTCATGTCCAAATACAAAATAGCTACAGCCAAATATTGTTCATTTGATCTCAATAATGGAGATAAAATACTTACTGATGCTTTGACATTTTGCAAAGAGCTTAAATACAACTGTGTAGTCAAATATGATGGACTTGCCGCAGGAAAAGGAGTCTTTATATGCTCCTCGATTGATGAAGTTAAAAGTGCAATCGCAAATATAGCCGGGAATTTCGGGACCAAGTTCCATATAGAAGAATTACTTAAAGGTGAAGAAGTTTCAATCATAGGCATCACCGACAGCAGAGACATAAGACTTTTCCTCCCATCTCAGGATCACAAACAAAGATTTGATGGAGATTTCGGACCAAATACTGGCGGAATGGGTGTAATTGCTCCTCTCGATTCTGTCACCAAGCAAATATTGGGACGAATTTATGCTGAGATAGTAAGACCTACTCTTCATGGGATACAAACTGAATATTTTGATTACAAGGGATTTATTTATTTCGGCGTCATGCTAACTGAAGATGGTCCGAAATTACTTGAATACAATGTCAGGATGGGAGACCCTGAGGCATGTGTCCTGCTTCCATCATTAAAAAGTAACCTGTATGATATAATAGAGGCTTCTCTTGCAGGCAAACTTAGAGAGCATGAATTCGAGTTTCACGAAGGATACTTTACAGATGTAGTCCTGGTTGCAGATGGATACCCTGCCAAGTATCACAAAGGAAATAAAATAGAGATTAAAACTACTCAAGATTCAGATACTTTAATCTTTCATGCCGGTACAAAGTTAGTGGATA
Organism: Lentisphaerota bacterium; assembly: GCA_037127655.1. Taxonomy (GTDB): domain Bacteria; phylum Verrucomicrobiota; class Lentisphaeria; order Victivallales; family GWF2-38-69; genus GWF2-38-69. The sequence goes on from JBAXXY010000001.1 coordinate 40,087, forward strand.
ACCATCTTGTTTCAAATGGCGGACGAGTGTTAAATATTGTGTCATCAGGCAAGACCCTAACTTCTTCTCTTATGAAAGTCTATAAAGCCATCAAAGCCATCAATTTTAAAGGAGCCTCTAAGCGGTGCGACATAGGCAGAAGAAACAAAACTCGTCTAGCTATACTTATTTCAGGAAGAGGAAGCAATATGGAAGCAATTATCAAGAATTGCTTGTATGATGATGGGATACTCCATGACTGTGCCTTTCCATCTGTCATAATATCCAATTGTCCGACAGCTAAAGGACTTGAGACAGCTGAAAGTTACGGGATAGACACTATTGCTATTGAGTCAAATAACAAAACTAGAGAGATATTTGAGGAGGAGTTAATTCGAGCTTTGGCCCCGTATAATCCTGACTTTATCATCCTCGCAGGTTTTGATAGAATTCTTACAAGTCACTTCCTCAGTATCTACAAAGATAAAGTTATAAATATCCATCCGGCAGACACAAAGGAATATAAAGGACTGCATGGATACAAATGGGCTTTTGAAAACAAACTTAAGGAAACGCTTATTACTGTTCACTTCGTTGATGAAGGAATTGATACTGGCAAAGTCATAGCAAAGCAAAAAATTGATTTAAGTAAAGCAAAGTCTCTGGATGAAGTTGAAGAAATCGGCCTTAAGAATGAACACGAACTCTACAGTCAGGCCATCAGGAGCTTAATCAGACGGGATTAACTATGTGCGGCATACTGGGAATAATCGGTTACGAAGATGTATCAAGAGATCTTATATATGGCCTTAACTGCATCCAGCACAGAGGACAGGATTCAGCAGGGATAGTTACATTTCAAGACTCATTTAAAACCATGAAAGGGCTTGGGCTAGTTAACGATATTTTTAATATGAGCCATGTCGAAAGGCTTAAGGCAAACTATGGGCTTGGACATGTCCGCTATTCAACAATGGGAACTACCGAGGTTCTAAACGCCCAGCCAATTTCGGTGAACTACCCATTCGGATTGGCAATGGTCCACAACGGCAATGTTACAAACTATTCTGAACTCAGAAAAGCCATTTTAGAAGATAGCCAAAGTTTGCTTGAAACATCTAATGATATTGAAATAATTCTCTACACTCTTGCCTCTGAACTGGAGAAAAAGAACATCAAGCATCTTACTCCAAGTCAGCTTTTTGAAGCTGTCGAAATTACTCAGTCACGGCTGGAAGGCTCTTATGCCGCATTAGCTATAATTGCAAACAAAGGAATTGTGGGATTCAATGACCCAAGAGGTATTCGTCCGCTTGTTCTTGGTGAAAAAACCGTAAAAAAAGGCAAGATCTATGCTTTGGTTTCAGAATCAACATGCCTCGACTATTTGGGTTTCAAAAAGATAAAAGATCTCAAAGCTGGAGAGTGTGTATTTATAGATATAAATCTAAAAGTCCATTCTAAAATTCTTAACCACAAGCCCCCTGCTTTCTGCATATTTGAATACATTTATTTTGCCAGAGAAGATTCAGTAATCTTTAATAGACTGGTTGCTAAAGAACGCGAAAATATGGGCAAACTTTTAGCTAAACAGATAAAGAAACTCAATTTGGATGCAGATATTGTTATAGATGTACCAAGTTCCTCATATTTCTTTGCCTCTGCTCTTGCTGAAGGTATCGGCATACCAATGAAACGAGCTTTAACTAAAAATAATTTTGTAGGAAGAAGCTTTATTCTTCCAAATCCTAAGGATAGAGAACACGCAGTATGCCAGAAACTTAACCCCATAAAAGAGTTTATAAATGGGAAAAAAGTGGCTGTTGTAGATGACTCAATTGTCCGCGGAACAACATCAAAGAAGATAACTTCCCTATTAAGAGAGGCCGGTGCAGAAAAAGTCTATTTCATTTCTGCGTCTCCACCAATCAAGTTCCCATGCGTTTACGGCGTAGATATGTCAATAAAAACTGAGCTCATAGCATCTAATGGAGCAGATAAAGTAGCTGAAGTCATTGGAGCAGATAAAGTCATCTATCTTGATTTAGAGAGTCTTAAGGAGTTTTACAATAAGGCTGGTTTCTGCTACGCCTGTTTTGACGGCAAGTATCCTACAATGGTGCCAAAATCCCTGCTTAAAGAGATTGAGAAAGACAGAGAAAAGGCTAAGATATCAGACCGTACTGTCAGCCTATCTCAAGAACGCTTGGGTATTTAGTTAGATTCCTATGCCCATCGCTAGTGACTAATATCAAGTCCTCAAGGCGAGCTCCGCCCCACTCTGAATAATAAACGCCTGGTTCAATCGTTATTACATTGCCTGCTTCAAGGGGTTTGAACGAAATAGCATTAACCCTCGGATTTTCATGTATTTCTAAACCTACTCCATGCCCTAGTCCGTGAAAGAATCCGCAATATCTGCCGTCTTTATCCCTGCCTGTTTTGAATCCCATTTTCGATAAATCTTCAGTTGCTTCTTTGGCAATGACAGATGGAATTGCTTCTGGTTTAACTTTTGATATTGCATTATCTCTGGCTGTTTTAACTGCGTTGTAGGCCAGCTTGAGCAATTCTGGCGCTTTGCCTTTGGTAAAAGTCCTAGTTATATCGCCCCAATATCCTGATGATTCAAGTCTTGGGAAGATGTCAATAATAATCGGCACAGATTCACTTATTCCTCCTGATCCTGTATCATGAGGAATGGAACATTGAATTCCCGATGCTGCGATAGTTCCGTGAGTATGAGCCCCATATCTGACAAGCTCTATATTGATTTGGCTCTTCAGGAATTCAGATGTAAGAGTTTTTTTATCATAAACTAATTCGCCTTTTCGATTTATGGATGAGTCAGCCAGGATAGTCTCAGCTTTAGACATTGCCTTTTCGGCTATTGCCAAAGCCTTGGAAATTTCCTTTATTTCACTGCTGATCTTGATAGTTCTTTTAGGAAATAAATCGTCTTTCTCAATTAGAATGCTTCCAATATCTTTCAACATTTCCGCATATAGGACAGGAAAATTGTATGGTATGATCCATTTACTCTGCGAATAATTAGTTAAGATTGATTGAAAAAGAGCCTTCATTGACTTGTCTTTTGAATTAGCAAGCAGATCGTCTCTATTTATTACAATTACTCCCTTCCTGGCTTCGCAATTTGCTCTCTCTAGCTCAAGAGATGAAACGACCATATACTTCTTCCTGTTAGACTCAAAATAGATAAAAGCATCATGGCTCATAAAGCCAGTAGCATAGAGAATATCAGGATTAGTTATGGGATCAGCAAAAATGACTTTCCCTAATGCTGATTTAGCCATTTTAAAGCACAGTTTTAAAGTAGTTAATAGTCATTTCCAGACCGCGCCTAAGCTCTACTGTGGGTTCCCATTTAAGAACATCTTTTGCTATTGTTATGTCTGGTCTTCTCTGCACAGGATCATCTTTCGGAAGCTCTTTGTGAACTAACTTAGATTTAGAGTCGGTAAGTTGGATAACAAGTTTGGCAAGCTCCAACATTGTGAATTCTACAGGGTTTCCAAGATTAACAGGACCAAAAAAGTCTTTAGGAGTCTGCATCATGGATATAATGCCATTTATAAGGTCGTCAACATAGCAAAAACTTCTGGTCTGCTTTCCATTCCCGTAAATTGTGATGTCTTTGTCTGTCAGAGCCTGAACTATAAAATTGCTTACGACTCTGCCATCATTCTGAGCCATTCGAGGGCCGTAAGTATTAAATATCCTGACTACTTTGGCATTAAGGCCCAATTGCCTTCTATGATCGTAGAAAAGTGTTTCTGCCGCTCTCTTACCCTCGTCATAGCAGCTCCTGGGACCAATCGGATTGACATTGCCCCAATATGACTCCACCTGCGGATGAACCGTCGGATCGCCATATACTTCAGAAGTAGAAGCCTGAAGTATCGGAATATTGAGTCTTTTGGCAAGGCCAAGCATATTGTTTGCTCCAAGCACGCTGGTCTTAATAGTTTGAATTGGGTCATGCTGGTAATGAATCGGTGATGCAGGACATGCAAGATTATAAATTTCATCGACTTCTAGATAGAGAGGCCATGTAATATCATGCCTTAAAAGTTCAAAATTAGGGTGAGGAAGCAAGTGCCTTATATTATTTTTGTTCCCTGTAAAGAAATTGTCAACACAGATAACATCATTGCCTCTCTGGATCAAACGATCACAGAGATGCGAACCCAAAAAACCTCCGCCGCCTGTAACTAGAACTGTCTTATTTGAAGTCTTTGTCATTTGTAGTTTAACCTATTTAGAAATATTTAAGCCAATTGGTTTCATTCTAGGCAGGAACGGTACAAATATCAACTTTTCAAAATTAAATTTTTGCTTCCCATTGTTTATACTTGGATGCTAAAATACAATGTTTAATTAATAAAAGAGTAATTTTCAACAAACACAAAGGAAAGAGAGCTTATGATAAAGAAAAAAATGTTAACATCAACTCTATTGGCATTCCTGGTTTCCGCTACGGCTTTAACAGCGGACTCAACTATCAGTTTTGTGGTTCAACAAGAGCCAATGACTGACAACTGGCTAAAAAGCGTCATCAAAGACTACGAAGCAAAGTACCCGGGCAGAAAAGTAAAACTCAACATAATAGGCGGCGCACAGTCTGACTATTACACCAAGACATCACTTATGATGAAGAGCGGCACAGCTGTTGACGCTCTCTACGAAGATAGTTTCATGCTCAAAAGCGATGTAAATGCAGGAATACTCGCTCCGATAAATGTCTCAACCTGGAATGACTGGCAAAACTTTTACCCTAGCGTAAGAGAATCAGCCACAATTGATGGCAAAGTTTACGGCATTCCGCTCTCGACTGACACAAGAGGTCTCTATTATAATATAGATCTTTTCAAGAAAGCCGGAATTGAAACCCCGTGGCAGCCTAAAAACTGGAATGATATTCTTGATGCCGCAAGAAGGATCAAAGAAAAATGCCCAGGCGTATATCCTATGACCCTCAATGTCGCCGCCACCGGTGAAGCAACCACGATGCAGACACTTGAAATGCTTCTCTACGGCACAAAAGACACTCTTTATAATGACGGAAAATGGATTGTTAAAAGCCCAGGCTTTCTAAATTCGCTCAAGTTTATTGATACTCTCTTTAAAGAAAAACTCACTCCGGAATTGCCAAGAGTAATTAATCCCCAGTACGGAAATTATATGGCTCAAAATTGGGCTCCAAAAAACCAAGTCGCAATCATCCTGGACGGGTGCTGGATAATGGGAAACTGGAAAGAAAAGTATCCAAAAGTACTCGATACATATAACTTCGTAGCTATGCCTACAGAATTTGGGCAGGAGCCTGGATTTACATCAATGTCAGGCGGATGGCTCTTTTCAATTAATGCAAAATCAAAAAACATCGATGCCGCCGCTGAATTCATCAAGTTTGCTATCAGTAAAGAAAACTCTTTAAAATACTCCTTGCTGACTAGCCAGTTGACTCCAAGACAGGATGTAGCAGATATGAAAGATTATCCTGAGATTATGAGAGCGGCCACATCTTACATTAAATACACGCATTTCAGACCGGCAAATGAGCAATACCCGATGGTTTCCCCATGTATTCAGACTGCAGTGGAATCTGTCGCCACAGGGCAGGCAACTCCTGAACAGGCTATGGATCAATATGCAAATAGTGTTAAAAGACTTCTTGGAGCAGACAGCATAAGTGAAACTTCGAAATAATCAGAAATAATTCGATTCTTTAATGCCGGTGCCGCTACTTAACTTGGATAGACAAGAATGGTGGCACCGGGCAATCCAGCATACTGCCTATTGCTCTGAGAAGTTCAGCTTCTTCGATTTTTATCTCATTATCGGCGATAATGCACGACACACACCCGTCAAAAACTAATCTCCTAATCATAGGAGAGGCTAAAGCTAGTTCAGTCAAAGCGTAGTCCAGAACTTTCAGATTACACTCAGATGCTGGTTTTATAGTTAAGTTCCCAATACTTAATTTCTCTGATGCCTTTTCAAAGACTTCCTTAGCATCTTCAGGAGTAGAAGCGTTCCAATAAGCTAAGCATGAGAGCAGTTCTTCGCATCTTGGAATCAGAAGACAGATATCTTTGTATTTAATAGAAGGTTCTTTGGTTTTATTAAAAAACGGATCCAGATTCCTGTAGAGTATCTTACCGACACAATATTCAAAAAGCGTGATGTTGTTATCTGCTTTGATCAAATATTCTACTGTCTGGATAAACTCTTTATATTTCTTCAAATCCATTGTTTTTAGTGATGGAATTGCCATGTCTATCATGGGCAAGCGCAGACCTAGCCATGTTTGAGCCACACTGTCTGATAATTTAAGAGTTTCATCATAAATGTATGGTTCAACTCTTTCTTTAAGCCCAGACAATTGCAAACTCTTGGCTTCCTGAGAACCACTCAATAGCATAGCGTAAATGACAGCCATTGCTCCAAAATAGTCTCTCATTGCTTCTTTAATATTTTCAGGCATCTGAGAATGCAGAAATGAGGCATATTTAAGGTGTTCTGAAGTGAATGCTCCGACCTGCCCAACGACTTCATTGACTTTTATAGAAGACTGAGAAGCTCCCGAAAAAGAAGCAAATGAAGCATCTGAATGAATAGCAGTCTGAGAATAATGAGCATCATCAGGCAGAACTGAACCGTTTACCCGCTTTATTCTTTCTTCAAGGGGCGGGTGAGTCGCAAAAAGCCCGTCAAGAAAAGATGTAAAACTCTTGGCAAAAAACATGTGGCTCATTTCCTGCGCCCTTGGAGTTTCGAGAGTTGAACTCGATGATGCTCTGCCGATTTTCCTCAAAGCTCCGCTTATTCCTGACGGGTTACGAGTGAATTGCACAGATGAGGCGTCAGCCAGAAATTCTCTCTGGCGGGACACTGCCGCTTTAATTATATTTGCAAAGAAAACTCCGATGTACCCTACGACCATTATAAGCAAACCAACCAAAGGCAGCGGATTTCCGCCTTTTTTCTTGCCAGACGAACTACTGCTGCTCGAAGCAGTACAGCGCATCAGCCAATAGCCAATCATAGTGATTACCAGTATGCCGTTTAGAACTCCCATGAGCTTGATATTAAGCCTCATATCACCGTTAAGAATATGGCTGAATTCATGAGCTATGACGCCCTGGAGTTCGTCGCGGTTCAATTGCTTCACGCATCCTCTGGTAACGCCTACTACAGCGTTCTTGTGAGAAAATCCTGCGGCAAAAGCATTTATGCCCATTTCCCTATCCATGATATAAACAGGAGGTACAGGCAAACCCGATGCAATAGCCATTTCTTCTACGATATTGAGTATTTTCCTCTCGTCAGGATCACTAGTCCCATGTGAAATGGGCGTGCCTCCAAGCATCGAAGCTACCGTAGCTCCGCCGCCTGATGCAAGCTCAATTACTTTGTATGTGGTTCCACTTATAACAATAAATAAGGTTGCGCCCGTAACACAGAGGAAAAGTTCTAGATGCCAAAGCCTTTCAGGAATAAATTTATGAGAACCAGTGACGCCTGCCTGGTCTCCCAAAAAGACCAATGCAAACACTGCGTAAATAGCCGCGATTATCAAAATTACAGTAATTACATAATAAAATACCAGAAGGGTTGTGTTGCGCCTGGCTCTGTCCTGATGAGCAAAAAAATCCATAATAGCTTATGTGTAAGTTAGTTAATATTAGACAAGAGTATTAAAGCCTAACGCCTATAGCTTAAAACTTTACTTTTACTGCTTCGCGTTCTTCTTCATTTTTTATCTCAAAAAGGACAGCCTCAGTAAAGCCGAAAGGTTTTGCAATCAACAGGCTGGGAAATGTTTCACAGGCAGTGTTGTACTGCATTACAGCATCGTTATAAGCCTGTCTTGCGAAGGAAACTTTGTTTTCGGTAGAAGAGAGTTCTTCCATGAGCTGAGCGATAGTCTGATTGGCTTTCAGGTCGGGATACTGTTCGAAAACCGCCAGAAGTTTATTCATAGCTCCAGAGAGAACGCCTTCAGTTCCAATTAATTCTTTTATTTTGGACGAATCGTTTGGATTGGTGGCGGCATTATTGTTGGCAGTGATGGCCTGATTGCGGGCTTTTACGACATTTTCTAAAGTCTCTTTTTCATGCTTAAGATAAGCTTTGGCTGTTTCGACCAGATTCGGAATGAGGTCGTAGCGACGCTTTAACTGAACATCAATCTGAGCAAAACCATTCTTCCATCTGTTCCTGAGCGCGACAAGTTTGTTGTAAATGGATACAAAAAGAAGGATGATGATTACGATTACTACGAGAATTATTATCAGGGTCATTTTAGCTCTCCTATTTTTATAGTTTAGTTGAAAAACATACCAATATAATAAATAGCCGAAAAAATAAGTCTTGACAAGAGCATGCACGAGGGAATGATTAAAACCTATGAAAATGACTCAAACTACAAAAAAATATAGTTAACTTGAAATTACTTTTCTAGTTGACTTTAAGAGTTAAATATTTAGAATCACTCATGATTCACAATATGCTTCTATTTTAAATCAATAAAAAGGAACTATCTATGGGACAAATTAATGCGGGCGACACAGCTTTCATTCTTATCAGCGCGGCGCTGGTATGCTTGATGACACCGGGTCTGGCTTTCTTCTACGGAGGACTTGTCAGAAGAAAAAATGTATTGACAATCATGATGCAGAACTTTATTGCAATGGGCGTAGTTACAACTATCTGGGTCATTTGCGGGTTTAGTCTTGCCTTTGGACATGGAGACGGCGTAGTAGGGAATATAACCCAGTATTTCATGCTCAATAATGTCGGGTTTATGCCCAATGCTGACCATGGAGCCACTATTCCTTTCCTTGCCTTTTTTTCTTATCAGGAAATGTTTGCTGTAATAACTCCGGCTCTAATAACAGGAGCCTTTGCAGACAGAGTGACATTTAAAAGTTATCTGGTGTTTTTAGTTTTCTGGAGTTTCCTTGTTTATATACCATTTACTCACTCTCTATGGGGCGGCGGTTTTCTTCAGAAAATGGGAGTTGTGGATTTCGCAGGAGGCATAGTAGTGCATGTGAGCGCTGGTATGGCAGCTCTGGCTTCTGTTATCTATGTAGGCAGAAGACATGTCAAGCCAGGTGAAAGCCTAGAGCCTCATAATGTTATGTATGTAGCTCTTGGTACTGGACTCTTGTGGTTCGGTTGGTTTGGCTTTAATGCCGGAAGCGCGCTTGGAGCCAATGGAATTGCGGCTCACGCATTTGTTAATACAGATATTTCCGGCTCGGTAGCAATGCTTACATGGCTGGCTATTTCATGGTTTAGAGAAGGTCGTCCTAGCCTGATCGGGGCAATGACAGGAGCAGTGGCAGGTTTGGCCGCGATAACTCCATGTGCCGGGTATGTTCCGTCATGGGCGGCATTTATCATAGGAATATTGTCCGGGGTGGGCTGTTTCTATGCCGTTCGACTCAGAATCAGAATCGGATGGGATGATGCTCTGGATGTATGGGGAGTTCACGGGGTAGGCGGAATATTAGGTTCGATTCTCGTGGGCGTCTTTGCATTCAAGGAAATAAATGGAGTAAGCGGTCTTCTTGACGGTAATCCTTATCAACTTTGGATCCAGATTTTCGCAGTAGTCATTACGGCTATTTATGCTTTTATAGCTACTTTGGCAATACTCTGGGTAGTTAATAAAATTGTACCGGTCCGTGTTCCTGATGATATAGAAGAACAGGGCCTTGACCAGGCTATTCTTGGAGAAACTGCCTATCGTTCTTAATGCTATTTAAGTAGAGCCTGAGATAATATCAAAGAGCTCTTCATCTATGGAATCCTGACGAACTCTATTGAAGATGCCTCCAAGCTCTTCAAGGAGTTCGTTTATATTTTTCTCTGCTCTCTGCATGGCAGCTAAACGAGCGGCATTTTCGCTCATCAGCGATTCCGCACATGCCTTAAAAAACGAAACGAATAGATATTCTCTTATCATGGCAAGAAAGTTTTGCTCCTTATTCCCAACAACTTCAGGAAGATTTACCGAAGGCCATTTTATTGCAGAAATATCAGATAGCCATTTGTCGTCAAGAGGGAGCAATTTCTGAACTGCAGGCTCATAAATAGAACCGTTCCCTGGTCGGTTGTGAAAAACATATAGCTGCGAATTTATATTTTTTGAACGGTACTTATCGCATTTGATAAGAATATTAGAACTTAGCGGAGTAATTGCATTTACTGACGAAGGGACATCAAATCTCCCGGCAAGTGGAATGCCGGCATCATCAAGGCGGGCGTAAATTCGTTCACCGACAGCCCAGACATATTTATCACAGGAAAATGGTTTAAGGGTTTTGACTACGAAATCAGCAAGCGAATCATTAAACTGCCCGACAAGTCCCTGATCTGAACCAAATACAATTACGCCAATTGAATCGGAAACTTTGTTCCTTTTTTTCTCTACTTGAGAGTTCAATATATCCCCGCCAAGGCATACGAAGAGTCCATATCTAACAGTCTGATAATAGTCTTTCAGGGAAGCCACAGCTGTTTCGTACTGACCAATATTTGAAGCGGCCAGAATCTTCATAGTCCTAACTACTGACTCAAGTTTTCTTGCACTGTTTATTTTTCGGCTTATAGCTCCAAGTGTTTCGCTCATCTAACGCTTCCTGAAGGGTTCTATTGAGTCTAGGGCAATTTGTTTAATCAAAGTCATGTCAGATTCTGTCATCGCTTCATTTGCAAGAATCCGTGCTGTAATTTCCTGTGGCATTTTTTCAGAGGTTTCGCATAAAGAGTGACCTGCTTTTCGGATGTTTTCTATCGGAACATCATCAAAAAAGTTTTCGCTTAAAGCTAGAAGAACTATTATCTGGGTTACCACGCTCATCGGATGATATATAATCTGTTTCAGGCATTCGCGAATTCGTTTGCCGTGTTCAATTATTTTTCTGGTATTAGGATCAAGGCGAGTTCCAAATCTTGAAAACGCTTCAAGTTCTTCAAACTGCGCATAAGACAGTTTCAGACTGCCTGCCACGGAGCGATAGGCATTTAACTGAGCTTTGCCGCCGACACGAGATACAGACTTATTAACATCTACAGCGGGGAGTATCCCAAGTTCAAATAGAGTTGGAGATAGATATATCTGACCGTCAGTGATAGAAATCAGGTTTGTCGGGATATAAGCAGATATGTTTTGAGCTTCTGTTTCAATTATAGGCAATGCTGTAAGAGAACCTCCACCAAGCTCTTTCTTAAGATGAGTCGATCGTTCCAGTAAACGCGAGTGGATGTAGAAAACATCACCTGGATAAGCTTCGCGTCCGGGTGGCCTGCGAAGAAGCAGTGAGAGTTCTCTATAAGCTCTGGCATGATGAGTTAGGTCATCATAAACTATTAGCACATCTCGTCCTTTCTCCATGAAATATTCGGCAATGCTTGTAGCAGCGTAAGGAGCAATAAACTGCAATCCGGCGGCATCATTGCCTTCAGCCACAACTATCACGCTGTAATCCATTGCCTCTTTCTCTCTAAGTTTGGCAATCACCTGAGCAAGGGCTGAAGTTCGCTGTCCTATAACGCAATAGACGCAAATAACATCTTGTCCTTTCTGATTGATGATAGTATCAAGCGCTATGGCTGTTTTTCCTGTCTGCCTGTCTCCAAGAATCAACTCCCTTTGTCCCCGTCCTATCGGAATCATGGAATCAATGACTTTCAATCCAGTTTGAAGCGGTTTTGTGACGCCTTCCCGGTCAATAATCGGCGGTGCAGTGCGCTCAATAGGCAGTCTCTCATGAGCTATTATAGGTTTCCCACCATCAAGTGGAGTTCCAAGTGGATTTATAACTCGTCCGATCAGACTATCTCCGACTGCCACATCCATCACTCTTGAGGTTCTCTCAACTATTGATCCTGCCTGTAAACCCTGATAATCCCCAAGAAGAACTACACCCAGTTCATTTTCATCAATATCTAAAACTATACCACTCAAGCCATCAGGAAAATTCACGATTTCCTCAAGGAAAACTCCAGGCAAACCCGACACCTTTGCAATGCCATTTGAAACGCTGACGACATGTCCTATTTCGCTGACTTCCATTTGGGGCGAATAAGAGTCGCATTTCTGTGCAATATTCTCAAATGCATTATGATATGTGCTTTTAAGGTTATTAGACATAAAATTTAAACCTTTCCATCAATTAAATTCTCCAGGTTGTTTTCTAACTCGCTGACATACTTGGATATGCTCCAGCTTAGTTTGTAGCCTCCGACGACAAGTTCTACGCCACTGATAATATCAGGAGCTGTTTCATATCCAAAAGCGAGCTCTGCGGCAAGTAGATTATTAACAGCAAGCTCAATTACGGTTATACTCTGTGAAGAAAGCTTAAAAGCGCTGATGATTAAAATATCGCTGTCTGAAGAAGCAACAGCACTGATCAATTTTTCTTTCTCAATGTCTTCCAATGTATTGAGTCTCTTGATAAAGACCTGAACTATTGACTCTTCGAGATTCGTATCAGCAAGTTCAGACAATGTTTTTCTGGCTATCGCAAAAACTTCTTCCTGGATTTCTCTGTTGATTTCCTGATTAAGGCTCTGATGTTCGACTAGAAGCGACTCCATGTATTTTGAGCGAATTGATTCAGATTCTTTTCTTAGGTCTTCAAGAAGTTTGCCTTTCTCGGCGGCAACTTCTTTAGTAACCTTAGTTTTAAGATCTTTGACTTCATTGTCAAACAAATCATTTCTGTACTGAAATTCATCCCGTTCTTTTTGAGCTTCAGCTTTCATCTTTACTCCCTCGCTAAGCTCGAAAGAAATTTTCTTTTCCCGTTCATCAAGGGCTTTGAGAATGGGCTTGTAAAGATATCGTTTCAGCAACCACACAAGAATGAGGAAGTTGATTATCTGAGCTATGACTGTAAAGGTATCAATGAGCATTTATCAGCCTCCGCCAGCCTTTCCAATGAAGTGGTTCCAGAAAGGGTTGGCAAAAATCAGAATCATTGATATGACGAAACAGTATATCGCCGTGGACTCTATCATCGCCAGACCTACAAAGAGCGTCCTTGTGACAGTAGCGGAAGAATCAGGCTGTTGCGCGATTGATCTCAATGCTGAAGCAATCGCTATTCCTTCGCTTATCGCCGGTGTAACGCATCCGATACATGTTGTAATCCCTGAAATTACGATTGAGGCAACTGCTATAATTGTACTGCTATCCATAATACGGTCTCCTTTTTTGTGTTTATTATTCTCCATCGACCATGGTGGCGGCCGTTATAAAAACTGCAGCAAGAACGCTGAAAATATAGGCTTGAACTGATCCAATCAGCAAGCCAAGTAATGTCATGAATATCGGGAAGAAAAACGGCGTAATAGTTATCAGAATCGCCAGAATCATTACACCGCTCATCATGTTGCCAAATAGACGCACTGCCAGAGCAAGCGAGCGCGTAAATTCGCTTATGATGTGAAATGGAAGCATTATTATTGTCGGTTTCAGATAAGACTTTAGATAAGATGGCAAACCTTGTTTTGCTATTCCGAAAATGGGCACTGACACAAATACGCATATTGCCAGCGCCGCCGTAGTTGACAATGAGCCTGTCGGAGGTTCATAAAACGGAATTATAGTACACAAATTTGAAGCGAAAATATAAAGAAAAAGCGTGCCTATAAATCCTATATAAACCTCAGATTTCTTTAACCCTATTCCTTCAATCTGTTTCTTGATATTTGTAACTATTACTTCAAGCAAACTTTGCCACCGTGAAACACGGATAGTTCCGGATAGTTTTCGAGTGATGAGTTTTGCTCCAATAGCCAAAACAGCCATAAGAATCCAAGTATAGAGAATCGTGGCATTAATCTTTATAAAATCATATTGCCAGAAAATAATTTCATCAGGGCTTATGTGCATTGTCCGCCTCGTTGCTATTATTATTGCTCTTTTCAGACTCTGGTTTTGTAAACCGTGTAACAATAAACTTGGCTGCAATAAACCCTGTCAAACACCCCAAAATCCTTTTCCAGCTTCCCTGTGATACATAATAAAACCCAACCAGAACAACGCATATTCTGATTATCAGGCTCGATAACATCAATAAAGCCGGGTGTTTGGAGGTTATGCTTGTCTTTATTGTCCACCATAAACCGCCAAAAAAGAACAGCCCCAGAATAAGACCGCAGATGGCTGACAAAATTATAAACGCTACTTCATTCATCTTACTTCTTGTTTCCCTTCTTAATTTCTTTTTCTTCTCTGGATATCCAATGCCATGCCCAGACGCATCCTATGACCAAACCAGCCACCAGTAAAGCCAGAGTCCATGAATGCTTTATGGGATAATTCTTGTCTAGCCACATCCCCAGAAGCGCACCTGCTACTGTAGGCGCGGCTACTGACCAACCAACCAAACCGAACAAAGCCAACCCCGACCATGCGTTTTTTCCTGGATTATTCTTTGTTCGAAGTTTTAAATCCTCTTTTCTTCCAACTTCCTCGCTCAGTAAAGTTTTTTGATTTTGGTTTTCTTCTTTTTTATCACTTTTCATGGCGAAACTCCATAAATTTTCTGGCAAAGGCGCTCTCGAGTTTTGCCAATGACACCCGAGTGCTCTTTTCAGATTCAGTCAGGTTTTTAAACTCTTTTTCAATCGTCTCTCTAAGTTTGCCGAGGTCCACTCCGCCGATGGCATTACGAACTGAAATAAAAACTTCCGCTCCTGCTTTGACGATCACTCCTTCATCCACAGCTACGAATATCTCTTCGCCATTTTTTGTTTCGTATGTCAACAACCCAGGAACGAGTTTGCTTGCGCAATCCAACCTATGCGGAAGAATCCCCATGCAACCATCGGCAGTTTCAACAACTATGCGCTTAACTTCTTTCACATCGGCAAAGATTCTGTATGGCAAAATTATTTTTAGATTTATGAATTCTGTTTCCATATTACACCTTCGCCTCATCTATTGTTCCTATCATATAAAGAGCGCTTTCGGGATAATCCTTGAATTCATCATTGAGTATCCTTTCGCATCCATCCAAGGCATCTTTCAAAGAGACAAACTTCCCTTTTATTCCGCTGAAATGTTCTGTGGTATAAAATGGTTGGGTCAGAAATCGTTCCAGCAGTCTTGCGCGATGAACTACATTGCGGTCATCTGTAGAGAGCTGTTCAAGTCCAAGCATGGCGATAATGTCTTTAAGCTCTTCGTAGTGGGCAAGAGTCCTTCGTATTTCATGAGAAAGGCGATAATGCCGCTCGCCAATAATTGCCTCGCTTGTCATTATTGAACTTGATTTCAGCGGATCAACAGCTGGCATGAATCCTTCGGAAGCGCGTTTGCGCGAAAGAACAATTGAAGCAGAAAGGTGAGAGAATGTATGAACTGCAGCGGGATCAGTAAAGTCATCAGCAGGTACATAAACAGCCTGAATAGATGTTATTGCTCCTGTGTCCGTAGAGGCTATGCGTTCTTCAAGTTGCGACAACTCCGTCCCCATTGTGGGTTGATAGCCAAGTCTTGACGGCATCTGCCCCATTAGCCCTGACACTTCTGAACCTGCCTGGATAAAACGGAAAATATTATCTATAAGAAGGAGCACATCGCGTTTCTCGTCATCCCTGAAATATTCAGCCATGGTAAGAGCGGCATGACCAACTCTAAAACGGCTTCCCGGAGGTTCGTTCATCTGTCCGAAGACCATTGCCATATTCTTGAGAACGCCTGCCTTTTTCATGTCTCGGTAAAGTTCTTCTCCTTCTCTGCACCGCTCGCCAATCCCGCAGAAAATGCTCACTCCATTATGATGGCCGATCATGTTATGTATCATCTCGGTCAGGAGAACAGTTTTTCCTACGCCGGCTCCGCCGAACAACCCAGCCTTCCCACCCCTTTCCAAAGGCATTAGAACATCAATAATTTTAATGCCGGTTTCAAAAAGTTCAGACTTTACAGATCTTCGGGAGAGAGGAGGAGGATTCTTATGGATTGAGCGCCGCTCAAGATTTTCAATTGGTTCAAGTCCGTCAATAGTATTGCCGAATACATCAAACATCCGTGAGAGGATTTTATCTCCGACTGGTACCGTGAGAGTAGTGCCACTTGGTTCTACGCTCATATTTCGACCTAATCCACGAGTAGGAGTCAAAGCCATTCCACGAACTTTATGTGTATCAAGTTGAGATAAAACTTCAATCGCAACTTGTTTTTTATCTCCGGCATAAAGCAAGGAATGTATCGGCGGCAGATTATTCTCGAATCTTACATCGACAATATTGCCGTGAACAGCTACTATCACGCCTGTATCTGATTGACTGACACTATTTCTCAAGGGTTTATCCTCAGGATAGATTAGTCTCCATAACTACATTTATGAATTATAGTGATATTCAGCTTTATCTTACAAGACCCAAGAGCGTTTTTAAAAGTTGATTAGTCGCGCGAGGGTGCTTGTTTCTGATTTAGTCGGTTTTATTTTTCTGCCAATTTCTTTTCGGTATGGGCAATATAGTTCTTTTCAGAAACGACTGATTTGCCAAGTTCTTTTTCCAATTCCTTTCTGGCGATACCAGCTATTCTTCCACCACGAGAAGCGTCATTCTTCAATTTGGGTACACCAACAGAATTCTCTGTGCGATGGATTTCAGTTGTTGATCTTTCTCCAAGCATGGTAAAAATCAACTCAAAGTCATCCATGTGATCCCGCAGGTTTTCTCGTTTTAAACCTTTGAGGTTTTTGTACTGGGAAGGAGTTATTCCGAAAGTAGCTTGGGAAATTTCAGCAGTGAGTATTTCATAATCTTTCTGTTCCTGAGCGCCTCTCTTGAGCCATTCATCCGTTAACTCTTCACGAATAGCGATTCCGCGCATTCTTTTTTCTATCCAGTCGTCAGAATAACCCTTGAGTTTATACAGTATTCTCGTTCTCTTCGTTGCCAATTCAGGATTTTCTATCTCCTGCACTCGTTCATATCCTACTTTTGCAAGCCAGCGCTTGAAAGGTTCTGCTTTTGGAGATGGAATAGATTGGATGAGGCGGAATATGCCTTCTGTATTCCAACAAAACATTTTTTGTTTACCGCCGGATGTTTCTATTTCAAGCATAAGGGGTGGTACAAATTGTACCTCTCCTTGCTGTGTCAGTTTTGCAAGCTCAAGATCTCTTAGCTTCATTCGTTTAAAGTATTGAGCTGGATCAGCAGACTGTGTTAAAGCCCCAATGACATCGTTAATCACAAACCACCATTCATCCTGATGGAGAGTTTTTCTGATTTTGTTCCCTTTAAATAAGGCTATTTTAGTTGCTTCCATGTAATCATCCCTTAGATATTATCAATGAAAATTCCCATAGTTGCTGAGTATAGCGGAAAAATAAGTCATTTGTAGGGAAGGCTGAAATAAAGCTAATTTAGAAGATACTCGATGTCCTTGTCGGAAAGGCGGCTGAATGAGGATGAACTTTCTACGATGCCGTTGAAGAGGTTTTGTTTGCGTTTCTGGAGTTCCAGAATCTTTTCTTCAATGGAATCTTTAACCACGAGTTTGATTGTCGTGATGGGGTTTTTCTGGCCTATCCTGTGAGTTCTGTCTGTTGCCTGAGCTTCGACTGAAGGATTCCACCATGGATCGTAGATTATAACCGTATCGGCTCCTGTCAGATTTAGACCAACTCCACCTGCTTTTAAACTCAACAAGAACAGATCAATATGCTTATTTTTATTGAAGTGATTAACTCTCTCCATTCTGTCTTTTGTATTTCCGTCCAAGTACTCAAAAGGAATTTTCTGCTCTTTACACCAGTTCTTTATAATGCTTAGAAGTGAAGTGAACTGACTGAAGACAAGCGTCCGGTGTTCGCTATCTATAATCTCCCAGATAAGTTCGTGAAGAAGTTCAGTTTTGGCTGATTCGATATTTCCCTGATTAGTGAAGTCAGGCAAGAGTTTTGGGTGGCAGCAAAGTTGTCTAAGCCTAAGGAGTGAGCTTAAGACATTGAAGCGAGTTGACTTGCCTTGCAGGAATGAGTCGCATTCGAGCCTGCCCTTGTAGAGAATGTCATTATAAACTTTTCTCTGTCCTTCGCTCATTTCGCAGTAGAGGATTTGTTCCGTTTTTTCCGGAAGCTGTTCGACATCTATCTTTTTTCTCCTAAGGATAAACGGCTGGATTCTGGCAGAAAGTTCATTCTGCTTTTCTCTGTCATTTTCTATCTTGAAATAGTGATGCCTGAAGGCTTCTTTTGAGCCAAGAGTTCCGCTATTTAAGAAGTCAAAGATAGACCAGATGTCTTCAGGGCTGTTCTCAAGAGGCGTTCCGGTCAGTACCAGTTTATGCCTGGCATTTATTTGTTTGCAGACTCTGGCATTGAGCGTGTCTGAATTTTTGATGTGCTGAGCCTCATCAAGCACAAGAAGTTCAAATTCAATATCTTTGTACAGTTCAATGTCTCTTTTTATAACAGCGTAAGAGGTAATGACTATCGTGTACTTGGAAAGTACACTAATCAACTGTTCTCTGTCACCGCCGCCGACCAGGAGCATTTTTAATGATGGTGTAAACTTCTTCGCTTCGGCTTCCCAATTATGAACAAGGCTTGTCGGACAGACAATAAGTATCGGAGTGGATGCCGGATTTTCATGTATCATTGATTGAATCAGAGCAAGGGTCTGTATCGTTTTTCCTAATCCCATTTCATCTGCCAGGATGGTATTGCAGCTATTCGAAATCATCTTTCTCATCCACTTTACTGCTTCAAGCTGATAATCTCTGAGAGTTCCATTGAAGTTAGCCAGGTTCAATACATCTTTTTTTTCAGCTGGAGCAGATAAAATCGAGACTGAAAGG
This sequence comes from Lentisphaerota bacterium, assembly GCA_037127655.1. GTDB lineage: Bacteria > Verrucomicrobiota > Lentisphaeria > Victivallales > GWF2-38-69 > GWF2-38-69. Next base: position 58,937 of record JBAXXY010000001.1, read on the forward strand.
TTATGCCATTCCTCTGGTACAGCATTTTCGATTTCCTTTGCCAAATCGACCCAGTATATGACGCTATTGATGGCTATGCTTAGTTCATTGCCGTTAATTAAAGCAATTTCATCTGCTTTATCTAAAAAGTCGCCGAGTTTCTGACTTAGCTTAAAGATTCTGCCGTCTTTGATGATAAACGATCTATTTTCTCTGGCTAGCCGGACAAGCTCTTTCCATTTAAAAAGATAAGAAGAAGAAAACAGTCTGAATTTCCCTTTAACCGCATCTCTTTCCTGAGTAACCGAACTTATTGAGATTTCAATCTCATTCAAATCTGAACTTATGAGTTTGGATGCTGAAGGTGTCAAAAGAATATGCCCGCCTTTTAAGGAAAGCAGCGTAATTATGTTGTGTTCAACGAAAAGCCCGATTCCCTCACTATCGGATAAGCAAAAACATGTCTTGCCATGCTCATTTATAGACCTTGTCAGACCGTAAGAGAGAAGTTTATCTATTGCGTTTTGTTCGAACTCCTTATCTCTCTTTACATAGGAATTTCCGACGGCTTCTATTTTGGTATCTGATTCATCGAAAGTAAATTCGCCATACTTAAAAGCCAAAGAGACTGCCAAACCATTTTTTGAACCGGGAAAATAATCCAGATTGTATTGGACCTGGCATTTGTGCTCCAATACCAGAGCCGTTGTTTCTTTTGAGTCTGGAGATATGTCGATATGATTTTTGATAGATTCCAAACTATGCTTTTCAGATAAGATAAAAGCTCTGAGCCAAACTAAATCGCACATGGCATCAATCCACCAATATTCACCTTTTTCGCCCACCCACAAGCCTGATTTTCCAATGACAGTCAGAGGGTTTGAAAGAGGAAGAGTCCTATTGCCGATAAATAGCGCGGCTTTATAAAACCCAGAAGAGTCTCCGCAAGGGATAGCTGTAATTCTTGCTTTTTCATTGTGAATAATGATTTTCTGGTCATTATATGATAAATTTTTAAAGCCGATAAGGCAGTGGAAAAACTCAGCCGCCAAGTCTGATTTAAATGAGAATCCGTTACCGTCAGGCTCTGCATATTGAGTGATAAACCTTATGACCTGTCTGGACTGAGAGTCGAAATCCTGAACTGTAAGGTCATGTGATACGCCGTCATACTCAAATCGTATCTGTCTGAGCTTATTGGAGTTGCCGACATATTCTTTGCCTTTGAATAATATCTTGGCATTGATGAGCCATTTTTCCCATACACTTGAGGCATTTGGGAAGCCAGTTCTGGAGTATAAAAATATTTCAGCCACCGAATTTACAGCGCCCTTCTTAGAAGCAGATTTGGTATCTTTAATCTGGTCTTTTTGGTTTGTGACTGCTGTGAGCCGTTTTGGCTTTGGTTTGTCTGTTTTTAACTCGGATAGCTTATGATATTTCAGATAATGGATAAAACACGCAAGCTCTTCGGTAGATACATCCCCAGTTTGTTTGGAAAGTTTGGACTTAATTATTCTTATGTCAAATGAGTTAAGAAGGCTGGTTTTGGCTGATTTAAATACATAGACTGCATCATCCTCTGAAGATATGCAAAATAAAATGGGGTTTCCTTCAAGGGCTAATTCAGCTTGCTTGATGGCATCTCTGGTAATTGCAGAGCTCAAATTAGTTAACGAAATTGAATCCATATCCAGTGTGTCAGGCTATTTTTTAGTTAAGGAACATAAAGGATAGACTATTAAGAAAACTAATTCAATTGGCATGATGGAAAATACCGCCCATATCCATAAGATATCTATATGAATCAAATGAACACCATATTGTATAAGGTTAATGCTATGTTTGGGAAAATAATTGCTTTGCTTTTAACTCTCTCAGCTCTCACCATCGTTTCAGGATGCAATAATAGCCAACAAAAGGGGACGACAGATGTTATTTACTATTCCGAGAGCGGCGATGAGCTTGAAGTTATCTATCATATTGAAGAGTCCAGTGTCACAGTTATTCAGCCAAATGGTAAACAGATCACGCTTCCTCAGGCAATGGCAGCCTCAGGCATCCGTTATACTAAAGATGAAAAGACTGTCTTCTGGTCAAAAGGTGTTACAGCTCAATTCTATGTCGATGATAAACTCGTCTTCCAAGGCGCTGAAAAAGAATAAATACACTTAACCACTAAGGGCACAAAGGAAACACAGAGAAAAACTTTGTGTTCCTTTGCGGTTAAACAATTATGAATATAAATGAGTTAAATGGCAAATATATCCATTTCATCGGATGTGGCGGCATCGGGATGCTAGGTTTAGCGCTGATGGTTCACGAAAAAGGAGCCATTATTACAGGCTCTGATATTGATGGGGGAAGAAATACATCAGTTCTGGAATCGCTAGGAATTAAGGTATTCATCGGCGAACATACCGCATCAAATCTTCCTCTCGATGTCAAGAACTGCATAGTCGTTTATTCCTCTGCGGTCAGATCAGACAATCCGGAACTTTCCAAAGCAAGAAGCGATTTGATTCCATGTTTCAAACGAGGCGTATTCCTAGGAATGTTATCAGAATCCTTTGCAACAGTCATATCCGTTGCAGGTTCTCACGGCAAAACAACTGTCACTTCCATGATAAGCCATGTCCTTATCAAAGCAGGTCTGAATCCTGGATTCTACATAGGAGGTTTTCCTCATGGATGGGATAAAAATGCATCATGCGGAAATGGACAAATACTCATCACTGAAGCAGATGAAAGTGACCTTTCTATCAATGATTTGCATCCAACTATAGGCATTGTGCTGAATCTCGATAATGATCATGCCTGGAATGTAGGAGGTTTGGATAAACTCTTAGGCGGATTTAGAAAATACGCATCCGATTCGAGGTTCTTTCTAAATGGTTCAGACCACTTTTCGCCGGGTTTTCTAGATAGCTTAAAAACAAATGGCGTAAACTTTCTTCCAAGGGAAATCATTAAAGATTTAAATCCCAATCTCACTCAGTCGCAGAGAGATAATATTCTGACAGTCGTAACAGCAGCCAAATTCTGCGGCGTCGAACCTGATTTTACTCTTTTGGCACTAAAGGATTTCCCGGGTGTTGAGAGACGAATGAGCAAAATCTATGATTCTGAAAATCTTACAGTTATTGAAGACTACGCCCACCATCCTGCAGAAATAAATGCTGTTCTTGCCATAGCAAGAAAGGATTATCCTGATTACAAACTTGTTACTGTCTTTCAACCCCACAGAGAAAAGCGCCTCCAATACTGTTTCGACGGGTTTGCAAGCGAACTTAAAAAGGCTGACTTCGTTTTTGTCCTTCCTGTCTATGGCGCATGGGAAAATATCGGAAAAAGACTCGATATAGAATTAACAGATGCAATCGGTAAAGATAAAAGCTCAAATATAAGTTCAAAATGGTCTGAATCAGCTGAAATAATAGCATCCTCAACAGGATCAGATAAAACTCTGATTATGCTTCTTGGAGCTGGAGATATAAATAGCATCATCAAGCCTCTTCTGGAGCAGTTAAGAAATGTTTAGACTCCACTTTGCAGTTTTAATGTTCGGCATTACAGGGCTCTTTGGCAAGTTCGTTACACTTTCATCAACAATGATTACTTTCGGACGCTGTTTTTTCGCCGTTATTTTTCTCTTTTTCTGCATGAAAGCGATGAAGGAAAGCTTCCTTTTTGATAATAAAAAAGACTTTCTGACAGTTCTATTTACCGGCGTAATCATCGGGTTGGTCTGGTTTTTCTTCTTCCAGTCAATAAAAGTTTCAACTGTCTCTGTAGGATTGATAACTTACGCGACAGTGGCAATTTTCACGACTTTTATAGAACCATTATATTTTCATAAGAAAATAAGGAAGACCGATATAATCCTTGCCGTCGTGGCTTTCCTTGGAGTATGCCTCGTGGTTCCTGACTTTGACTTATCCGACAACATTACTCAGGGAGTAGCGCTGGGATTGGGAGCTGCATTCTTTTCTGCGATTTTCTGCGTGATAACCAAAAGTCTTATAGCCCGATACTCAAGCGTGAAGCTGACTTTCTATCAATATGGCACTGTCGCAATACTGGGACTTCCCTTCTTTGCATATCAGCAACCTGATATTGACGCAAAAAACCTCATCTTGATAATCATCCTAGGGATAGTTTTCACAGGTTTTGCCAACACGCTTTTCATAAGCTCATTCAAAAAAGTTTCAGCTACAAAAGCAATGATTATACTCACTCTTGAACCTATCTATGGCGTAATACTTGCAATCTTTCTTCTTGGCGAAAAACCGACACTCAAAACCCTTATAGGTGGAGTCATCATAATGCTATGCGCATTTTATGCCACAATCGAACCCCAGCTCATTGCCAAACTAAACCAGAAATAATACAATATTAGTTTGACCTCAATATTAAGTATTTAGAGAAACCAAATGAAAGACATTTTGAAATTTTGTGAATTCACGAGTGATATGGAATTTTCAGGGATGCTGGGCGAACTCTTCGGAGCATTGCCCTATCCAAGCTGTATAAATGATGATTATGAAACAAAGACCACGGCGTACAGAGCCTACTACGAGACAGATGAAGAAGGCCAGGAATTATACAGTACATTAACTGAAAATATCTCTGAATGGCGAAACCTCGGTATCGAATGCAGCGACCCTGAATTCGCTTCAATAAAGAATGAAGACTGGACCGAAGTCTGGAAGAAACACTTCAAAATACAGCACATCACAGATAATGTAGTTATCAAGGCCAGTTGGCTTGACTACCAAAGAGTAGGCGACGAGAAAATCATTGAGATTGACCCTGGAATGAGCTTCGGAACAGGAAGCCATGAAACGACTCAGTTCTGCCTTAAGACAATCGAAAAACTGTCCAATTTAGGATACATGAGTTTTCTTGATGCCGGATGCGGTTCTGGAATATTGACCATCGCGGCGGCGATGTTTGGGTTTACACCCGTTTATGCTTTTGACTATGACTCGGAGTCTGTCGAATCAACAAAGGACAATCTTAAGAGAAACAAGATAAAGCAAAAAATATCTCTTCAGGAAGCAGATATAGCTGCTTATGAGCCTGGCATAAAGTTTGATGTGGTCATGGCTAACATTATCTCGGGAATACTTCTTGCCAACAAAGAAAGGCTTATGTCGTGGGTTAATCCCGGCGGATGCCTTGTTCTTGCCGGAATTCTTAAAGCCGAATACGATAATATCAGAGAAGCTTTTTCCTCAGAAGGCTTTATTGAAATATATTCAAACACTGAAAAAGAGTGGACAGGCGGAGTATTTCACAGAGGTGCTGATGAATTATTAACAGCTTCACTTAATAATTCATAGAAAATATTCATTAGGAGTCAGTCTTTAAATTTATATAAAGTTTATTGCTTAGCATTTAGAGGGGGGGACAAATGAAAGTTTTCAGGGGAACAATACTACATTTTCTGGATAATCCTGAAGGCAACTACGAATCATCTTATGAATATATCAAAGACGGGTTGCTAGTCCTGGATTCAACCGGAAAGATAAAGGAAGTCGGAGAGTTTGAAAAACTAAAGAACCATTTTTCGGCCGAAAATCTGGAGTATGTAAACTATTCACAGTACATGATAATACCGGGTTTCATCGACTCACATATTCACTTTCCTCAGCTTGAAATGATTGCTTCCTACAGCGGCGGACAACTCCTTGAGTGGCTGGAAAGATGCGTTTTTGCTACTGAAAATAAATACAAAGACTTTGCTTACTCGAAATCAAAAGCTGAATTTTTCCTCAGAACCCTTATAAAAAACGGCACGACATCTGCTCTGGCTTTCACTAGTGTACATAAAGCCTCGACAGAAGCATTTTTCGAATGCGCTGAAAAACTCGATATGCTAATGATCAGCGGAAAAGTGCTTATGGACAGAAATGCTCCTGAATATCTTCTTGATACGCCTGAGAAAGCCTATGAAGAGAGCAAAGAGCTCATAGAAAAATGGCATAATAGAGGCAGACTAAAATATGCGCTGACGCCAAGATTTGCGCCTACTTCGACTGAAGCACAATTGGAAGTTGTTTCATCTCTCAAGAAGCAATTTGCTGACATTTATTTACAGACGCATCTGTCAGAGAACAAAAACGAAGTTAAGTGGGTAAAAGAATTATTCCCCTGGAGCAAAGATTATTGTGATGTTTATGAAAAATTCGAGCTTCTCGGAAAGAGAAGCGTATTTGCTCACTGCGCTCAACTCAATGACAGAGAGTTTAATGCAATCAAAGAATCTGATTCGGTAATATCGTGGTGTCCGAGCTCTAACTTTTTCCTCGGAAGCGGAGTATTCAATATAAACAAAGCTAAAGAACTTGCAGTCCGTCTCTCATTAGGCTCCGATGTTGGCGGTGGAAACCATATTTTTATGCTTCAGGTAATGGATGAAGCTTATAAGGTCGGAGCAATACAAAACTATAATGTTCGCCCCTTAGCTACATTCTACCAATCCACGCTAGGTAATGCAAAAGCCCTGAGTATTGATGACAAAGTGGGTAATTTTGCCTCCGGCAAGGACGCAGATTTTTTAGTTATTAATCCTTATGCTACGCCATTTTTAAAGGAAAGACTCGAAACAGCTGACACTCTTGAGAAAAAACTCTTCTGCATCCAGATGCTTGCCGACAAAAGGATTATTAAAGCAGTTTACATTAATGGGAAAAAACGCTTTGAAAATAATTCAACTACTGATGAAAGATACTACTGACCGCGGTGTCCCAGTATAAAAACAGCAAATAACCAACGCCAAACACGGAACTTCAATTTCTTAAATCTAAAATCATAAATTCAACCACGGGCAAGATTCCCGTGCTACGCTAATCGCGGAAAGTCGGGAGGCCGGCATTTCGGGACGGTCGAAGCGGTGTCCCGTCAGGGCGGATTAACTGAACAGTCGTAAATATCAGTAAGTTTGTCTTGTCTGGAGCGTCAATTTGAGACTGAAAGAGCCTGCCAACCAATGGGATATCGCTCAAAATTGGAACATTATCATTTATGCTTTGCGTTGTATCTTGATAAACTCCCCCAAGAACAACTGTTTCATTATCATAAGTCCTAACTTGTGTTTGAACTACTCTTGCGCTGATTTCGGGCATTTTTATGGGTTGATCCGTAATAACTTGAGTATCAGCTCCTCCAGATGATGCATAGCTGTATTCGGTCCAACCGACGAGATCTAAAACTTGAGGTTCAAGAACCATGTCTATAGTGTAATTGTCAGAACTTACCTGAGGCGTAACATCCAACCGTATGCCAAGCGGCGTAGGAGTGGTCGCACTTACTGTCGGGGTAGCTGGAATTGTCGTTGTTACTGTACTTGATTGTGAGGTTACGGATTGTACTTGCGTTTGTGTTATTGTTGGGGCTGTCCAACTTGTAGGAAAAAACCTGTCTGTCGTGAGTCTTATTGTGGCCTTTTGCCCGCTTAGAGTTGTAACTCTAGGAGCAGAAAGTATTTCTGCTTTTTCATTTTGATTTAAAGCATGCATTGTCCCACCTAAGTCAATGCCATTACTACTATAAAGAAAACCAAATTCCTTGTCGGGTATTTTTTCACCTATAGGGTTGCCTTTTGTATCATCTGCAAATCTGTCAATAGTGTTATTTGGGACACCTCCATTTGATTTTTTCCAACTCGGATTATTGGAGTCAGATCTGCTAAACTGCCAATCAAAGCCAAGTTCTTCAAAGTCTTTCTGCCTCATTTCAACAAATTTTGCCGCAATTGAGACCTGAGGAAGCGTGTCTTCCAAAGCATCAAGAACAGTTTTAACATTGTTAATTTCAGCAGGCGTATTTCTGATTATCAGACGGCTGATTTTTGGGTCATAAACACAAGTGGTGCCTTCAGGGAACTGTACACCGCGTTCTATGAAATATTGCTTCATGTCAGCTTCTTTATTGTCGGGAAGCATATCCAGAAAAACTTCCTTTTCAACAGGGAGGACTTCTGTATCTAAATTGCTTTCCTGCACATTGGGAGAATGTATCTCAACAGCATATTTATTGATCTTGTAATTCAAACCTGAAGCTTTGCAAATATAGTATATTGCTTTTCCCAAAGAGACATTTTCAACTACTAAAGTCACCTGATATTGATTTGCTATATTAGGTTCTTCTTTGTTAGCTGAGCCTTCATTCCACCCCTCTGCATTAGCTTCCCTCTGGGTCGGCTGCGCTCCCTGCGGCGCGGCATTAGCGACGGCCGGGGCTGGAGGCGTAAGAGATTCTAGCCTTAAAAAGAAGTTAACGCCTTTGCCTGTAGGGTCCTCTTTCTGGCTTTCGCTCTTTAAAAAAGCTATAGCCGTATCAATTGGAACACCCTCAAATGAAATATTTTTAATTACTATTGAATTAAGTTTTTCCTGTATGGCGCTGACTGAATCTTTTCTTCCCGAAGTATCTGATTCGATAAGGTCCACTCTTTCGCCGCTAAGGGTTCTAGACATTATAGGGGAAAGTTTCTCCCATTCAATTTCAGCGGCTCTTTCGGTGGCTGTTACCTGAGTTTTGTAGTCGCCTGCAGCTGTTATCTTAATATTTATCTGTTTTATGTATTCAATGGCATTTGTGTTATACGGGTCTATAAGCAGAAGTTCCTGAAATTTATCTTTTGCCTGATTATACATTTTTTTATTAAACAGAGTTTTTCCTTGTTCGTAGAGTACATCTACGCTATAGAGTTTTTCCTTATTGTCAGGAAGAAGTTTTACCGTAGAACTGGACTGCTGGTAATCCATTACTTTTTTATTTTCACTGTAGTAAGCAATGAGTCTGTCGGCAAGCTCACTGCATTGCGGGTTCATCTCTTTGGCTTCTTTGCAAAGTTCGATGGATTTTTCAATTTGAGCCGGGTCTGAATTTTCTTTTGCTTCATTTAGAAGTTCCTGTGACCAGGCGGTATAAACATTGGAGAGAGATTGAGTAATATTAGATATTTTCTTCTGAGCATCTGAAGTGCTGGAGCCAGGAGATTTTGAGATGATTGAGATCGCTTGCAGATACGAATCTTTAGCTTGAGCATAATTTCTATCAAGATAAGCCTTGTTTCCCTGGCTGAGAAGTTCATCGGCGTCAATTGCCTTAGCCTGGTTTATTACTTCAGTTTGGGTATTTAATGCAGCGATATCCTGTTCTGGCGTGGTTGCAGAGGAAAAACACAAGAGGCCCGAAAAAAGGCTTACAAATATTGCTAAAATTTTAAACTTCATATTTAATGACTTTCCTGTTTTTAAACGGCGCCCTCGGAGAGACCGCCCTACCTAATCTTAACTCAAAACCCAAAACTTAACACTCAAAACTTTCCCAACAAAGAGCAGTCACGACGGAGCGTGACCCTCCACGGCAGTTTCAGAGAAAATGCCACTACCTGCCGAAATCAAAGAACGAATTGGTCTGTTTCCTAAACGGAGTACCGTCTGGATTAACCAGTCTCGCGCTTACAAATATAATTAGATTTTTTCTCTCTACATCCTGATACTTTGAACGGAAGAGTCTGCCAAACAATGGTACATCAGATAGAAATGGCATCGAATCGTCCACATAAATGGCATCTTCTCTGATTGTTCCGCCTAGGACGATAGTTTCGCCATCATAAATTTTAACTTTAGTTACAACATCTCTATGAGATATTTGAGCCATTTTAACAGGGGAATCAATAGTTGTGGGAGTATCTACCCCTTGAGTTGTTTGAGTAATTTGATAAGAGTAATTATCCCATCCTACAAAATCTATTACTTGAGGTTTGAGGTCAAGAAGTATCGTGTGGTTATTCGGGCTGACTGTTGGAGTGGCCCACATCATAATGCCCAAATCGGTTGGGTCTCCAAATGTCGGACCTGAGAAAGTGATTGTCGAATTAACATCTCCTGTCGGGACTGTAGGTTGAGTCCAATCAGTAGGGTAATATACTTTTTTAACCATTTCTATAAAAGCAGCTGATCCGCTCTTAGTTATGACTTTTGGAGAAGATAGAACTTCTACAGTTTTGCTTTGGTCTATCGCATACATCCAGAAGTTGAGATTAAATTGTTTGTTGTCGCTGTTTACGGCAAAATCGTTTATCAAAGCGTATTGATTGTCAGTATTGGGATCTGTAAAGTGGTTGATTATAGGATCATTCCCTTGTACCCCTCCACCTTGATCATAAGGGTTAATCCCTGTTTTTGCCCCTTGATAATTAAGCCTCCACTTAAAAGCTATTTCTTCCAGCTCAGTCTGAGTAATTTCCACAAATTTAGCTTCGATTAGCACCAGCGGAATATCTACATCAATTTCCTTGATCAAACTTTCAGCAATTCTCATGTTTTCAGGGGAGTTAGTTATTACAAGCATGCTTGTTTTGCTGTCCCAGGCGATATTTGAGCCTGGAGGAAATGGAAGGCCTCGTTGAAGGAAATAGGCTTGTAAGTTTGCAGATGTCACCTTTGCCTCTAATATTTTGGATGTGTTTAGCATGCTGGTGGCGTCAAAGGATTTTTTAACGCTCAAATCTACATCATCTACGGACAAGTTTGATACAATTGAGTTAATAAGGCCTGATCTGATTGGAAAAAACTGAGTTGTCATCTTGTCAATAGAGTCGTCGCCGATGACAACAGCATCTTCTTCTATTCTGTATTTAAGCCCTGAATACAAACAGACATATCGGATAATTTCACCTATCGGCACATCGTCAAGCTGGATAGTAACGCTCTTTGGCTGTACTTGAGTATTGGAAAGTCTTAAAATTATATTTATACCTTTACCTTCTTTTTCATCTGCTATTTTGCTTTCTCTGCTTAAATATGTTATTACCGATGAAATAGAAGCGTCTTCAAAGTCAATCTTGGGAATAATCAAAGTGTTGAGCCTTTCTTTCATATTATTCATATTTTCAGACTGAGCTTCTATAACTTTAAGAACTTCATCGCTAGTGATGTTTGGCGGAACCGCCTCATTATTCAGCCACTGTGCTTGAGCAATAGCCTCATATTGTTTTGCCTGAGCCCGCGCTTTGCCTGTATCAAGAATCTGTGTATAAAGAGTTTGAAGCATAGTCATTGCTTTGTAATTATACGGATCCAGAACCAAAGCTTTTTCCAGACAATCTTTAGCCTTGTCATATTCTTTGTTCTTCATGAAAACCTGTGCGTCTGTGATGTATGTATCCAAATCCATTACGCGGTACTTGTAGTTTGGCATAGAACCATTCAGATTGGTTTCTTGCGTGAATTTCTGGTTGTCTTTGGCGTAGGTGGAGTTTTGGATAAACCCTTGCTGAATAGTCGTAGTTGGGTTGCTGGTAGTTTTGGGCTCAAACATTTCAAATGGTACTTTTCCATTTTCGGATGCTTGCTTAAGATTGATTTTCTTGATAATCGCGATGGATTCTTCGGAGAGTTTTATTGATTTATCGTATTCTTTATTGAGGAAAGCATTGGCGGCCTGATCTTCGAGGTAGTCGGCCCATTTCTTATAGAAAAGATTTTTTTTACTCTGAAGAATTGATCTTTTTATCTGCATCTGGCGGTCATCGCTGAGAGAGTCGTAGAGTTTTGATATTTTGGCATACTCTTTTTCGGCATCCTGGAACTTTGCGGCAGCAACGAAAGATTGAATATTCTGCTCCATCTGTTCAACTTCTTTATCAATTTGCTGTCTTTGAAGTTCAACTTCGGTGGAGATAGCAGAATCTGACTCTGTGTCGCTCGAAGTTTCAGCTAAAATACTAAACGAACCAAGCAAAAGGAAAGCGCCAACAAGCATAAGCGCATAAATCTTTCGCGATTTAATAAAATTCCTATTTATTTTTTGTGTCATCGGTAGCTGATTTTTCCTTTATTATTCCTTTTATTGAGGCTATAGGCCTCATATAATCAGTAGAATTTCTAACAGTATAGTTTTTTTCGTCTCTTTGGAATACCAGAGATTCTTTTGAAGCTGTTTCTGAAATGATAACATCTTTTAGCTCATATTCCTCAATGCCTATGAAACTATTTCCCAACGAGATGGAAGCATTGTGTCTGACTTTGTATTCTTCTCCCGTATAAATATCCTTTACTGTTACGAGATTGTCTTTCTCATAAATATATTTATTGACTTGCGCCTGAAGTTTTTCTCCCTTGCTTGTCTGTAATATTATTGCAGAATCGTCATACTCAATCATCGCGCCCAGATTGGGGTCAAGTTTCTCGTAGGTATGCTCTACAATGTCTGTAATTTTATAGGATATATTCGGCAATTCAACAGTCGCGCCAATTTTAAGGAATTGTGTGCTGGGCGTAATATTGGGATCATCAAAGTTTACCTGAATATTCCATTTTGTTTTGTCCTTCCCTGATTTAACTATATTCTTTATCAGAAAAGGCACTTTAGCCTTGGATATGCCTAAAAGAACAAGTCTTTTGACTAAAGGCGGATGAATTTTAGGATTGTCTATGCCCTCAGGATTATATAAATATTCTTGAAGATTTGTGAAAGAGTCATTGTCCAGATCGTAATTGGCATCGGCCGGGTTTGCAGGATTAAATCCGTACTTCTTCTCAATAAGATCAGGGATGCCGTCACCATCGCTATCCTGTGTTTTTTCCACTGATCCTGCATCAGGAACTATGAGTTTGTCTTTTGTAATTGGGCAAAAACCAAGTTTGTAATATTCATAGGGAATGAGTTTGCCGTCTGCTTTCGGAGCATTGGAGCGAGATATCTTGAAAGGCCTCATGAAATCTGTGTAAGTAACGATATAAAATTCATCTTTTGTGTCTAATTCTCTCTTTTCAGAAGGCATCCACAAGATGCTGCTGGAAAGAGTCGCATTGAAATCGTAAAATGCAGGCTTCAGGTTTTTGTATGGTATTTTATTTACGATGACTGTTACCCCGTTAGCTCTGGCTTCCTCAGATTTATAGAAGAGATCTACCAGCCAAATCAAAGAGAGAATGAATAATGCCAGAATAAACCCCAGCGTCATCTTTTCCCAATTTTTCTTAACAAAGGTAAATTTCATATAATGTGTATTAGAGAATCTTCTTTTTAAAAATTACATAATTAACGACTATAGACGCTTTGACTATATCTGAAGTCCCAAGAAGTATTTTTATCTGTGAAGCAGGATTACTGATCTGAGCTTTTGGGTTATATGGAGGCAGATTATTCACATTGTCTTCCAGGACTGATACGCTGAATGCCTCAACTACATAAACCCTGTTTTCCTTGTAGGCTTCCTGAAGGTTGTCCAGAAAAGTCCTAAGTGACTCCATAGATGTAATGACATCTATCTTATACTCAAATATGAGAAAATTAGAGTCTTCAAAACCCTTGATGCCATTCATTTTATTGTAGGATTCTATTGATTCGATATTAGATTTAGCCACTCTCTGGAAAAAGTCTTCCAGGAATCTGCAGTAATTTATTATGTAGGGGATTTCATCGTCACTGGGTACTGATGCGAACTCAGTAAAAAGAGTGAGTTTGCCGCCCTGAACAGCCACATTGTTTGTCGTTAAGATGCGGTTGAGCCCTGACTCGATATCTGAAGCTATGTTCTTGCATCTAATTCTGGAGAAGTCCAGTGATATTCCTAGAGACGCAAGTATGTAGTCGTCAATAGTATCCTTATTCAAAGGTTCGAGTGTCATTTTCTGAAATTCGATAAGGAAAGCGTTTCTGGCAAGGTCGAATTCTTCAGGCGTGTATTTTTTGTATTTACGAAAATTATTGAAAATATCTCCAACTGAAAGTTCCTGTTTCGTCTTCTTTTCTTCTTCTATGTAAACCTTCCATGAGTTTATGAAATCATAGACGAGTTCTTCATCTGTCATGCTTTTGAGAACTTCAAGTCTGGTCTTTATATCATTCTGCCTCTGCAGTGTGGCGCTGCTTCCTTCTTTCTCGAGTTCATCAAGCTTAGTCTCAAGCATTTCTAGATCTTCTTTCTTGAGAGATTTCATAAAAGCCAGTAGAGGTTTAGCATAAACATAGCCGAAGACATCTTCAAGTTTGTATGTATTAAGTTTAAGAGTCCTAATATCTTTAGTGATGAGTTCTATATTTTTTTCTGAAGGATAAGGACTAGTCGAATTGAGAACACTGATTTTTTCCTTAAGTTCCTCTAGTCTAAGGTCAGAATCCAAACGAGCTGAATTCTCGTCATAAATCATATAAATCAATATCATAGAAATAAGCAGTAAAGGCCCGATTATGGAACTCATTATCGGGTTTCTTTTAAAGAAGTCTAGTTTGAATTTGAGTTTGAGCTTCATCTTCCCTGTATTGGGTTTCTTAGTTTTATAATCATATCAAATGAACTTATGTTGTCCGAATCCTTGATAGGCGGCTTGTAGTCAATAATTACGATTTCTTCAGTCTTGTCAGTGAAACACGGAAGTTTAAGAAGGTTTTCTTTGAATTTTTCGGGCTCAGTAGTTTTCAGACTCTTGAAGAGCACCAGCGTGTGGGCCTTTACTCTTATCCAGCCAATGGATTTTGCGCCTGCTTCAGCTGTTACTACAGCCTGAGGATATCTGGTTTTTGGTTTGCCGAATATAGATTTTACTCCGGTATCCTGAGGAGTTGCCTTATCGCTGGAAACATTAGGCTGTCCTGAAGGTTCCAGAAGTACGAGCCAGGTGTTGTCAGGCAGAGCTTTTTGAATCGAATCAAGCACTTCAAACCACGCATTTCTGCCATCTAAACCTTTGAAAATAGAGGCATAAACGACTTTTTGAGAATCGAGCTCTTTGGTTAATGCCCGAACAGAGTTTACGCTTTCTTGTATTTTCCTTGTCTGATCAGTGCTTGAGATAATGAGGTCATCAATTAACTTTCTTTGAGTCAGGACGCCCCAGTAAACTAAAGTCAGGCTTAGAACTATGATTGCGGCTATTGCGTAGAAATATGGAGTTTTCTTTTTGAGCAGGTGTTTGCTTTTTATGAAGAGAGGCAGGAGCGATATTTCAATCGGGCACGAGGTAATTGAATTTACCGCAAGACCTATAAGCTCAGGAAACATGTGCCCTACTGCTGTGAGTTCCTCTCTATTGACGCCTTGAGATATTGAAATGAGATTGAAAGGATTGAGATATTCAACAGGCAATTTTAGCTTTTCAGAAAGGAAAGTATCTGTATAATTGATAATAGAACTTCCTCCTGCCAAGTAAATTTTCGAGAATTTGTTGTCAGGGCGCTGAGATTTGTAGATGTTTATCGAACGGTTTATCTCGCCGTGAATTCTGATCATGACATTTCTTATGCTTGAGGCTACTGCAACGCTTTGTTCGTCGCCTTCCTCATGATTGCTTCCCATAGAAACATACCCGATTTTCTTCTTCAATGCTTCAGCATCTTTAAAGGGGATATTGAGATCCTTGCTTATTTGTTGAGAAATCGAGTATCCTCCAAGCGGAATGGCTCTTGCAAAGAATTTGCCTTTATCGATAAATATTATGTTTGTACATTTGCCGCCGATATTTATAAGCGCTGAAGGCTCCGCTTTGTCGATTTCAAGGGCGCACATGCAGTTGTATGTAGAAGTGGGGCTTGTTCCGACAATGACGGTCTCAAATCCTGCTCTTTCAAAAACGGTTACGATACTTAGAATAATATCGCTTTTAATGACAGCATACATCACGCTTAGTTCGCCCTGAACACTGTCTATGCTATTTATAATCTGATAGTCCCAGGTTACTTCTTCGATAGGAAACGGAATATTCTGCTTAGCTTCGTAGTTGACGAGCTGTTGAAGTTTCTGCGTCTTTAGGCTTGTTGAAGCAGGCAGTTTGGCAAACCTTGTGAAAACTTCCTGTCCTGAAATAGACAAATAGAGTTTTTTTGCCCTGATTTTACGAATTTGAAGTATGGAAGAAAAGGCTTTGTTAATTTCTTCGTGCCGGTTATCATCTGTTATTTCATTTAAGTATTCAACACAGGCAAAATTAATAAGCTCAAGCTTGTTATTCTTCTGCAGGAATTCAGCTGCTTTCAGAGTACAAGCGCCTACATCTACTGTAAGAACGAAACTTTCTTTTGCCATTTAATAAGCCTTTTCAAAAAAAGGATGAGGGATTTATCAACACAGGACACATCTTGACTGAGATTATATTGGAATAGAAAAACCTTTCAACAATACGCTGAAAGGTTTTTTTGTACTTTTTATATATTTTTACTTATAACCAGGTTTTAAACTTCCTTATATACCAGACTTTGCAAGCTTGTGTCAGAAGGCAATAGGCAATTGTCATTACTACCAGGTAAGGGAAGTATGTCAATGGGAGAGGTACAAAACCAAGATGGCTTGCAAATGGAGCGTATGGCAACAGGATTCCTATAGCTATTACAATCGCTGTTCCGGCTACTACAGGAAATGATGCTCTGCTTTGGATAAAAGGAATCTTTTCAGTTCTTATCATATGAACAATAAGCGTCTGAGTTATAAGCCCTTCCACAAACCATCCTGAATGAAAAAGCGCCTGCTGGGCATCGCAATTTGCATTAAAGATGTACCACATAATCGCAAATGTAGCTACATCGAATATAGAGCTTATGGGGCCTATGAACAGCATAAATCTTTTTATCGAATTAGGATCCCATGTTCTGGGTTTTGCCATAAACTCTTGATCCATTTTGTCCCATGGGATGGCTATTTGCGAAAAGTCATACAAAAGATTCTGAATAAGCAGCTGGACAGGCATCATCGGCAGGAATGGAAGAACTGCGCTGGCAATAAGTACGCTAAATACATTACCGAAGTTTGAACTGCATGTCATCTGAATGTACTTCGTGATATTACCGAAAGTCCTTCTCCCTTCTCTGACGCCTTCTTCAAGAACCAGCAAACTTTTCTCAAGAAGAATTATATCAGCGGCTTCTTTTGCAAGGTCCGAGCCTGTATCGACAGATATGCCCACATCTGCTTCTCTTAAAGCCAGAGCGTCATTAATGCCGTCGCCCATGAATCCGACCACATGCTTCTGATTCTTGAGATTTCTGACTATTCTTGCTTTATTTGACGGGGAAAGTTTTGCAAAAACGGTGCAATTCTTAGTTTTTTCAGTAAGCTCTTCTTCTGTGAGTTTATCGATTTCAGGGCCGATTATAACTCCTTTGATAGGAAGTCCTACATCTCTGCAGATTTTTCTTGAAACAAGGTCATTATCGCCTGTTAATACCTTGACCTCAATTCCATGCTGCATCAAAAGCGAAAGCGCCTGAGAGGTAGATTCCTTCGGTGGGTCCAGGAAGGCAATATATCCTGAGAAAATCAGGTCTTTTTCATCTTCTACAGAAAACTTATCCTCTTCCCAGTTCGTGATTTGTTTATAAGCAACGACGACGACTCTTAGCCCGTCTTCAGAAAGTTTGTCTTTAAGGTCAGCCAAAGCATTGGCGTATTCATCCGTAATATCCTTGAGTTCGCCGCTTCTGAGTTCGATTTTCGTACAGTTTCTAATAGTTTCTTCGACTGCGCCTTTGCAGATGAAAAGTTTTTCCTTGGTATCTGTTTTCTCCAGAATCACTGACATTCTTCTTCTTACAAAGTCGAAGGGGATCTCATCAATGAGTCTGTATTCCTTGGCAATTGGGGTAATTTGTTTATCTTCGGCCCTTGTTACTACTGCCTTGTCCAAAAGATTTTTCAGACCCGTCTGGAAATGACTGTTAAGAAAGGCGTATTTAAGAACTACAGGCGACTTTTCGCCTGACAAATCCATGTGCTTGATAAGAACTACTTTGTCCTGAGTCAGAGTCCCTGTTTTATCTGTACAGAGGATATCAATAGCTCCGAAATTCTGAATACAGCTTAAATTTTTAACAACAGTTTTCTTTCTGGCTAAAGCAACGGCTCCTCGGGCCAGATTAGCATTAAGAATCATCGGTAGCATTTCAGGAGTCAAACCTACAGCTACTGAAATAGCAAAAAGGAACGCATCAGTCCAGTCATTTTTCATGAACCCATTTATCAGGAAAACTATGGGGGCCATCACTACCATGAATTTAACAAGGAGTTTGCCCACGCTGTCAACGCCCTTGTCAAAAGCTGTCTGCGATCTTTTTCCAAGAAGTTGTGATGCCATTGAACCAAAGAAAGTATTTTGCCCCGTGCAGAGGACAAGAGCTTTTGCCGTGCCGCTTACCACGCTGCTTCCCATCAGGCACATTGTCGGCTGGTCTATCGAACTTGCTTTCTCAGCGGCTTCGCCCTTTATTTTATCATCATGAATATAACTTTGAAGAGGAGCAGATTTTTTGAGTTTTTTAAAAGTTTCATGTTTTTCTACAGGCAAAGCCTCGCCGGTGATTGCAGATTGACTCACAAAAAGGTCTCTACTGCTTATAAGCCTAACATCTCCCGGAATCATATCCCCTGCAGAAAGATGAACTAAATCTCCAGGTACAAGATCTTCCATCGGGATATCTATTTCTTTAGTAACTAGTTTCTTGTTCTCGTATATTTGCCTAACTACCGTAGCCTTGTTATGAACAAGTTTTTTTAGATACTCGGCTTCCATCACAGCTTTGCTTTCCTGCCAGAATCTCAGAACCGTGCTTAGTAGAATCATTGTGCCCATAACCACAGCTCCGCTGTCATCTCCAGTAGCGTATGAAACAAGCATAAGGATGAGCAAAATCATATTGAAAGGAGTCTTGAAGGAATATAGGAATATCTTCCAGCGTGGAGGGGGTTTCTGTATCGAAACCACATTTTTGCCGTATATAGCAAGAAGTTCTTTAACTCTATCGGGCTTTAAACCTCTGTCGCCTGTTTCGAATTTTCCCATCAGTTTGTCTATACTCAGAAGCGACAAACTCTTGAGCTGTTCGCGAACTAGCTCTGCATGAGCCTTTTGTTCGTCTTCATATTTTTTCTTCTGTCTAAAAATGAACATAAACTACCTCAGTTTAATAAGTAGAAAAAGTGGACGATATCGACGACGGCGCCGAAAAAAGAAGTTGATTAGGAGAACCAACCTTTTTGGACGATTATAGCTGAAAGCTGAAAAACTCGCTATTTAACAAAAAGTATTAACAAAAAATTAACAAATCGATCAGTCAACAGAATAATTTGGAGCATCTTTAGTTATCTCTATGTCATGCGGGTGAGATTCTCTTAATCCGGCCGCGGTAACTTTAACAAACTGGGCGTTCTTCCTAAGCTCAGGAATAGTTTTTGTGCCGCAGTACCCCAGAGAATATTTAATTCCACCGATGTATTGAGTTAAAACATCCTTGACTGAGCCTCTGAAGAGAACCATCCCTTCAACACCTTGCGGAACTAGATTGTCAATTTTCTCTTCTTTGACGCCATATCTTTCTCTGCTTCCGGCACTTGATTTCATTGCCTCCAAACTTCCCATGCCTCTGTAAATAACATAGGTTCTGCCTTTGTGTGAAATTTTTTCACCCGGACTTTCGAGAGTGGCGGCAAGAACTGAGCCCATCATTACTGTCGATGCGCCCGCTCCGAGAGCTTTTGCAGCATCTCCTGACTGTTTGATACCGCCATCAGCGATAATTGGAATATCATTACCTACAGCTTTTGATGCCCTGTAGATGGCGCTGATTTGCGGGATGCCAACTCCTGCTACAACTCTTGTCGTGCAGATTGAACCGGGACCGATCCCGATTTTAACTGCGTCTGCGCCTGCTCTCATAATAGCCTTTGCACCTTCTTCTGTTCCCACATTGCCTGCCACTATATCTATCTGGGGATGTTTTTTCTTGCAGCAAGTAATTGTTTCAAGTACACCTTTTGAATGTCCATGAGCAGTATCAATTACGATTGCATCGCAGTGAGCCTCAATTAGGGCCTCTATCCTATCATATTCGTATGGTCCTGCTGCTGCTGCTACTCTTAAACGGTGATCATTGTCTCTCGTGTAAAGCGGATTTAAGTTATCAATAATTGATTTAACATCTTCAAAACTGTAAAGTCCTGCCAGTTTGCCCTTTGAAGTTATCAGTGGAAGTTTGCCGATTTTATTTGTCTTCATTATCTCGAAGGCTTTAGTGAGGGGAGTGCCGTCTGGGGCAGTAATTAGGGTTTCGACCATGACATCTTTGAGTTTTGCTCTCTTGTCAGAGACATACTTTAAATCCCTTCTTGTGATCATTCCAAGTAGCACTCCTTCATCGTCAACTATTGGGAAACCGCAGAATTTATATTTTTTATCTTCTCTTTCATTATGGAGGTGCCTGACAGTCTGCTCTGCATGGAATACTACGGGCGTTTTAATAAGGCCATTTAGATAACCTTTTACTTTTCTGACTTCTTCAGCCTGTTGCTTGACAGTCAGATTCTTGTGTATTACGCCAATTCCGCCCGCTTGGGCCATCGCAATAGCCATAGCGCTTTCAGTTACTGTGTCCATTGCGGCGCTGACAAAGGGGATGTTGAGTTCTATATTGCGTGAAAACTTTGTTCTTATATCGCTCTCTGATGGAAGGAAATCTGAAAAAGCCGTTACCAATGACACATCATCAAATGTAAGAGCTTCATTCTCGAAAGCTGACATAAATTTGTCGAGTTTCTTATTTATAGACATGGTTTATATTCCCCTTTATTTTTTACTGTTCTTCAAGCATGAATACACAAGTGGCTGCAAATAAATTAGGCCAGTACTTCGAGGCAAACTTCATTGTATTATTTGCCGGTATCTCCTTTAAAATTTTAAGATTCAAATCGTGGCAAAGCATTCTGAAATCTTTTATCGTTCCCAAGTGAATATTTGGTGTGTTGTACCACTGGTGGGGAAGAGTTTTTGTTATTGGCATTTGCCCTGCAAACATCAGTTGAAGCCTTGCTCTGTAGAACCCGAAATTTATAAAGCTCACTAGCACTTTTTTCCCAACTCTACTCATTTCCTTAAGCAGCGAATCTGCTTTATGGATTGTCTGGAGTGTCTGGCTGAGAATTACGAAATCAAAAGTTTTGTCTTTGATTTCAGGAAGGCCCTCATTCAAATTCCCGTGAACGACCGAAACGCCTCTTTTCACGCATTCGATAATCATATCCTGATAGAGTTCTATGCCTGAACCAGAAATATTTTTGGTTTTGACAAGGTAGTCAAGGAGCGAACCGTCTCCGCATCCAAGGTCAAGAACTTTAGATTTTTTATCAACCATGTTCGCAATAATATGCAAATCAGGCCTGTTTTTAAAAATTGGATATTTGTTATGCATCTACATTATTAACCTTTTCGAAAACACTGCTTAAATAATCAGAAATAAGCCTGCCCACCGTATCGACTTCAAGCAAAAAGGCATCGTGTCCATAATTTGAATCTATATTGCAGTAAACTACATCTTTATTATTAGCTCTAAGCGCTTTAACTATATCTTTTGAATTAGAAGGAGAGAAAAGCCAGTCGCTTGAAAATGAAACGACCAGAAATCTTGACATAACTTTTGAAAAACACTCTGTGAGGTCGCCTTTGGACTTTTCCGCAAGATCGAAGTAATCCATTGCCCTTGTGATGTAGAGATAACAATTGGCATCAAATCTTTCGACAAACCTCTGTCCTTGATATTCAAGATAGTTTTCCACTTCGAAATTCTTGGAAAAGTCATAGCCGTAATTGTCGGCTTCCCTGAGTTTCCTGCCGAACTTGTTGCTCATAGACTCATCGCTTAAGTATGTGATATGTGCAAGCATTCTTGCAATGGCCAGCCCATTTTCAGGCACTTCATTCTCATAGTTTCCATTGGATTTGCTCCAAACGGGATCTTTCATTATGGCATCACGACCTACCCAATTGAACGCTATTGACTGCGAAGACAATCTTGCGCAGGTAGCTATGGCGCTGACACTTTCAACTCTATCAGGATAATCTAGCGCCCACTGAAGAGCCTGCATTCCCCCCATCGAACCGCCAACGACATTGAGCCATTTGGGGATTCCAAGATAGTCCATCAGTCTGTGCTGGGCTCTGACCATATCGGCAATTGTTATAAACGGAAAATCAAGGTTGTAGGGTTTTTGAGTTTTAGGGTTGATTGAACGAGGCCCAGTCGAACCTGAACATCCTCCGATGCAGTTACTACAGACTATATGGTATTTGTCTGTATCGAACGCTTTGCCAGGGCCGACCATTTCATCCCACCATCCCGGTTTTTTATCGCTTTCTTCGTAGTAGCCTGCCGCATGAGCATTGCCCGTAAGGGCGTGTATGATGAGAATGGCATTTGTCCTGTTCTTGTTGAGTTTGCCGTAGGTTTCGTAACGAATAGTTACAGGTGATAGCATCTTGCCACAGTCGAGAGCCAAGGCATCGCTTCCATCCATCCCGAAAGTGAAATCGTGATATTTAACTATTCCTACGCTTCTCATAAATTAGAGTGATTCTCTTTTTTCCACCCACTGTTTAATCTGCGCAATTTTCTTCTGCCAGTCGGGCGATTTTGTTTCCTGAATAAACTTGCTAAAGAGTGCCCTGAATACAGTTTTAAAAGTCAGAAGATTATCAATTCTTTCGGCAAAGCGGCTGTTATGCTCCATCTCTTCGCCCTGCGGAAGAATAACTGACGAGAACGAAAAACTGTCTGCGTCAAATGTAGCGCTCCAATTCTCATCATCCTTAGCAAATACGATTTTTGCTTTCTTAAGCTTTTTCCCTACATTCAGAGCCGCTCTGGCTTCTGCGCTTCTAAGAGGGTTTCCCTTTTTAACTGCTGACTCAAGCGCTCCATCTCCATCAGATATGAATGACAAAGGCCCATCAATCATAAATCCAAATTTACCTAGATTTTTAACATCGAATTCTCCTCCGTCCTCTTCACTGAAGAACCACAGCCATGTGAGAAAATCCCTTCCTGCCATGAGGTCATCATCAACATTTGGAAAGAGCTTCATCCCGGCATAATGTGATGGATTAAGTTTTTCCTCTATCATAATTTCTTCTGCGCTAAGCTCAATTGGGATGATTTTTACAGTCTTTTCAAATAAGGCAAGAAAAGTATCCATCTGCCCCTGAGAAGTAGCGCCGAAATAGACGCTATTGTCTCTTTTATCTATGACAAACGGAATACCAGAAATAGATGGCACCATCTGCGGAAGTCTCTTTTCTTCCACCGTTGCTTTTATCTCTTTTCTTATCTTTCTTGGAATATCAGCTGAACCTGTAGCTCTCATATAGACAAGTTCTTCCATCTTTATTTCAGCTTTCATAAGCTGAGCAGGAACTTTCCGTTGAGCAATTCTGAGGTACAAATATATATGTCCGCCCAATGTGGCTGTTTCCTCGTCAATTGTTCTTTCAAGCAAATGACGGCCGCTTACCCAGCCTATTTGCGGTTCATTTTTAACTTCGTCGAGCTTCCCTGCGCAGTTGCTGTTAAAGTCCTTCAAAAAATCTTCTGGAAGATCTTTTGAGAGTTTCAAAAATTTTACGGAAAAACTTCCTCTTTCAAATGGCATAATTACTTCTCTTTCAATTTATTAATCTATTATTATTGAGTTTTATCTAAACCAAAAACTCTTTTTGCATTTCAAATATTTCTCTGAGTCCTTTCTCAGCGATGTCTATCATTGAATCAAGCTGGGTTCTTGAGAAAGATTTGCCTTCTGCAGTTCCCTGAATTTCAATGATTTTACCGTCGACTCCCATAACGACATTCATATCAACTTCAGCGGACTTATCTTCCTCATAACAAAGGTCAAGAAGAACTTTATCCTCAACTATTCCCACGCTGACTGCCGCAATATTCTGAATAAAGGCATCTGGAGAAACTTTGCCTTCAGCGACTAGTTTGTTCAGTGCATTTTTGAGGGCAATCATCGCTCCTGTAATGCTTGCACACCTTGTCCCTCCGTCAGCGTCAATCACATCACAGTCAATATAAATCGTTACTCCGTCAATTTTTTCTAGATCGCAGGCACCTCTTAAACTTCTTCCGATAAGCCTCTGTATTTCCTGTGTTCTTCCGCTCAAACCATTGCGCTCCCTCTTGACTCTGGTATGGGTAGATGTCGGCAGAAGCTGATATTCTGAAGTTATCCAGCCGCCCTTCTTCTTTTCGTTTTTCATCCATTGCGGAACCTCGTAGGCAACTGTGGCAGAACATATCACTCTCGTATTTCCCCATTCGATCAGTACCGAGGAATAAGCCTGTTTGAGGAAATCAGGAATAATTTTTATCTGCCTTAACTGATCTTCTTTTCTTCCATCTAATCTCATATTTTTCTCTTTATCTTTAAATAAGTGAATTTAACGGTTATTTCATGTAGTCGTAGAAATAGTTAACTGATGGAAAACTATTATAAGTAACATTCCCGCCTGAAGGGGTTTTGTATTTATGAGTTTTTTCAGTTTGATCATCCTGTATCTGCCAATTGAAAACTCCAGCGGCGCTATTAGAAGTGGCAAAAGTTACAGCGCCTAAAAAGTCATGGCTATCAGGAGTGTCTTCGCATGTCCCAAAAGACATTTTATTTGCAGGCACATTAAAACTAGTCGTAAATTGATTGTAAAATGAACTGTATTGATCTGGTGATACATATGTTTGGAAGTTGACCATATCAAAGCAAGCCATATTGATTTGATTTAACATGCTTGTCTGATAAGGAGTTAATGAAAGAATATATTTGCCGGCAAAGGCGGATTTAAGCTGCTGGCATATTGTTGTAAAGTCAGTTTCTGATATTCCATTTACGCCCTCATAATCAATATCGAAGCCGTCAAGGTCATTGTCTTCCATAAACTGCACTACACTGCTGACAAAGTGAGGATTACCTGAGTTCAAATCTGTAGATATATTCTGCCAGTCCTGCTGATTCCAACCTAAACTAATCAATACTTTGTTGCCCGGAGTTTTATGGGCTTCAGATGCAATTTTAAGGATTCTGTCATGGTCAGTATCTCCTGTAGCCGGAGGAACTCTTTTTCCATTCCAGACGCCGCGCGCATTTTCATAACAAAGAACGAAGGCATTTTTGTCAGTAGTGTAAGTACTAGGGTCAATTGCCGCATAGGGGCTGGCATTAGGCGAGACACTTGGAGGTAGCTGGACGCCATCTCCCGGCATAGTGTGAGCAAAGGCAATGAATGTAGCATTTACTTTATCTAAGGGAACTTGGGTTACTGTCGGGTCCATCCATTCGTAATAAACTGGGTAGAATTGTCCTCTTACAGGATTGGGAATTTCTATGGCGCTGAGTCCGGCTGAAAGAAAGACCATAGATACAAAAGTTAAGATTCCTAATAATGATTTTTTCATATTTTATCCTTATTTCAAAATTCTTATTTGCGTGCAATAAAGCGTGAGGCTTAATACTAGTGTAAGGATTGGAAAATTTCAATTTTCTTTCGAGTGCTTGTCCAATGATTGCAAACTCTAATTTTTCTGTTATCCTAAAACAATATAGTTACCACATACCAACAAAATAGAGGAGAGCTAAAAATGACGACAGCTATCATTTTAATCAATGTTCAAAGAGCCAAACTCAAAAGCGTAGCAGACAAAATCGCCGTAATTGAGGGAGTAACAGAAGTTCACACAGTCGCAGGTGAATTTGACCTTGTTGTCATGCTGAAGGTAAATGATGTAACTCAGCTATCTAAAATTCTAACCGAAAAAATGACCGTAATTGAAGGCCTTACACACACAAGAACACTTGTGTCGCTTGAAGTTACTTCAAAGAAATGGTCTAACTAAAATTTAAGCAAAAAAAATCCCCTGATGGTTCATAACTGTCAGGGGATTTTTATTTGCTTTTGAGGGAACTTATTTGCTAAGCGCAGTAGGCAAAAGGTGTTTCATCGGGCTTTCATCTATTTTATCAGCCAACCATCCGCCATCAGCGTATGTGGCAGGATAATTTCCAATACTCGTTGTAGTGCCGCCGCCCCATATAATTGCAAATATATTGGAATTTACGGCATCAGTTATATGTTCATTACTCCAGTTTTTAGTCAAGAAAGCACTGACTGTCTCTGAAGCTCGGGTCTTGTATTCGCCCGAAAGTTTAAGGTCAGCAACACTTGTCGGGATGGAAAATTCCGAATCTCCAAAGAAAAACTGAGGTTCTGTGGACATCTTACTTCGATCTGTCACATCAGATCCGAGATGTCCTCCGGGTATTTGGAAGAGAAGAGCAGGCTTATTAAGAGCGACTGTTGAATATTTTATAAATTCCAGATAATCCAGCCACTCCTCTTGATTCCAAAGCCAACCTCGGGCAAAATAATCTTCTCCATTAATCAAAGCAAAAGAATTTCTTTCGTACTTGTCAAAGGCGATGAAGTCTCCTGCCCAGTTCCCTGAATAAACTTTCAAGTTATTCCATGTGTCGTACATCTGTGCGGCATAAGTTTTAATCTTGGCAAAATCAGCATTTGTATGAATCCATTGCGCGCCCTGAAGGTTTTTACCGTAAGACACAGCCCAATTATTTCCAGACCATCCGAAAGTCGCTGACTCCTTGCCGGCATAAGCGCCATTTGCATCAAATTTTGTTTTCTCTTTGACCAGATAGTTAACAGCCTGGATATACCCTGTAAAGTCATTTGTGATTTCTGCAGGTATAGCCTGGCTCTGATAATCTGAATCTTTTATGGATGCCCAGCTGCTCTTCATTAATGCTTCAAACTGGTCTTTAAATCCTGTTGTGCTTTTGGAATCCCAATCAGGAATAGTGCCTTCATTGCCTATAACAGTTGAGCACATATCTTCTACAATAAAAATCGGAGTGAGGCTTTTGGTTTTCCAGGGAAGCTTAGATTTTTCACAGAAGTAAACGGCTTTCTGTAGAGCTTTTGTGACTTTAAGTTCAGTGCCAAGAGCATTTTTCACAAAGTCATTTGCATCAGTTGCAGTCCATGTATTGTTGTCTGTGAGAGCTTTTTGATTTGCTAAAAAATAAAGATTTTTTTGGAGTTCAGCCAGAAAGTCAGGATTTATAATCATCGAGGCTATAGGTTTCTCAGGGAATTTGCTATGCATGTAGCCAATGAGCTGGCAGTCAATAATCAGATTGGCAAAATGTTTTGCCATATTGTCCTGTTCAAAATCACGAATCATCTTAGGAGTTGATTCACTCCAATTCGTTGTATAGAAAATAATTACAGGGACGACATCTTTCTGCATATAGGCAAAATTGAGAGTAACAAAAGCAGAGGCAGGGAATTTTATTTTGAGTTCATCAGTCGCGCCATTAACTACCCAATCCGCCTGTCCTTCAGAGTAATTGCAGATCGCATTGATAGCATTCGGATAGTCTTTAATAGTGCCTTTTATATCATCCGAAACTGTTCCGTACGGTTTTGTCGAAAATGCGCCATTGGAAAACTGGTCAGGCCAGTTTGAGGGTTCAAAACCAGCGTTAAGGTTAATGACTGTACTTAGCAAAGAAACTGATATTATTCCCAGTATTAGTTTTTCCATATTGCCCTCACTTTTATAAATTTAAGTTTGCTGAATTATAGAGCAATCCTTAATTTTTCGCAAGATGTGATATAATCCTGCTCAGAAGCACAAGGCTGTTAATTAAAACATATTAAGAAGCTGAAAAATGAGATTTAAAATAAAAGAAAGTTTAGCGCTGAAACTGAGTTTATATATCATTACTGCTGTAGTGATTATTTTTATATCTGTCTTGGTTTACAATTATCATATTTCCAAGCGAATCATCTTGGAAAGCAATGCTGAAAATATATATAACCTCGAGCAGTCCACTCTTAACGAAGTTGACAACATTCTTCTTCCTGTGCAAAAAGTCGCTGAAGGTCTTGGGCGAGTCATGGATAATGCTTCTCTTTCTGAGGCAGAAATAAAAGATCTGCTGCTTGATGCTGTTAAAGACAACAAGGAAATCTATGGTTGTACTGTAGCCTTTGAACCTTATATGTTTGATGCAAAGAAAAAATATTTTGATCCTTACTGGTATAGGCCTGATGGAAGATTGACATATTCCAGCGGTGAGGAGAATGATGACTCTTATGATTATTTCAAATGGGAGTGGTACACCCAGCCTAAGAAAACAGGAAGAGGAGTTTGGAGCGAACCGTATTATGATGAAGATGGAGGCAATATCTGGATGGTCACCTATTCTTATCCCTTCTACAGAGATATCAATGAAAAAGAAGAGTTTTTCGGGGTTGTTGCCTGTGATGTTTCTCTAGATTGGCTACAGGAACTTGTAAGTAAAATAAAAATATTTGAAAGCGGATATGCATTTCTGCTGTCATCGCAGGGAGTTTTTATTTCTCATCCAAATAAAACATACTTTAAAAAGAGCGTCACATTTGCGGACCTAGCAGTGAAATATAATGACCCGCAAGAGAAAAAAATCGGAGAAGCGATGACTTCAGGCAATAAAGGACGCATACAGTATTTTTCCCGTACTCTCCAAAAAACCGTGTTAAACTACTATCAACCTTTAGAAACCACAGGATGGTCTTTGGGAATAGTCATATCTGAAGATGAGCTATACTCCAAACTTGATGCTACTACGCTTGAGCTTTTTATAATCGGAATAATAGGCTACCTCATTACGCTTGCTATGATAATATTTTTATCTGCCAGGGCTACAATGCCGCTTCGAAGCCTGGCAAAGGCAACGCAAAAAATAGGTCAGGGTGATTTCAATACCGCGATTCCGAGAGTCACTTCGCATGACGAGATAGGGATGCTGAGCAGTTCCTTCATCAAAATGCAGGACAGTCTCATAGAGTATGTGACTAACCTCAAAAAAACTACTGCCGCCAAAGAGAAAATAGAAAGAGAACTGATAATTGCCAAAGAAATTCAGCAGAGTCTTCTTCCTCATAATTTTCCGGCGAACAAAGAATTTGATATGTATGCAAAACTACTGCCGGCAAAGGAAGTCGCAGGAGATTTGTACGACTTTTTCTTCATTGATAGCGAAAGATTATGCTTTGCCGTAGGCGATGTGTCTGGCAAAGGAGTCCCTGCAGCTCTCTTTATGGCAATAGCAAAGACGCTTTTAAGGTCAAAAACCAGCCTGACTTCAGATGTTGCCGAGGTTTTAAACTCAATGAATAAAGAACTCTCCAAAGAAAGCGAGACAGCTATGTTTGTCACTTTCTTTATGTCTATTTTGAATATCAGGACAGGTGTTCTGGAATATTGCAGCGCTGGACATAATCCTCCGCTCATCAAACAGGGCGACAAATTTAGATATCTGAATTCAGATGATCCTCTCCCTCCGCTTGGAGTAATAGAAGATATTCAATACAAAAGCGATAAACTTACACTACATAAAAATGATATATTTTGTTTATACACTGATGGAATAACTGAAGCCATGAGCAAGGACGATGTTCAGTTCACTGATGAAAAACTTCTTGAAATTTTTGAAGAATATAAGGATAAAACCGTAGTAAATATAGCAGACAATATTTTGTCATCAGTGGCATTCCACGCGTCAACTGCCGAGCAGTCCGATGACATCACTATATTAGTCCTTAAATACAACGGCTAGAGACCCTTCCAATTTACTTTATATGCTTAAAGGAAAGGAAGTTGCGGCCGAGCAGACAGCGGCCAATGATAAATGAAGAGAGCATTGCGCCAATAACTCCCGGCATTAGCGCGCTTTGCCCGATAGCATAAAAATTCCTGACCGGAAGTCGGCCGAATAAACTTTGTTCGCCTACTTTGTGCATGATACCGTATGCCGACCCAAGCGGCGGAATATAGTCCTCAAATGTCAATGTGGACGATGTACTAAGAATATTTATTTTGCCGGTAAACTCCGGATAAACCTTTTCAATCTTTTTGATCATCGCTTTGGCGCGGGTCTCTTTGTATTGTTGGTAGGAATCGTCAGCTTTCCTGCAAGCAGTATTTTTCCATCGGTTAGCTTCTTTGGGGAACTCATTTTCGAAGGCGCAAAGAACATTTACCTTATCACTTCCGACGACTTCAACTCCGGTAAGAATAGCCATTGCGCACTCATCGGAGTCTGTACTGATAATCGCATTAAGATTGTCAGAAGTAAGATACGAAGTCAACGAGCATGGAACATCATGATCTAGCTGGATGGTCGCAAATAACGAAAAAAACGAAAAGCTTTCTTCGTATTTCTCTATTGCCTGACGGGTTGGTTCCGCTACAACATCCTCAGGCAGAATTGAAAGTATCTCTCGTGGATGGATTGATAGAATGCAGTTTTCGAAATGGCATGTCGCGCCGTTTGATAACTTCACAGCGTTGATAGTCTTGCCACGCCTTTGAACAATGTCAGAAATTTCAGTATTGGTCATAATGTCAATATTCAATTCAGCGGCGCGGCGCTTGAAGGACTTGATGAAAGCATCGCCTCCGCCGACAACCCTTGCCAAAGATTTACTCATACCTATCGCCGCACGGCAATGCACAGATAGCGGCGTCACATTAGGCGGACTGCCGTAACATAGAGCAAAACTACCTAGAACGGCCTGTAATTTGGTATTGGAAGTAATCGAATCAAGATATTCCTGGAGTGGGATAAAATCTTCATCAATCTGCCGCATCAAGATAAAGAGTTCTTCTGAGTTTAACTTATTCAGATCCATAAATGGAGTGCTTCTCTCAACGGCCTCTTCCATTTGCAAGCATTTGTCAATGACTTCGCATTCATCGGGAAAGTGTTTTTTTAATTCCTTGGCGATTGCACCTAAACCCGATGGCATTTCATACATCGAATCGGAGTTTTCAAGGTAGATACGGTTTCTCTTTGGGTCATCAAGAAATTCAGGACGGATATCATCTTCCATTCCAAGAACACGAAGCATATCCGAAAGCAAGCCGCCAAAACCGCCTGTGAAATGGAAGCCGGTATCAAAAGGAATACCTTGGCATTTAAAACGGCGCATGCTTCCGCCAATAGTTGCCTGCTTCTCAATAAGTAAAACTTTGCGCCCTGCCATTGCCAGCAACAAAGCCACCGACATTCCGCTGATGCCACTGCCTACGACCAAATCATCATATTTCAAATCCATCGTGTCCATCGGTCAAATCACCAGTCCACCGTTGACAGCTATAACTTGTCCGTGGATATAAATATCCTCCTCGGCTGCAAGGAATCCGATAACTGAAGCGACTTCTTCAGCCTTGCCATAACGATTCAGCGGTATCATCGGAAGAATTTTGTCTTTGGGTAGTTTCGAAGTCATTTCAGTCTCAATCACACCGGGCGCTACTGCATTAACCAGGATGTTTTTTCTGCCAATTTCTCTGGCAAGAGCCTTCATCGCGCCAATCAATCCGGCTTTAGACGCAGAGTAGTTGACTTGTCCAGCCTGCCCAACCTGCCCTGAGGCTGATGTAACAATTATTATTCGTCCGCTTTTCCTGGACAGCATTGGAAAAATAAACGGTTGAACAGAATTATAGAAACCATCAAGATTAACACGCATGACATCGTCCCACTCTTCTGGCGCCATAAATGCCATCAGATTATCTCTTGCAATCCCGGCATTGTAGATGACAACATCCGGCAAGTTTTTTTCAATTATTGCTTCCACTGCTTTTACCGTAGCACTGCGATCAGCTACATCGAAAGTTAAAATCTCACACTTTGCGCCGGCAGCAATGACGGTTTCTCTTGTCTCTTCAGCCTCTTTGCTTAAACTTCTGCATGAAAAAACAATGTCAAAGCCAAGTCTGGCAAGTTTGATAGCCGTAGCACGGCCAATCCCTCGGCTTCCTCCGATAATAAATGCATGTTTTGATAGCATGGACATATATCTATACCCTTATACTTTGATTATTATTCAGCTTTTAGGATAGGGTAGGTTTTCGGACTAATCAAGATCCTTCAATCACTTCGCATACAAGTTTCAATCTTGAAAGATTGACTTAATCAGACTATTCTAACCTTTAATAGCATTAAATGCTTCGATTGTTTTTACACAGCCATATAACAACCAATTGTATATCAATGAATTATTCACGAATAATAGGCGGAAGCCTCATACGCTCATGCGAATGCGAATCTCTATTCAATGGAGTGCATTATAATTTTAAAACTCCTGCCGAACTAAAAGAGAAATTATCAGACAAAGACTGGGAAAACGGCAATTGGTCCAACTTTAGAAGATTCTCTATCCATGCTAAAGTCTTCGCATTGGCCGTGGGTTTGGCATTGCGCGATAGCAAGATTAGATTTGCCCCTGAACCAATAGTAGGACTGCTGGTCGCTGATGATTTTGAACATGAATACGACCAAGAAGCATATTTTGCTGATTACATTGAAGGAGGAAGGGAACTGGGGCGGTCAAGTTTGTTTGTACACACGCTGCCGACAAGCGCCGCCGTTGACGCATCCATCTGCCTTGGCCTGAGAGGCCCGCTGCTATATATTCGCGACGAACGCGATGTTTGGAAAGAACTGCTGAACACAGCTTCTGATCTTATCTCCAGCAACAACGCAGAAATCATGGTTCTTTCTTACCGAAGCGCTGATACTTTGGTCTGCCTGGCTATCTCCTCAGGCGGAAAGGCTCAGATAAATTGGACCGCACAATCAACACCCGAAGCGATTTTTGAGTTTGCACGCAAACATTCGAAAGGAAACCCAAATGAGAATACTGCTGATATCAAATAACCTTTCGATTGATCCTTATGCTGTCTTTCCTCTCGGGCTTGGAGTTATTGCAAAAGTCCTGAGACAAAACAATCATGAAGTTAAACTAATTGATATGCTTGGCAGTAATGTAACCGACGCTTCTTTGCAAAATACTATATCTAATTTCGATCCGCAACTCGTCGGAATTGGCATTAGGAATATAGATAATGTCAACAGTCTTAACCCCTGTTTTTTTCTGGATGATATTGTGCTTATAAAGCAGATTATCCGTGATGAAGCGCAGTCACCAATATTTCTTGGCGGTGCAGGTTTTTCGCTGATGCCAGAGGCTATTCTTGCTTATATCGGAGCAGAATACGGCATTGTCGGAGCCGGGGAATGCGCTATTTTAGCATTAATTCAGGCGCTTGAGAGTGGCGCTAAAATTGACTCATTGCTCTATGCCACTAATTTCCCTCCTGCATTTAGCGGAGCTGATTATGATGATGATATCGCAAAATACTATTTGCGTGAAACAGGCATCCTTCCCATTCAGACAAAACGCGGCTGTCCGCATCGTTGCGTCTATTGTTCCTATCCGTTACTTGAAGGGAAGCAATGCACCCATCGTTCATGCGATGACATTATTGATGAGATGATATTTCTGCGGGATAAATTTCATCCTGAATCGTTCTACTTTACCGACTCTATATTCAATGACCCTGGCGGCGCCTATCTTGAACTGCTGGAGGCCATGGTTAAACATGAAATTTCAGCTCCATGGAGCGCGTTTTTCACGCCAGATGATTTCGATAAAGAAAGCATTGCCCTGATGAGGCGTTCAGGGATCAAAACTGTAGAGCTAGGAGCAGACGGCATGACTGATGCCACACTGCTTGGGCTTGGCAAAAACTATGACTTTGCAATAGTTGAAAAGTCATGCGCCGCATTTCTTAATCAAGGCATACAAGTATCATGTTCGTATATCGCAGGCGGACCCAATGAGACTATGGCGACACTCCTTGATGGCATTGATAATATAAAGCAACTTAAACAAGTTCCAGCTTTTGTATTTATGGGCATCCGCATTTTGCCAAATACTCCAATTGAGACTATTGCCAAACGAGAAGGTATCATATCTAACGATCATAATTTACTGTTTCCTACATTCTATTATTCCCCGTCAGTGCAAAGGGATCAAATATACAATACGCTGGAGAATGGATTCAAAAACGCCAAGCATGTA
Organism: Lentisphaerota bacterium; assembly: GCA_037127655.1. Taxonomy (GTDB): domain Bacteria; phylum Verrucomicrobiota; class Lentisphaeria; order Victivallales; family GWF2-38-69; genus GWF2-38-69. The sequence continues at coordinate 92,680 of JBAXXY010000001.1, forward strand.
ATATTTCCTCCTCATGCCAAGAGTAAGGAATTACGCCTCTACCGAAAACTACAAACCACGCTTGCAGGAGAAACTGCAAAATGAACAATTGCGAAGACCAATATAAATTTTCCGTCTGGGCAGTAATCCCTACTTACAATAACGCAGCAACGATCCATGACATAGTAGAAAGAACTATCAAACAGCCCCTTGATGGAGTCTTGGTCATCGATGACGGCAGCACTGACTGCATCGTTGCGGAAAAACTATCCGGCATCAATGGAATTGCTGTTATCAGGCATGAGTGCAATATGGGAAAAGGCAAAGCTATTATGACAGCTTTATCTTACCTCAATGAGCGCAATGTGACATATATGATCACTATTGACGGCGACGCACAGCACTACCCTGAAGATGTTCAAAACTTTCTTCCGATACTGGCCGAAGACGACCATTCCATCATCATCGGAGCAAGAGACTTTTCAGGAGATCACATACCAGGAAGCAGCAATTTCGGACGCAAGTTCTCCAACTTCTGGATCATGGTGGAGACCGGTTGTAAAGTCGAAGACGCTCAGTCGGGATTCCGCGCCTATCCGGTGAAATACATTTCTCAGTTGAGTTTTATTTCATCATACTATAACTTTGAAATAGAGGTTTTGGTTAAGGCGGCATGGGCTGGAATTACATTAAAAAATATCCCGATTCGTGTCTGGTACCCAAAAAACCCAAAGGATCGTGTCTCATCTTTCCGACCGTTTCTAGACAACTTCCGCATCACACTGATCAATATGCATCTGATTGGACTGAGAATGATTCCGATCCCACGCAAAAAACTAGTAAAGACGGCAGATGACACTAAGTCAATGAGATATTTTATCAGACATCCGCTTCTTGCATTGCGTGAATTGTTGTTTGAGAATGCGACACCCGGCGGTTTGGCGACAGCCGCAGGAGCAGGAGCTTTTCTTGCCATTCTGCCAATACCTGGATTTCATACGGCGGCGATTATCTATGCCTCTGTGCGATTGCACTTGAATAAAGTAATGGCTGTTAACATACAACATTTCTTCATGCCTCCATTTACGCCTCTACTCTGCATCGAAGTTGGCTATTTTATCCGCCACGGAAAATGGTTGACGCAGATAACATTTGACAATGTTTTGATGCAGATTGGTTCACTTATTATCGAATGGTGGATAGGCGCAATAATACTCTGCTTGCCACTGTCACTGTTGACCGCACTGATTGTTTATGTCACAGCGATGCTGATTCGGAGGAAGAAATATGTCTAACCAGAAAAACACGCCTCCAAAACGGGGCAACAGTTTCGGATTTATGTTTTTTCACTTTACTCTGCGTATCGTCGGACTCAAGCATGCCAGGCACATGGCGGCTATTGTATGTTTTTATTACCTTATTTTTGACTGGGCAGCAGTTAAAAACGCCATGCCTTATGTGCGCCATATCATGCCAGGTGCCGGATTTTTTAGACGCATGAAATTCACTTACTTACTCTTCGTCAATCAGGCATGGATACTGCTTGACAGGACAGCATTTAACGCTGGTTTAATCTCATTTAATTACACTTCTGTCGGCTATGACACATTCTCTGAACTTGCTGAACGCAAATCAATCGGGATCATTCTTCTCGGGGCGCATTTTGGGAACTGGCAGTTGGCATTAGAGGGACTGAAAAAACTAAACTGCAAAGTTAATATTGTCGTAAGTCCTGAGACAAATTCAGCTGTCAAAAAGTATCTAAAAGTTAATAGTTCCGCAGGTAACATCTCGTATATTTCTACTGACGGTCCAGGTCATGGCGGTGTTGAGATAGCTTCCGCTCTCTGTGAGGGCGAAGTAGTTTGCTTAATGGGGGACCGGGCGTATGGGGCCGATACCGTTAAAGTCGAATTTCTCGGGGAAAGCGCCTACTTCCCATATTCAGCCTGGGTTATTGCCGCGAAAACCCAAAGCGCTGTTATCCCCTTCTTTGTCTGCAAAGATAAAGTGCGCGGATATCATGTCTGGAGCGATAGCCCGATTTATCCTCAGATAAAATCTAAGGCAATGGTTAAAGAAACAATTCAGCCTTTGGTAAGTCAATATGTTAGGGCGCTCGAAAAAATGATCCAGAAATACCCTGAACAGTGTTTCCTTTTCAGCGATGTGTGGAAGGAATAAACATTGTAACTCTCATTTCTAGTGCCATCACACTAATCTTGGGGATTTAATAGCTTGACTCCAAAATACAATGTCGTAAACTATGCAATAAATAAAACTATAAAATGTGTATCTTTAATGAGCATTAGCATTACAGGCATGGGATGTATCTCCCCGGCAGGAAAGAACTGTGAAGACACTTGGAATGGACTGCTAGGCGATGATGCGCCCGAATTAACCAGATTGTCTGAAACATCTCAGACTGTCTTCATGTCGTCGCTAGACGACTCCAATGGCAAACAATACCGTTGTCTTGATCTTCTGACGCAAGCGCTTGATGAAGCGCTTGCTAATGCTGGACTGAACGAAATTCCCGATTCATCCAGAGTTGGAGTTTGTATTGGCACCACATCTGCAAGCTTCCTTAATGACATGAATTTTCATCGCAAGCTTCGCGAACATTTGCTTGATGTAGAACCCATCAAAAGATTTTTTGATTGCAATCCCGCGGAATATGTCAAAAAACGGCTTTCTCTGGCTGGCCCTGCAATGACCGTAAGTAATGCCTGCGCATCAGGGACAGATGCCATCGGAGTAGCTATGTCATGGCTTAATGGCGGCATCTGCGATATTGTTATCGCTGGCGGAGCAGATGAGAACCATAGTGTCTCTGGAGCCGGATTCTATTCGCTGGGAGTCACTTCGCAGAGCCTATGCCGTCCGTTCGATCGTGATCGTGATGGCTTAAACCTTGGAGAAGGAGCCGCAGTGCTAATACTGGAAACTAAGGAATCAGCTTCTCGACGGAAACGAGTTTCTGATATGTTTGTTGAAGGCTATGCTGCAAGCGGGGATGCCAGACATATTACACAACCTGATCCAGATGGAGTCGGAATAGAGCGCGCCATTAGAAGCGCTCTGAATCGTGCCGGACTGAAAGCCGAAGACATAGGCTTTATAAATGCACATGGGACAGGAACAATTCACAACGACCTTGCTGAAGGCCATGCATTCTCCAGGATATTCGGCGATAAATGCCCGTATTTCTCATCTAAAGGAAAAACCGGACATACTCTTGGAGCTGCAGGCGCTATTGAAGCGGTTATTACCGCGTTGGCGCTGAAGAAACAAGAAATCCCAGGAAGCTGTAGATATAAAAATAAGGATACAGACATTTTAGTCCCTCCTGCTGCGGCTATGGCTATAAAGGCTAAATATGCATTATCTACTTCACTGGCCTTCGGCGGATGCAATAGCGCATTAATCATTAAATATGAACCATCCACCATATACCATGCGGAGC
>JBAXXY010000002.1:0-58050 GCA_037127655.1 Lentisphaerota bacterium
GCATAAGATCTTATATTATTAGGTTGTTAACAGATAAAAAATTTGTTATTTCCATCTTTCGATAATGCTTTCTATTCCCATTCAATGGTGCCAGGAGGCTTTGATGTCAAATCGTAGACTACTCTATTTACACCTTTTACCTCGCTGACTATTCTGCTTGATATTTTTTCCAGAAGATCATAGGGCATCTTCACCCAATCTGCTGTCATTCCGTCGCTGCTTTCGACTATCCTGAGAGCTATAACATTTTCATATGTCCTTTCATCTCCCATCACACCTACTGTTTTTACAGGCAATAAAACAGCGAATGACTGCCAGACTTTGTAATAAAAATTGGCTTTTTTCATTTCGTCCATGAGTATTTGGTCAGCTTCTCTAAGAACATCCAAGTCTTTTTTAGTGATTGCTCCCAACAACCTTACTGCCAAACCTGGTCCGGGAAAAGGTTGGCGCATAACAGCTTCTTCAGGCATTCCAAGTTCGAATCCGAGTTTTCTGACTTCATCTTTGAAAAGACAGCGAAGCGGCTCAAGAAGTTTAAGTTTCATTTTTTCAGGAAGCCCGCCTACATTATGATGGCTTTTAATCATTGCGCTTGGGTTCCCGGCAATAGAAATACTTTCAATAACATCAGGATATGTGGTGCCTTGAGCTAGAAATTTAACATCTTTTATTTTCGAAGCTTCCTCGTCAAAGATACTTATAAATTCATAGCCTATTATTTTACGCTTCTGTTCAGGATCAGATACATCTACAAGTTTGCTAAGAAATCTGTTTTCAGCATCTATGCATCTTACATCAAGATTAAAATTCCTTGCGTATAAACTCTGAACTCTTTCTGCCTCGTTTTTCCGAAGAACTCCATTATTTACGAATATACAGGTAAGCTGTTTTCCAATTGCTTTATTTATAAGCACTGCTGCGACAGAGGAATCAACACCGCCGCTTAAAGCAAGTATGACTTTATTACTTCCTACCGTTTCTTTAATGTCGTTTACTGATGTTTCTATATAGGATTTCATTGTCCAGTTTTGTTTTGCACCGCAAATTCCTATACAGAAATTCGAAAGCATTTTAAATCCGTTTTCAGAATGAGCTACTTCGGGATGGAATTGTACGCCGTAATAATTCTTATCTGGGCAAATTACCGCTGCAAACTGCGTATTTGAAGTAGCTGCTATTGTTCTGAATGATTCCGGAAGCTTGTCAACCTTATCTCCGTGGCTCATCCATACATTGAACTTATCTTGAATGATTCCAGAAAAGAGAGGGTTGTTATTATCTATGTTTAAATCAGTTCGTCCATATTCGCGCGAAGGGCTCTTAGTGACTTTCCCTCCCAACATTTTTACCATTAGCTGTAAACCATAGCAAATTCCCAAAATAGGACTATTGAGGTTGAATATTCTAGGATCACATGAAGGGGAATTGGGATCTGTGACGCTTGCTGGGCCTCCGCTTAATATGATTCCAGATGGGTTTTCTTCTTTTATCTCTTCAATTGTAGCAAAAAAAGGAAGGATTTTACTGTAAATGTTAAGTTCTCTTATTCTTCTTGCTATAAGTTGACTGTATTGGGAACCAAAATCTAAGATGACAATTGTTTCAGGATTTTTCATTTGATTTTATGAGTATTTATTTAGGTTGATGTATGACTTTGATAATGTTAATTACATATTCCTGGCAATAATCTGCTGTCTTGGGGTTAAACTCTTCTTTATTGATTTCAGAATTGGATAGTATCCTGACTGCTAGGAAGGGAACATCAAAAGCTTTGGACACTTGAGCTGCTGCCACGCTCTCCATTTCTTCTGTTGATATACCATAAGTATCATGGAGATATTTAATCCTATCAAGTTCCCTGTTCCATTGATCTGCAGAGCCAATGGTGCCAAGAACAACTTTGCCATGCTCATATTTTATATTTTTAGCTATGTCACTAAGCTTGCTGTCACTTTCAAAATAATTATGCTCTACTACCTGTCCTTTGATTCTAAAACTTTGAACATCACCAAAGAACTTCCAGTCTCTTGGATTTTCCCGTACATCAGATTCTTTTCTGTCTGATCTTGTAGCTCCAATGTTGATTATCTTACTGCCAATGACAATGTCTCCAGCATGGAGCTCCTTGGGGTATCCTCCGGAAGTTCCCTGATTGATGATCATAGTTGGCTTAAATTTTTCTATTCCTATGGCTGTAGCCGCTGCTGCGTTGACTAATCCAATTTCAGTTCTTGAAACTATAACTTCACTATCTCCGATATTGCCTTTCCAGTAAGTCCATGAACCATATGTGGATTCTTTTGGGTTAGTTAATGCTTTTATCAGTGCTGCAACTTCCATGTCCATAGCCCCCTGGACAAGTATTACTTCTTTAGCTGATAGGGTTACTGATATTATCGATATGATAATTGCTGCAAATAGTTTGTTCATAGATTATTCTCCTAAGTTATAAAGTTATATCTTATCCTGAGGGAATGAGGATGTTCAATAGTTATCTAGAGATTTTTGCATAAAACTAGAAAACTGCTAAACAACCTAAAATCACCCGTCTAGTAACGGAAGTTAGTTTACAGCAAGACGAGGTATCAACCAGGCGCTCATGACGAATACCTCCCCGTTTGCTTAATCTGATAAAAAAGAAATAATCTAGGTGAATCAAATTCAGTAGCGCCTCTGACGCTATTAACTGCGTATTTCCAATTCTTATATTTTTTATTTAGGCCTAGACTGATTTAAATCGTATCAACAGTATGGAATCAGGATACATCACAGGCAACTGAAGACCGAGTTTGGCAAGGCATTCGCCGTTGACTAAAATCCTTTCATTTAACCAGTCGGGTTCCTTTTTCATAATTCCTGCTGTTGGAGTAATTCTATCTATGACATCGACTTCATACTTTTTATCAGGATCAAGAAACTTTAGATAGAGTTTTTCCGGCAGCATGAATTCCGGCATGGCAAGTTGCGCAATTGACAGAATTGATTCGTTTTTATCCTCGGAAGTAACAGCAAAAGCCAAAAGATTCCTATCGGATGTATCAAGTCTGTAAAGAGAGCCTGTATGGATGAGCGGTCTTAACTTTTTGTATAAAGCTACATACCCTTTGAGTTCTATTCTCTCATAATTTGTCAGAGTAGAGACATCTTGTTCGAATCCCAGATGACCGAAAAGAGATGTCAATATCCTGAATTTGAGTGATGCCATTCTTCCAGTCGTATGCGCAGGCGACGGACCAAAGTGCGAACCCATTATTTCCGGTGGAAGGAAATATGAAAAACCTCTCTGGATTATCTGTCTTTCGTGGGGATCGTTACAGTCTGACGCCCAGACTCTGTTTGTATATTTAAGAATGCCAAGGTCTGCTCTGGCTCCTCCAGAAGAACAGCTCTCAATTTCTACATTAGGATGTTTTTCTTCTATAGAACCCAGAAGTCTGTAGAGATGCTTGACTTGATTATGAACTGATGGCTTTCCATCACTGTCACCAGGTTGGGATAAATCTCTATTCATATCCCATTTGATGTACCCGATATTGTATTGAGAAAGGAGGCTGTCCAGTCTCTGATAGATGTAGTTGTATGCATCTTCATTGCTCAAATTAATGACATACTGATAGCGCCCTAGTCGTTGTTTGTACTCATCTACTTTTAGCATCCATTCCGGATGGTTTCTGAAAAGGTCAGAGTCGGGATTAATCATCTCGGGCTCAAACCATAGTCCAAACTCCATTCCTTTAGAATTTACATATTTAACGAGTTCTCCTAAACCTTCGGGATACTTCCTTTCATCCACAAACCAGTCGCCAAGCCCTGCTCTTTCGCCGTCCCTGCCTCTAAACCATCCGTCATCAAGGATAAATCTCTCTATTCCTAGTTCTGCAGACTTGTCTACAAGTTCGAAGAGTTTCTCCTTCTTGTGAGTAAAATAGACTGCTTCCCATGTATTAAAATGAACAGGGCGATTGTCCCTTTTATGATTAATAAAGGTATCTGATTTTCTCAGAAAAGAATGAAACCCCTGAGATATACCATTCAGGCCGGAAGAAGAATAAACAGCATACATGATTGGCGTCTCATAAACCTCATTCTTCTTTAGAGATATTTCTCCAGAAAGCAGAAGTTCAGAAAATTGAACAATCCTTCTTCCATCATTAAGAACAGATGCCTTGTATCCTGAGTTCCCGCTCCAGCCAAGATGAAAACCATAAACAGTTCCTGTTTCTTCTGAGAAACCTTTCCTGCCTGCAATCAGGTATGGAATATTATCATTTGAAGTTCTGCCCTTGCGCGTTTCTCTTGCATAAGTTCCTTCGTGCCAATCTATTCTCTCTGTTTTAAACTCCTGAGTCCATCTGCCTCTGAAAACCATAAGTTCGTTAATAAACGATGGCACAGGAAGGCTTAAAGAAAGATTCTGCAAAGAGTAATCCTTATCGCCAAGGTTAGCCAGTACGATTTTTTTCTGAAGAATATCGCTTTCATAGTCAAGAGTTAATTCAATAGAAGCTCTTAGTTTAGCTACAGAATCAACACAAATGAATTTTACCGAATGGTCATTTTTAATAGTTTCTTCGAGTTTAAACTGAGTTGTCCAGCTATGACCGTCTGCGTTACCGATTAATCCCGGATTTCCAAAGAATCCCTGCCCCTCTTCAGGCAGAAGAGATATTTCGACTACTTCATCCAAAAAAGCCTGAGGCACAGGCAGGTCTTGAGTGGTAACAATGTCCCCTTCTGATAAGTTGCAATTGAGTCTGTCACCCCAGTAAATTACAGACGGAATAGTTTCGTTAGATGCTTTAAAAACAATACTCGATGTTTTCCCAGAAAGTGTTAATATTGAACTCATAACCAAATTCACTTTTTTATTAGCTTATCTCAAGTTAAGAAGATATTTCATCTTTGGAAACTCCAAGTTTGGCGCATAATTCATCAAGAACCTTAACATGGAATGCTTCAGTCAGATTAACCTTCTTTATGAAAACCAGTATAGAAATAATAAGTAAAATACACGGAACACCAAACATGACTATCTTGAACTTCAATACATTCTCAGGGACTGCTGCAACACTCTGTGCTGTAGCGTTATTTGTCATTGCTACCCATATTGCAGTAAAACCAACTACGCCATTGGAAATAGCGCCTGCGAGTTTATCCAGCAGCGGCCTGACACATAGCGTAACACCTTCAGAACGGGTTCCTGTTTTTAATTGCCCATATTCTACACTGTCAGTAAGCGTCAATAAAACACATACGAAAAGTATCGGATAAGGAAAGAAGAAAAGTATATAACCCGTGAGGATAACGCCTAAATGCTTTCCTGCCACAGCAAAAACAATCAGGCCAATAATCATGGTAATGAGTCCCAGGCAAAACAGGTTCTTCCTGCCTTTGACCAGCCTGCTTAAAAAAGGGAAGAGCGCAACAGCTATAAAACCCAGAGCCAGATTGAGCGTACCGATTATGGCGAAATCAGAAGCTTTGCCAAAAATGTAAGTAAAATAATAAAGCAGGAATGAAGAACAAATAGTATATCCCAGCGCAAAAAGGCCATAGGATACTGCAAGCCAAAGCAGTTGGTCATTGTGCGCAATAGCCTTAAAGATCACCATAATTGTGGTTTTTTCCTGGGACTGGCGTAAAGCAGATTTCTGTTCCTTGGCACCTATAATGGTTATTATTGCACCGACCAGGGAAACTACAGCAACAAATATCGCAAAAACCAGCCAGCCGCGCTTGTCACCAATTACATTTGCCGACTGGGAATGGCTGCTTGAGAAGAATAATATAATTGGAACAACTGAGAATGTGACAATGGAAGCCCCGAGAGTCGAGGCAATCCTTGCAAAAACCCCTACCTTCTCGCGCTGCGCGCTGTCAGTAGCAAGCGCAGGGATCATTCCCCAGAAAGCAATATCCTTAAAGGAATACACTATGTCCAGGACGGCAAATATTCCTATGAACAGGATAATATAAAACATTGGATTGGATGTTGATAGCCCGCCTAAATCTGTAAATAAAAAAACGATACAGATAGAGCCTATAGTACCGCCAAAAAGTATCCATGGCTTGAATTTCCCTATCTTGGTACGGGTATTGTCAATCACCCCTCCGATCATAGGGTCAATAATCAGCTCTACAAATCGCAACACGAAAAGCATGGTAGTTACTATCGCAATCATCTTTTCGCTACTGCCTTCACTTATCCCTGTCTGTCCCGGGTTAAATAGCTGCGAAGTTATGAACATGATCAGATACGAGGACAATGCAGCATAAAAGACATCATGCCCAAATGCACCGCACGCATAAGAAAATAGTGTTTTACTAAATCCTTTTGGCTTGTTCATATTATTTATCTCCTGTTTAAAATTTATATATCTCAACAAGTTTTATTTAACCTTTATTTCGATTTCTTTTGAAGGTGTTCTCTCATAAGAGACTTTGAGCTTAATAGTTCCTTTCTTCCCCGAAGTAAGAATCCAGCAGGCTATTTCTCCGCCCTGTACAACAAGTTTTGAAGGCCCTGCAATTCTGCCTGGTCCGGCAATTTCAAGTTCGACAATTCCATTGAGGAAGAAGAGTTTGTTCTTTACCTCATCCACAATTTCTATTTTTACTCTAGTAGCATCAAGTTCCTTTGCAGAGAGTTCATAATCATCTGCTTCAACTATTAACTCTTTGGGAGTCTGGCTGTTTGAAAATACTTTGGAGATAATCTGTTTGCCGTTTTTGAAGCCTCTGAATTCTGCTTTCTGCCACAAGAATCCCCATTGGCTTTCGACTTTATCTATTATTATTGGCGGGTATTCTAAACCTTTGAATAAGCTTCGAGCAGGATAACAGGTTCTTTCGAATTTGTCATTGTAGTAAAAGTCTATCCTGTCGCAATTGGTCAGTATCAGGAGGGGTGAAACGAGGCACTCGTTTTTTTCGCCTCTGGCCCAGACTGTTACCGGCTCTAAAATCGGCTTAATTTCAGGGTCAATCTGCGAAGCATAAGCATAAGACGCAAGCTTAGGCAGCCTGAACATATCCATTACACCATGATGGCAAACCTTGTCTCCTGCTCCGAAGTCCTTATGGGTATTGTAGTCGAAAGCGCACCAACCGATTGTTCCGCAGATATTTTTATCCAGTCGTCCTGCGTCTATAACTCTCAAATGACGGATGCAGTGTTCTATCTGTCTTTCTTCCAGGTCTTGTTTTTTGGTAGGATACATGTGTCCATTATATTCAGTTATAAGATAAGGAACAAATCTGTCCTGTCCTGTAACTTCTTTCTGTCCTCTCAGGGCAACAGATCCGCCATTGAGGACGAAGTCATTGATTGTATATACATCTTCAAGTAACTCACTGTTATTGAGATATCTGACACCGCCAGTTTGTCTTGTCGGATCGAGTTCATGAGCCACTTTATTTGTTTCAGCGTAAAAGTCATGATCGTCGAGAGATTCATTAATTCTCACTCCCCAAATTATTATTGAAGGGCGGTTCCAATCTCTTTCGATCATATCTTTCACATTTTGAACAGCTACTTTCTTCCAATCTTTGTCGCCGATATGCTGCCATCCAGGGATTTCTTCAAAGACTAATAATCCTATTTCGTCACATCTATCTAGGAAATGTCTGGATTGAGGATAATGGGATGTCCTGACAGTATTCAGAGAAAGTTCATATTTTAGAATATCGGCATCTTTTTTCTGACATCTTGCCGGCATAGCATATCCCATGTATGGATAAGATTGATGTCTGTTCAACCCAAATATTTTGAGTTTTCTGCCGTTTAAGTAGAAGCCGTCAGGTTTGAATTCAGCCGTTCTAAAACCTATTTTTCTTGAGTCAGTGTCATGTCCTGTGAGCTCAACTTCGACGGTGTAAAGTTCTGGAGAATCAATATCCCAGAGTTTGATATCTTTTAGACCGCTGAATGATACTATTACTTTATTTTCTAGATTGCTTAGTTTAACTAGCTCTGAAGATTTTGAGATAGTTTTTCTGCCTTTTGTGACCTTAACTTTGATCTCTACTCCTTCTTTAATTTTGCCTTCTGCATGTATAAAAACTTCGACATCCAATCTCTTTTCTGAGTTGAGGACATCGTATGTTTTGCAGAAAATGTTTGATATGTGAATTTGAGGCAGGAACTTCACCTGTACTTCCCTGTATATTCCGCCGTAAGTCAAATAGTCTATTTGTCCGCCAAATGGAGGAATATCTTTGCGTTCGGTTGAATCCACGACAACGACTAGCTCATTGTGTTCACCAAACTTAGCAGCTTTATTCAAAAGCACATCAAACTCAGTGTAACCGCCTTTATGTTCGCCAAGCAGCATTCCATTTAAATAGACTTTGGCAAAAGTCATTACTCCTTCGAAATGGAGATAGGTAAGCATGTTTTCAGTTTCTTTCGGAATGAAAAGATATCTTTTGTAAGTCGAAATGAACTGGAAGTCTTTTTCGTCAAAATAATTAAATGGCAGTTCCGTATTAGCATGTGGAATTACAATATCTTTAAATCCATCATGCTTGGCACCGACCTTTAAATAATTTTCCTTGAAATCAGGACTGTATTTCCATAAATCATTAACTGAACTAATAACTCTCATTAGATCACCTTTATGTTTAATAAATTACTAGATTATAATTATTCTTTTACTGAACCGCCGAGAATTCCTGAAATGAAATATTTCTGGAGGAAAAGAAAGACCACTAGAACAGGTATTACAGACAAGGACGCTCCTGTCATTATCTGCCCGTAATCTATTCTTGACATCCCTTTTAACCCCGACAAAGCTACCGGTAAAGTCTTCATAGAAGCATCACTTAGGATTATCAATTGCCACATAAAATTGCCCCACTGGAACATAAACATATATATACCAAGAGCAGCCAGAGCCGGCTTCATTGTAGGCAGTACGATTTTGTAAAATATTCTTAGTTCCCCTGCTCCATCTATCCTTGCCGCCTCAATAAGAGAGTCAGGTATAGAAAGCATATTCTGTCTCATCAAAAATATACCGAAAGCCGATGCAATATCTGGAATTATCACAGCCCCATAAGTATTGATCAGGTGCAAGTTAGACATAATTTCAAAAAGAGGAACAAGTTTCGACTGTCCGGGCAGCATCATTGTAACTAATATGGCTATAAACAGAAAGTTTTTAAATTTAAATTTGTACTTCGCAAAGGCGTAACCTGTAATAGAACTTATCAGTAGATTAAAAAACACAAAGATTATAGATACAAAGAACGAATTGAAAAGAACACGCCCTATCCCAATGGATTTGTCGAGATTCCTCAAATTCTCCATAAGATAAGTTCCGGGAAGAAGTTTCGGAGGAAAAGAGAAAAAATCTGCAGTCGGGTGAGTAGCTGAAACAAACATCCAGTAAAATGGAAAAATAGAGAAAAACAAGCCTATAATAAGCAGAGTATATAGAGTTAATTTTTCTCTTCCGGAGACAAAACTATGCATTTTCCTTGCCTCCTATCTTGAGCTGAATTATAGAAAACAGCACAGTAATTATCAGAATAACTACCGATATTGCAGATGCATAACAAAAGTTGAATGACTGAAAGCCTTGCTTGTAGAGATAAAGTCCCATAGTGATGGTAGCATCAGCTGGTCCTCCATTAGTCAAAATGTAAGGCTCAGAGAATAGATTTAAAGTTCCGATAGTAGAAAGGATGACCGAAAAAAGTATTATCGGTCTCATCTGAGGAACTGTGATGTGAAAAAACTTCTGTACCTGATTTGCTCCGTCAATTGTTGCAGCCTCATATAAACTATCGGGAATATTCTGGAGACCAGCGAGCATAATCACAGCATTATAGCCTGTCCATCTCCATGTTAATGCCATTATTATTGACATTTTGGCCCAGAAAGGAGATGTCAGCCATGATATTTTATCAAGGTGAAGCAGATAAAGGACATAGTTCAAAAGTCCGTTATCTGACAAAATAATAAAGAATACCATCGAATATGCTACCATTTCAGTAACAGCCGGAAGAAAGAAGCCAAGTCTGAACTGACTTTTCCAGGCAAGAAGTCTGGAATTCAGTCCTACTGCCATAAGCAATGACAGTACAGTCATTACAGGCACCTGAATAATCAGGTAAATGAATGTGTTGTACAAAGCTGTAAGGAATATCCTGTCCCCAAGCAACCTTTTATAATTGGCAAGGCCGCTGAATACATAGTGCCCAGCTTCACGGGTCTGAAATGAGAGTATAAATGTCTTCACAAAAGGATATATCGTGAAAACCGCAAAAAGGAGTACCGCCGGAATCAGAAAAATATAAGGCGCTGTGTTTTTATTCAGAAGCCTCTTTCTTCCTGATGCTGAGTCATAATTTATTTTAGATTTATTCATATAAATTAAGTGTATCAGTTACTTAGCAATTTTTCTGCCTGTGGCATTTGCGATACTTTGAGCGGCCTTATCAAGAGCTGCTTTTGGGTCAGCATCTTTGGTAAGAACTTCAGCTACGGCAGTTATCGAATACTGCTGAGCTTCAGCATAGTCTTTTGTGTAATAGGCAGGTTTGATATTAGGCACGATACTTGCAAAAAGCGCCCCTATTTTCTGGTTAGCGAAATACGGATCTGGCGAATCGAAGCTTGGTTCAGAATATGTAGGAGTATATGATGGGAAAAGATCGCACTGCTTGTACATAAGAAGCTGATTCTTTGAGTCGGCAAGAGCATTGCTCACAAAATCCCATGCCAACTCAGGGTTCTTGCACTGGGTAGTGATGGCAAGTGTTGAACCTCCTTCATTTGAAGCGCGGTTGCCGCCATCAGCCAATGCCGGCATCAAGACAACGCCCCATTTACCGGAAATCTCAGGAGCCTGATCTTTGAGTGTGCCTCCCCACCATACGCCTGTAACGCAGACAGCAATAGTGCCATTCTTGGCTGCAAGTACAAAAGAGTCCCATGAATCGGTATTCAAGAGCAAGCCTTTTTGTTTTAAAGTCTTAATAATTGTCAGAGCTTTAACGGCTTCTGTCCCATTTATAGTTATTTCACCACCTTTATTAAAATAGAAAGTCCCCTGCTCATTCATTAGATCTCTAAACAAACCGTCATTTGCAGTATATGCAGTGCTTATGAGTTTGACCCCAGGATTGGCTTTCTGTATCTTGTCGCCTGCTGTCATTAAATCAGCCCAGGTATTTATCTTACTGGCGTCAACACCGGCCTTCTCAAAGAAATCCCTGCGATAAAACATAGCGACCGGACCGGAGTCCCATGGGATAGAAACTATTTTACCGTCAATCTCGGACTGAGCCCATTTTGATTGGTCAAAATCTTTGACTATCGCAGTTGCCTTGGCTGTCATGTCCCAAAAACCATCAGGAAAATTAGCCACATATCCAGGTATCCTGTCAGATTCGATAATAACCACATCCGGTAGCCCTACTCCTGAAGCAAGCCCGACCGTAAGCTTGTCATAAAGATCGGACTTACCAAGGTCCTTGATGTCAACAGCGACATCAGGATGAGCTTTATTGAAAGAATCAAGCGTAAGCTTGAGCGCTTTAGCGGTTATGTTCCATGACCACACTGTAAGAGTTTTTTGCGATTGGCCATTAGTCTTTTCTTCCTTCCCTCCGCATCCATACAGGAATGCTATTGAGAGAGCCAATAGGGCTTTTAATAGTTTGTTTTTCATGCATTTAACCTCATTTTATTTTAATTTAGATTAGATTAGTAAACTCCAACAAGTGTTACAATAGATTTAGCAGGTACTATGTATTGGGATGATAAAGATATTTCAGGTTTTGCTGAAAGATTATCTGAGGAAGAAGTTATATATGGAGTCAGCTTTGATAGACTTCTTCCTTCTGGAATACCTTTTAAGTCAAATTTTATTTGGGCTTGAGAAGAAGAGCAGTTCACGAGAACGATAATTATCTTATGGTTTTTTGAATCTAGATAAGCAGAAGCCATCAATCCATTTACATCATCTGCGCCTGTGCAGTTTATTCTGACAGAACCGGGGCGGATAAACTTGCTGTAGTTACCCAATCCCCACAGCATCTTCGATTCAAAAATAGTCTGGGCATCTCCAGAATTTACAAAATTTGTATATATCAAACCGTCCTTGTAATCTTCCTTAGAAACGGCTGTCCACCAAATCCAGGCAGAAGCATTTGCTCTTGACAGGTCTCTATGGATAAGTCTTGTTATATAGAGCGCAGGATCTATGCCTAAATCTCTTCCCGAACCATATCCTCCCATAATGCAGTATTCTGTCATCCAAAATCTTCCATTCTGAACATACTTGTCAATGTTCTGCCTCAATAAGTCTTTGAGCTCTCCAAGTCTATCATCTCCCGTATTGCTGTAATCAGACCAGTAAGAGTGACATCCTATCTTTTTGCCAAGCTTGTGATTGAAACTCTGGTCCCCGATGAAATCCTTGATGTACTCTCTGTATTTACCCACACCCAATGAATTGGATCCACCAGTGTACTGGGCATTTCCGCTAAATTTCTTATAAGTGTCATTATCAAGCATTGCAGTCATTTCAACGCCTTCTACTCCATCAATTTCCACTTCTTTAGTGAGTCCTTTTTTCTCCAATTCAGCATAGAGAGCATCATAAACAGCTTTACAATCGTCATTATTGAAACGGCACCCTTCCTGATTGCTTCCATTCCAATCCCAGGTAGGTTCATTTATGGGGCTTATGTAATTAAAAGTAATTCCTTTTTCATTTTTGAAATGTTCTACTACATCAATAGCAAACTTGGCAAATTCAACATCATAATCTTTCTTCAGATTTGTAGAACCTACAGAAGAGTCACACTGAGCATGTCCATTTTTAGTCATCCAGACAGGCGGGCTATTGAAAAAAGCGACAAATTGATTAACCCCTCTTTCTTTGGCGCTCTCCAGAAACCACTGTTGACCAGATTGTTTTGTCCAGTCATAATTTCCGTCCTGAGTTTGTTTGAAGCATTCTACTCGGCGCCATGGATTAGTTATAATGCTTACATCAGTAACAGCGCTTCCTGCTCCTACATTGAACCTCCATAAAGAAAGCCCGATACCGCTTGTTTCAGAAAAAAGAAGGTCGGCGACTTTGTTCTTGTTTTCCAAAGTCCAATATTTACCAAGAGGATCCATAGACCAGGCATCTGAAGCGCCAAAACCGTCAATCGTCTGATGAGTGATGCCGGCATTGATATCAATGGTAGTTGTGTTTGCATTCATATTAAAACTCATACTCGCTGCAGCTAATGTGGCTACATATAAGGCTACATATTTTAGTTTTTTCATTCGATATATCTCCTTTTTTATTGCTCTTTAATCTGACAAAAATACTTGAGCGGCTTTAAAAAAAGCTTTCATTAAAAAAATCCCCTTTATTTTTGAATAAACATACAACTTCATTTCATTTTAAAAGAGATTAGCAGATTTTCCACAGATTACGATGTTATTCTATCTATATGCTGTTTCTCAAAAAGGCAATATAGGTTTCTTATTGTCTTTTAATCAGTAATGGATATAATCTCATTTTATATTAGTATAAATTTTGGATCTTTAAAAAAGGAAACCTATGAAAAAACTGACATTGTTTTTCGTAAGTACTTGGCTTTGTGTTATGCTTCATGGAGCCGAAAATAGCAAAAATGATAACAGCGCTAAATTATCAATTCCAATAACAAGTGAAACTGATTCACAAGGTAGTGAAGAAGTCGAACAACTAAAACCCGGAGAATGGACACCTCTCTTTGACCTTGGCTTTTGTCTTTTTCCGTCAATGATTGTATCAACAGCGACTATTAACGTAACTACTGATAATGCTGATCAAATGCAGGAACGAATAGGCGAGTGGTGGGGCACTATAGGCATAGCTGTTTGCTCACCCCGTAAGGACTCTCCACTAAAAGTGGAAATTTTTAGTAGTACATATATCAAACATTCTACTTTTAAAATAGTTCTTCCTGAAGCCAATGCCTTATATCTCATCTACCCACCTTTAAAGTACGAATATGAGAAGTTACTTCAGGTAGGGCAGACAACCCCTGAAGACCTTACCTATAAAGTCACTATAGATAATAAAGATCCTGAAGAGGAAGTTTTTAGGTTCCAGGTCAGACCGATAAATGACTGCATTTATTATTATGTCAATGCAGAAGGCGAAGACCTTGATGTCGGTTATTTTTTCGCCGCGTATGTAAATGAAAACCATCCCGGGATTGAAAAAATCCTGCAGGAATGTCTGAAATCAGGAAAAGTTGAATCTTTTGCCGGCTACTCAGGAACTCCACATGAAGTTAACTTGGAGATCAAGGCAATATGGGAAACTCTGGCTAAAAAGGGCATTCGCTACAGCTCTATAAATACTACCTCAGGTGAAGACGATGATTTATCCAGTCAGCATGTAAGGCTATTGGGGGAAACTTTGACCAATACTCAGGCTAATTGCGTTGATGGCTCAGTTATGCTTGCATCTATACTTCGAAAAATAGGCTTGAATGTCAGTCTGGTTTTGATCCCGGGTCACATGTTAATATCTGTGAACCTGGATGAAGATGGTAAAAATCATATTTGTATTGAGACAACCATGATGGGCACTTCCTCTTTTGAAGATGCAGTAGAAGAAGGAAATCAGGAGTACGCCGAGAGCGAAAAGAAATTAAATTCAGATACAGATGATAATGGAGACTACCAGTTAATTAATATTGCATTTGCCCGCCGCATAGGGATAATGCCGATTAAAGAGCTTTCAAAAACCAATTAGAATCGGAGGAGAGAAATGAACTTTGTAAAAAAAATCAGTGTCTTTCTAACTATTTTAGCATGTGTTCTTACATGTACTTACTCCCTTGCAGACAGCAAAAAAACTGCAGAATACACCTTGGTAATTTATCTAAACGGGTCAGATCTTGAAAGCAAAGACTCGGAAGCAACCGATGCTTTAAAGATACTCATGGAATCAAAATTCAAAGATGACAAACTCAATATCATAATTATTACTGGCGGTACAAAAAAATGGCATCTTAAAAAGCCTACTATCAGTAACAAACAATGCCAGGCATGGCGCATATATGGCGAATCTGAGGACAGTATTGAATTAGTAAAGGAAACAGATCCCAGCATGAAAATGATGGATAAGAATACTCTTTCTACTTATATGGAATGGGCTATTAAAGAGTATCCTGCAAAAAAGTATGTTTTAATGATGTGGGATCACGGCGCAGGACCTATTGGTGGATTTGGCAGTGATGAACTCAATAAAGGCAAATCCTTAAGTATAACAGATATTCGCGAATCACTTAAAAAATCATTAGGAGAAAAGAAGCTTGAATTGCTGATCTTCGGTTGTTGCCTTATGGGCAACATGGAGACAGCATACAAAGTAAAAGATAACGCTAGATATATGGTTGCTTCAGAAGAACTAGCGTATGGAGATTTCGATAAGGATTTTATAGAGAAACTTGATGCCAAGCCTTCTATGTCTGGAAATGAATTGGGTAAATTATACATTGATTCCCATTTTAAAAATTATGAAAAAGGCCGGTTCTACACTTTTTCATTGCTGGATTTGTCAAAAATAGAGCAAATTAAACAAAACTGGGAAGTCATTATCAAAGAGTTGACTGAGAAGCTGAAAGAGAAACATGATAAGGCCGGTTTTTATATGTATCGTTTTCTGGCGATAGCCAGAGCTTATTCCGAATCTTATGATTCATTTTCAAGAGAAACAGACGGTCTTGTAGATATGTCCGACCTGGCAATGAACATCATGGCAATATGCAAAATCAATACCGATGAGTTGAGGCGCTCAATAGGAAATGCTGTTTTATACAACAAGACAGGAAACAGGTCTGATTCCAAAGGTTTATCAATATTTTTCATTGACCGTAAATTGGAAGAAGCGCTGGGACTTGAAGATAATTTACAGAAGTATAGTCAAAGTAGTTTTTCAAAAGGATATTATGACTTTATCACTAATTACTATAATAAGCTTTTTGTCCAGGATCCGACAATACTCATTGGAGACATAACTTTTACCCAAAGAGCTATAACAGACTTGAATCCTTACTCTTACCCGCCTAAATATCTTATTAAAATAGATGAACCAGATGCTGTCCTTGTTAATCAAATATTTTTTGTAATTGGCAAACTGGAAGGAGATAATAATAATTTCAAAGCATTGAGCATTGATAAGGATATTTCCTTAAACGAAGGAGGCAGTATATCCGCTGTTGTGACCGGAAAACAGTACTGCGTCGATGGGGAACCTATTCCTATATATTGGGAAGGTGACATACTCAGGCCCAAAAAACCCGGCGATTCCCCATTGGGTTTCTTTGCCATAAAGCATAAAGATGAAATAAAATTCCTTGCTGTTAAAGAATTAGTAAACACTAAAGATTCATCTAAAAATACAGCCCAGATAATCGGTATGTGGAACAGTAAAGACTATAACGGCAATATAGTCCCTTCAATAAGTTCGCTTAACGATCCTCCAACTAAAGGGGAAAAAATCACTATTTTGTACAAGATTCTTGGTAAATATGTAGATGGATCCGAAGTGACTCTTGGCAATTACAATTTATCTAAGTCATCCCTTGAAAGCGGCGAATATGTCGGGGCCTTCTATATAGAGGATATAATAGGCCGTAAAATGTGGTCTTACCGTAAGGCTTTTAAAATTGATAATAATATCGAGATTAAAGACTCTAAAAAACAAACATCAGATGTTATGTCAGACAATCAGGCTTTATAGATCAAAAACCTTATACACTAGAATTTAGTAAATGAGTTAAGTTCAGTAAATATAAATTTACGAAAACAACTACAAAATATCGGGTCTCAATATGAAATATGATGTTGTCATTATCGGTTCAGGTCCGGCAGGACTTGGCGCTGCATTTCAGTTAGTTGATCAGAAGAACAGTCTAAAAATTCTTATGCTGGATAAGGAAAGGATCTGCTCAGGCGGACTTCTCAATGACTGCAAGCAAAACTACACCTACCCTATTGGTTTTACTGAAGAGTACTGGACTGTCAAGGAAGCCGAAAGGATGCTAGAAATAACAGAGCATCACCTTAAACCGAATTTTATGTCGAAAACTGACTTGGAAAAATACCAGAAACGAGCAGAAAAAGTTTCAAGCAAACTCGTTAATATAAAGCAGTCCCATGTAGGCACAGACAAAAGCAAGTTTTTAATAGACGGCTTATTAGATATTCTCAGAAGCAAAGGGGTAGAAATCAGGCTCAAAACTGAAGCTAAATCTGATATTGACGCCGCCAAGAAAGTTCTCCATCTGGAAGACGGAACTAGTATTACTTACAATAAGCTTGTCTTAGCCCCGGGACGAAAAGGTTTTTCATTCCTTCAGGATGTAATGAACTATCTGGAAATTAAATACATAGACAATACTCTTGATGTAGGAATCAGAGTCGAAACTAGACTTGAGCACTACCCGATTGTAAAGGATTATTACGACCCGAAATTCTATTTCCCTGGTAAAGTAAGAACTTTCTGTACAAACTCAGGTTTTGCATTAGTTGTTAAGGAGAATTATCATCATTTTCATCTTGTCAATGGTCATGCTCTCTCATCTGATAAAGGCAAAAACGGGCTGGTCAATTTCGCTATGCTCAAATCCATAGGGCTTGAAGCTCCAGTAAGAAGCGGTCAGCAGATGGCTGTCTTCCTTGCTAGACTGGCAAATGAAATTGGTGGGGGCAAACCCATTATGCAGAGAGTTGGAGACTTTAGAGCTGGCAAAAGATCAAGAGCCGAGTCGTTTAATCATGACCTCTATGACTTTGAACCTACCTGCGATTGTTGCGCAGGTGATTTGGGACTTACAGTCCCATCAAAGATAATGAGAGATATCTGGCGTTCAATGAAGCTTCTCGACAGTATTATGCCGGGACTCTTGCATCCCTCTACTATCATGTACTATCCAGAAATAAAGATGTATGCCAATAAGCCAGAATTCATAGACGAGCATTTCGCCGCGACAGATGATATTTACCTTATCGGTGATGGAGCAGGCACATCAAGAGGAATTACTGGAGCCTGGGCAAGTGGCATCAGGGCCGCCGAAGGAATAATTAAAAGATTAAATATCAGATAATCAATATGAAAAACAACACACCTTATACACCTGAACAGCAAAAGTTTTTACTGGATTTAGTCAAAAACACTATAAGAAATAAACTTCATGGGGTTTCTCCAACCAAGAATAAGGACAAAGTTCCTGACTTTCTCTCTGGAACTCAATCGTGCTTTGTTACACTTCACACAAAGGATGGAAATTTAAGAGGCTGTATCGGAAATATAATGGCATTTGAGCCTCTTTATGACAACATCGTTCACAATGCTTTCAATTCGGCCTTCAGAGATCCAAGATTTGCACCTGTTTCCAGTGAGGAAGAGTTCGATACTTTAAGAGTTGAGATTTCTATTCTCACGCCAATGAAAACTGTTAACTCCTACAAGGAAATTAAGATCGGGACTCACGGTGTTACATTCAAGTTAGGAAGATACTCATCAGTTTTTCTGCCTCAGGTAGCGCCTGAGCAAGGCTGGACTCTGGAAGAAACTCTAACTCACCTGAGTATGAAAGCAGGACTTGGGCCCGATGCATGGAAACATATAGACGCCAAATTCGAAGTCTTTGAAGCGCTCATTATCTCCGAAGAATAAACCTTGCAAATAGTTCCTTACTCTTAGAGATTGTTTCATTCAGAATGAAATAAAATTTGATTTGTTCAGAAAATCGGTTAATATCTTGCAGTGGTTTCAGCAAACTATTTTGATTAATAACCCAATATTATAAAAGTATGAAAATATTCCATAAGCTTCTATTGTCGAGTTTTTTCCTCTTTTTAACTACTTACATCTCAGCTGTATCTGTTACTGTTACAGGAAGCGCTGAGGGCAACCCTGACAAAGCTGGCGAGTTAGCATTAGCTGAGGCCCTGAGAAATGCCGTAAGGGAAGGCGCAGGTGTAGATGTAATGAGCGAATCTAAAGTTTCTAATTTTCAGGCTGATTATGACATAGTTATGACCTCTTCTTTCGGCTATATCGAAAGTTATAAAATTCTAGAACAGAAATATGACAAAACCACTTCGATTTACACGATAAAATTACAGGCCGAAGTAGGGAAAAGCGCGCCTTCTATGGATAAGATAATGGCCTTGAGAATGCTGGTCAAGAGAATGGATTCTCCCCGCGTAATGGTTCTATGCAAAGAAAAAATCAAAGGATTAGAAGAATCTGATTCATCAATGGCTGCAGGAGTTATTGAAGAGATAACGCAAAACAACGGATTTGAACTTTTTAATAAGGAAGCCATTGACGAGCAGACATCCAAAGAGGCATCAAGAGCCGAGATTCTCGGAGATACTTTGGATGCGAAAGCAAAGTCAGGGGGCATTACTTCTACTTCCGACTTTAAAATTATAGCTGACATCAAAGGTTCAGTCGGAAAACTTAAAGAGCCGTTCCCGGAAGTTTTCGTAAGAGATACAGCTATCGGAATTGACCTCAAAGCGCTTTGGACGGATACAGGCGAAGTCATAGCGACAGTTTCGATACCTACAAAAAACTTTAAAGGTGAAGCAAATATGAATCTTCCTTATGATATGCCGGATCAGCTTATAAGGCATTATCTAACAATTGTTCTTCAGGGAACAGAGAAAGGTACTGAAAATAAAGATGTTTACAGGCTGTTTTCGAAAATAATATCTAAATGGATAACGGAGCTTGATTTAGGCGCAAAGATTAAGCTTGAATTCAAAGCCATTGATAAAAATCAGCTTGACAACCTGATTGCAAAACTCAAAGATGTTAACGGTGTTACATACGCCTGGAGAAGAGAGTATGACAAAAGACTCTTTTCGATTGTAGAAGTAGAAACCAGACTAACTTCATCACAACTTGAAAGCGAAATCATAAAGATTCTGGATTCAAATGATGATGCTAACAAGGCTAAGTACGAAGTTGACCAAGCCACAAAGAGAAGTTTGCGTTTTATTCCTGTGAAAGATTAAATAAAATTAATAAATGATAAATATTAACTTAAATATTTGGAGGCCTAATGTTAAAACGAATTACTAAATGGTCGGGAATTGTTGTCGCGGCTAGTCTGATTGCCGGCTGCATTACAGGACCGGGAGGTTTGGCTCCGTCAACCATTCCTATCACGGCAAATGACACTTACACAGTAGTTAAGCATGACGCTATTGGAGTTGACACATCATTTTCTATTCTATTCATTCCGGTAACTCCTTCATGTAGTGCTTACCAGGCATTGATGGATGCAAAAGAAGAGACCGGGGCTGATGCACTCATAAATGTCACGGGTGAAAATAAGAGCGTATATCTCTTTATTGTTAACTGGCAGAAGATGAAAATCCGCGGAGATGCCATAAAGTTCCAACAAGCCGGCTCTGTGCTGGAATAAAAAGGAAGGTTTAATATGATTAGATTTTTATTAGTTTCATTTTTTGCAGCTTTTCTTGTGTTGTTGGTTGGCTGTTCGAGTATGACATCTATTTCTCCCTCAACATCGCCTATCACAGAAAAGGACACCTACACGAAACTTAAAGAAACTTCCGGTACATGTTACGATTACCAGATATTCTTCATACCATTCTTTACCAATGACCCTGTGGGCGTAGCCAGAAACAAAGCTATCAAGAATGGTGGGGGCAATGCTCTTGTAGAAGTAGTTGTACAACAGACTTCATTATATATCCTCGTTTATAATGCCTATTGGACAACAGTTGAAGGCACAGCCGTAACAATTGAACGCAAAGGAACAGAAATCGAATGAAAAACCTCTCAAGAATCTTATTAGGTTTATCAATTATTGTACTTGGCGCCTGCACCAGTACTCACATACCGCCAGCTGATCCTAATCAGGGAGATTTAAGCCAGTCTCAGATTGGACAACTCTCTCAGAAAAAACTTCATGTCCCATGCAGAGTGGAAGTTCACTGCGTTGATACTATAAAAGGAGACAGCAATGCTACCTGGAGAGATCACTACTACACTTATCCGCTTCAACAAATACTTACCAGCAGTTTTAATAGTGCTATCTACGCTGCATTCGACCAACCAGGAAGCGAAGTTGTTGACGCATTTACTGTTTATGTAACTGTGCCTGAATCAAGATTTATCTATACCGGCAGCGGTGATTGCGAATATAAGCTGCAAGTCATTGTAAGATTCGATGAACCTGGTGAAAAGAAGATAACAGCGTTTACTCTAGACCAATCCTTTGAAGGAAAAATCACTAATTATGATGCAGTTCCTCCAGTAGTCTATGATGCTTCGAGGTCTCTTGCCTACAGAGCAATTGAAACTATTATAAAGAATCCTAAAGTCATAAAGACTGTCAAGAGATTTGAAGAGAAGTAATTCTATATTTTGAATAAGGCGGTAGAAAATGATCTACCGCCTTATTTTTTATATTTGGAGATTCAAATGTTAGAATTCATTAGAAATAATCTGCTTGAGATATTTGGTGTAGTAATGAGCATCGTATATCTCTATTTCTCAATCAATAGGAATATACTTTTATGGGTTATGGGAATTATTTCTTCGTCTGCCTATATAATAATTTTCTATAAAGATTGTTTATACGCTGACGCAATACAAAACCTATATTATGTGCTAGTGAGTATCTACGGCTTTGCAACATGGTACATGAATAGAAATTCTATCGGTAAAAGCGTTTTCAATACAGATGTATGTGTTATGACCCCAAAAGACACAACTAGATATATTTGTATATGGTTGACTTTATTTGTAGTAATTTACTGCTTAGTTCGTTATCTGCCTGATGTTTTAAATATTACGACTGCCAGCATTCCTTTGGTGGACAGCATTCTGACAAGCGCGGCTCTTGTCGCTACCTGGATGATGACAAAAAGGCTTCTCGAACAGTGCGCTGTATGGATAGTAATTGACTTTGCCTACATCGTTGTCTATGCGTATAAAGGCCTGTTATTAACAGCTTTTTTATTCGTGATATACACCATAATGGCTGTGATAATGTTTATTCAATGGAGAAAACAGTATAAACTTCAGCTTCAAAGAACTAAAATGAGATGACTAAGGTCACTCATTTCTATAGAAGTTGCCTCAAAGCTTATTACTATTGAAAGGTTTCTAAAAAGTTTAACCGTCAGGAAAAACTCTTATTAATTTACAAATATTCTACTTTTAAAGTATTGACTTCATTTCCTGTAAAAACTAGAATTTCAATATTGATTTGTTCATTCTTCAAAGTGTTCACAAAAAAATAAGGAGTACAAATTTCATGAAACACAAAAGGGGATTTTTAACAACGGCATGTACAACGCTGGCATTAGCAAGCGTATTTACATGTAATGTATTTTCAGCTGACATTAATGACTTCAGCGCTGCAAGAGAATTCCAGGGCACTGCCACTCCGTTGATCCAGTGCAATTTACTTTCAGGATTCAATGATAACTGGCGCGGAATGATAACTTATACCGCTCTTCCCGGTACTATTTTCAAGGGACCAAGCACAGACAGCAATGGAAAAACTACCCTTGGCACAGTTCTTTTTACAATTGACAGGGTCGGAAGACAAATATTATTGGATCAATATGTAGCTCAGTATCAGATAGCTAAAGAAAATTATGAAAGAGATGTAAAACTTTTCAAGACAAATGCTATTCCAGAACAACAGTTAGCTACTGACAAAGCTGCTTATTATGCAGCAATAGCACAGGTAAAACAGCAGCAATATCTAGTGAATCTTTGCGTAATTCGCGCTCCTTTTGATGGGATAGTTGTCAGCGTGAACAATGTCGGCTGGCTCTCAGGTGAACCTCCTGTTATGCAGATTGCCCAGTTAAAACCAATGGGAATTGCTGTACCGATGGACAGAAGTTTAGCTAATAAAATTACCCCTTCAACTCCTATAACAATCTACCCAGATCCAAGCATCAGTAAAGATATTTTTGGTGTTGCAAGAGGATATTCAATCCTGACAGCTACTGGTGTTACTTTTACAATTGCTAACTATCAGGTAAAGAAGGAAGTTGATGGAAAAACATACCCAATTGTTACCTCAGCATCTCCTATAGTACCTTTTAGGTTTGCAGACCAGAATAAACTATCATTGAATTCTACTAATATTTTTAAGGATGACAAAGGTTCATTCGTATGGTTGGCAGTAGGACAGAAAGATCTGACTACAAAAGGAATAGATAAAATTTTTTCTGTAAAGAAAGTCTATGTTGAAATTACATCTGAATCAGCAGACGGCGCTATCTTTGCAAAATTTGTTGTTTTGAAGGAAAACAAAGATCTGGCAGCCTACGACATGGTCATAGGAGATATGCCTGAGGGAGTCAAGGATGGAGATATGGTTTCATTCCAGGACCCAAGATTTGTATTTATGCCTGGAGATAATGTCAGAGTTGTAATTGGCCCACAACCTGCAAAATAATTATTAGATACTAGCCTTTTTTGAGACCCGGCAATCACTTGCCGGGTCTTTTTTTTACTAAAAAACTATGATGGATAGTCAATTCCAAAGAATTTATATAACTTTTAAATGGAATGTCTTGTCAGAGTAAAATGAATATGATAAAATTCCTAGCATTGCCAACATTACGGAACATTATTTATACTAGAAACAAAATAAAGGAGAGGGAAAATGAATTGGAAAGCAATCGGCCTTGCAGCAGTTTTCGGAACGCTTCTTGGCACATCATCTTTCGGGGCAGACGCTGCTCCGATAACAGACTTGAACGCAAAAAGAACATTCACAGGCACGGTGGTCTATGTGGCTGGCGGACAACTCCAATTTGGATTTAACGATTCACACCGCGGTTGGGTTGACTTCTCAGCAAGACCTGGTTTTCTTTTCAGAGGACCGGTAAAAGATGTTGATGGCAACATCATCAGACAGGGTGACATGCTAATGCATCTCACAGACACATACAGAGTAGCAATGGTGGCTCAGAATATTGCAGCTGTAAGACTAGCAGAAGTTAACCTGAATTATGATAAATGGCAATATGATATGGTTAAGAAACTTCAACCAACAGCCGCCGTTTATGAAATGCAGGTAAGACAGGCCGAACAGGCTTATTTCGGAGCTATTGCATCTCTCGAAAGTGCAAAAGCAGCGCTTATTCAGGTTCAGCAGTTACTAGAAGTCTGCACAATGAGAGCTCAGTATGACGGCATTGTAGATTCAATGCTAGTACCAGCTGGCTACCTATCAGGGGAAGAGCCTGTTATGAAAGTCTATGAAATGAACCCAATAGGCATCAATGTTACTCTAGACAGCAAGCTCGTAGGTAAGATTAACCACAACACTCCTATTACCATCACCTCAAGTAGAGATGGTTCAAAACCTGTAGGAGTCTGTCGCGGAATGACTCTTTATAATGCAGCTGGAAACCCAGGAACTACATTCCAGGTCATAAACAAGCTCTTACTACCTCCTGTAGAAGCAACGGGTCTGCCTATCTTTGAAAGATGGGGATTTGCAGCTGATCTGGGACACGATGCTTTAAGCCCTCTCTATCAACCAAAAACTTGCATGATGATTACAGAAAGATCCATTATTAAAGTTGAAGACAAATACTTTGCCTGGAAAGTTGAAGGCGCTAAAGAAGTTGCTCCTGAAGTTGGTATGAGCTATATCTCCACAGCAAGACTAGTTCCAATAAGTCTAGGCAAGATCAAAAAGTATTATGACAATAACACAATGATGGTAGAAATAGTCAACGCAGATATAGCTGAAGGCGATGTATTTCTGAATACAGATATCGTTCCAACTACACTCAAAGACGGCGATAAAGTTTGCTTATTCGATCCAATTTACACATTTATGCCTGGTGACACCGTAACAATAGAAATCGGGCCAAATCCTGCTACTCTAAAATAGACAATTAAGACTCTTAAAGAATCTAAAAGGCTGAGTTCGCTCAGCCTTTTTTATTTCGGTAAAACTCTATCACATCAAGAATGATATCTTCAAGTGTATATTCTGGAGACCATCCAACAAGATTTTTGATTTTTGTTGTATTAGGCGCTCTATGGAGCATATCCTCAAATCCTGGAGCGTAGGCTTCACTGTAGGATTTATATATCAATTCAGAAGAAGAACCCGCAAGTTTGACAACAGTCCTGGCCAACTCCTCTATACTGCACGATTCATTGCTTCCTATATTGTAAACTTCGCCGTTAAACTCTTTCTCTGACAAAGATAAAAGACAGCGGACAACATCTTTCACATGGCAGAAACATCTGGTCTGTCTACCAGTTCCAAAAACATTCAGTGATTTACCTCCAAGGGCGCTTTGCACGAACCTCGGAAGAACCATCCCGTATTTACCTGTCTGTCTTGGTCCGACAGTGTTGAAAAATCTTACGATGTTCACGGGCAGTTTGAATTCTTTATAAAATGATGTGCAGTAAAATTCATCCAGCAATTTACTGCAGGCATAAGACCATCTTGAATGAGTCGGCGGGCCTATAAGCAGGTCATCGTCTTCGGAAAAGACATGTTTAGTTGATTTGCCGTAAACTTCGCTTGTCGAAGCTACTAAAATTTTAGTCTTGTTCTGCAAAGCTCCTTCGAGAACTCTTTCTGTTCCTTTGACATTAGTCCTTATGGTATGTACAGGATCCTTTACGACCATGTCCACGCCTACTGCCGCGGCAAGGTGAAAAACTATGTCGCTTCTCGATATTATGTATTCCAAAGCGCTAAGGTCTAGAATATTACCCTTAATAAAATCCAGCTTAGGATTGTCAATCACAGCTTCCAGATTATCTAGGCCCCCTGTCGAAAGGTCATCGATTACTGTGACTTCATCTCCCCTCTTGATTAGACTTTCTGCTAGATATGAACCTATGAAGCCTGCTCCTCCGGTAATTAAACAACGCATCTCAAATCCTGAAAATTAAAGTTTATAAAAGAATAAAATATACAGGAAACCATATATCATTTTACCTGCAGATTAAATATAATATATGAAAAATCAACCTTATTACTAAAAACTGACTGCCAGACGAGTAAAAATAGTGGATAAAATATCATCTGAAGCAAAAATTAAAAATAATTTGGGATTGCATGCCAGGCCATCTGCTGTTTTTGTACAGGCTGCATCCAAATTTGATGCGGATATAACGATTGAGAGAAATGGCGATATCGTTAATGGGAAAAGCATCTTAGGATTGCTTATGTTGGCCGCAGGACATGGAAGCATTATAAAAATCTCAGCATCAGGTACGGATGCCCATTTCGCTGTTGCTACTTTAGTGAAGCTTGTGGAAGAGGATTCGGAATTCAACGAGATATGAGCGACATAAAAGACTCCAAACCAGAGATAATTCTTTTAGGTATCCCTGCATCACCCGGAATAGCTATCGGCACAGCCCTTGTTTTAGGCAACAGGATTTCTAATATCGAAAAGCGTACTATTCTTCCATTTCAAATATCCGATGAATTTGATAAATTTGAAAAAGCTATTGAATTAACCAGAAAACAAATCTTTGCCATCAGAGAAAAAGTAATAAAAGAATTAAAAGACCAGCAGGATGCCAAGATTTTTGATGCCCATATTCTCATACTTGATGACAACACTTTACTAAATTCTGTCAAACAAGAAATCAAGAAATCTCTAATAAGCGCCGATTATGCGTTCTTTGAGAGAATTCAATCTTATGTAAAAGCCGTAAATAAAATAGATGACCCATACCTTAGAGAAAGAGCATCTGATATACGAGATGTGGCATCAAGAGTTATTTTAAATATGCAAGGCAAAGAAATTGAAGAACTCAAAAACCTGCCTGGGCAGCGCATTATTGTCAGTCCCGAACTTTCTCCGTCAGATACTGTAACCATGGATAGAGATAATGTTCAGGCTATTGCAACCGAAACAGGTAGTCGAACTTCTCATGCAACCATAATAGCAAGATCCATGAAAATTCCCGCTGTTGTAGGTCTAAAATCAAATCTATCTCAAGCCCGCTCCGGCGATATTATAATTGTTGATGGCTATCAGGGCATAGTAATTATCAATCCTTCCATAGACTCCTTAAATTTGTATGCGAAAAGAGAAATTATCGGCGGAAAGCTTATCGGAGAACTCAGAGGGGAATCAAACCTAAGACCCGAAACACTTGACGGATATATGATTCAACTATGCGCCAATATCGAACTTCTGGAAGATATAAAGGAAGCTGACGCTAACAAAGCCGCAGGAATTGGTTTGTATAGGACAGAATATCTTTACATCTCCAGAAACGAGCTTCCCAGTGAAGAAATTCAATTTGAAACCTACAGCGCTGTCGCTCGCTCGGCAAAAGGTAAACATGTCATAATAAGAACTCTCGATTTGGGCGGCGATAAGGTTCTTCATACAGATATTAATTTTTACTCCGAGAAAAACCCTTTCCTGGGTTTTAGGGCTATAAGACTATGCCTCGCCTACCCTGAGATGTTTAAGACTCAACTAAGAGCAATTTTGCGGGCCAGCGTGCACGGCGATATTAAAATCATGTTCCCGATGATAAGCTGTCTGGAAGAAGTCACTAAAGCTTTGCAGATACTAAACGAAGCAAAACTTGAACTCGACCAGAAGAATATTCCTTACTCAAAGAACATCGAAACAGGAATTATGATTGAAACTCCTTCAGCCGCGCTCATGGCTGACAAACTTGCAGAAAAAGTTGATTTCTTTAGTTTGGGTACAAATGACCTTGTCCAATATACGATGGTTGTTGACAGAAACAGCGAAAAAGTAGCTTATTTGTATCAGCCTTCCCATCCATCCGTCCTGACTCTTATCAAGCATGTCGTGGACGC
Organism: Lentisphaerota bacterium; assembly: GCA_037127655.1. Lineage (GTDB taxonomy): Bacteria > Verrucomicrobiota > Lentisphaeria > Victivallales > GWF2-38-69 > GWF2-38-69. The sequence goes on from JBAXXY010000002.1 coordinate 27,862, forward strand.
AGCCAAAAAGCACGGTATCTGGGTAAGCATTTGCGGAGAAATGGCTAGCGACCCACAATACACAGTGCTTCTCATTGGGCTTGGATTGAATGAACTAAGCATGAGTCCTGTCTCAATTAATATCATTAGGAAAATCATCAGAAATACAAAAATGCATGAAGCTGAAAAAATCGTCGAACAGGCTTTGAATTGCTCAACAGCTGAAGAAGCTTTAACTATCTCTCTGGATTACCTAAAAAAAATTGTGCCTGATATTTATAACATTGTGATTAAAGGTTCCTAAGAATGAAAACTAGACCAAACTGGGATGAATATTTCATGAAGATAGCCGAGGCTACAGCCTCAAGAAGCAACTGCTGTAGAAGGAATGTCGGAGCAGTCATAGTAAAAGACAAGAGAATCATCTCCACCGGATATAACGGCACACCAAGAGGAATTACAAATTGTTCAGACGGCGGATGTCCAAGATGCAATTCATCTGCTTCGTCAGGAGAGAACCTCGACCAGTGTCTCTGCTCGCATGCAGAAGAAAATGCCATTGTACAGGCCGCATACCATGGAGTTTCGGTAAAAGACTCCAGCATCTACACCACTTTCAGCCCTTGCCTTATTTGCACTAAAATGATTATCAATGCAGGGATTAAGGAAGTCATCTATAAGGAACTCTATAAGTTTGACGATATAGCAAAAAGACTTTTTAATGAAACTAATATCCTTATCAGAGAAGTTTCAAAAGAGTAATTCTCACGCTGATAAAAGCTAAAAATGACAATGACTTTGAGCTAATTGAGTCTCTGGCAAGAGAGATATGGAGTGAATGGAAAAACTCTTTTGGTCGTTCTTGTCAAAAAACTAAGAACAATACACCTAAAACTTTCCTGGAAGTTCGACTTGTACCTAATGTCTGGATACTCTTGATTAGACTATTTTACTTGTAAGCTTTTCTCCTTATTCAAAGCAATTTTAGCATTCCTGCGAATAGCTCTTCTCTTCTTATAATTATTAATTAATTTTACAGAACCAAAATAGCCTATGATGCCAAAAACAATCCCCATTATTGGTCCGCCGACAAAATATGACAAAAGAAGCTTCCAGCCTATATGAGACATGGTATCAAAACTAAAAGACGAAAATACCTCTTTAAATGATTGATTGATTTCATCTAATGTCAAATCCAAACCCAATATCTTAGCTCCAAGCAAACAAGCTGCAGGATATAAAAAAGGCGTTGTGTAAGGATTTGAGAAGAAAGTAAAAAGCACGGATAAAGCCTTGTTTGCTCTCAATATAAATGCCAGAATAATAGCTAGAACAAACTGGAAGAAAGGAATTGCTATTGAGCAAAACAGCCCGATGGCAACTCCCATTGAAGTCGCGTATATCGTACCATGCGAACCCAGAAGCTTCACATAGGCTCTTTTTATTGTTCTTTTATGTTTTTTTGAAAGCATTAATATCTCAAGATTTTCTTAACAATCGTAACATGGACAGGATGCCCGCAGACACGGGCGAGACGCCCGTGATACGAATATATTAGCGCTTAATTGTGATCATTAGCTGTTTACCATTTACAGAATCGCCAACTTTTACTGTAATTTTATCAATAGTTCCTGTAACAGGCGCAAGGATGGTATTTTCCATCTTCATGGCTTCTAGAACCAGGAGCTTGTCTCCGGACTTAACACTTTGTCCTTCTTTTACTAAAATCTCCACAATAAGTCCTGGAAGAGGAGCGTTAACCGAGCTTATGCCTGTAGCTTCTTTTTTGGAAAAGATGTGCCCTATTTTTGACGAAAGCTGAGCAGGGAGCTCTCGTATTGAAGATGAAGCTACAGAGACTTCTTCAACTTCCACTATGTAGCTTTGATTGTTGATTTTTACATTAAAATTTTTCTTCATGAGTAACTTCCTTAAAGTATAGTTGTTTTCAGGTTAGGATAACTTCATCTGTTTTATAGACGCATTTTCCGTCAGCCGACGAAACAGAAGTTATCTTAAAATCAAATATTCCAAGATACAAAGCAATAGCCAAATGTATTGCCGCCGTCTCTTCATGGCTCAGAATCTTCGTGCTATTAATGTTAGATTTTTCCATAAGCGTCCTTACAAGTTACAATGGTATATTTCCATGTTTTCTGACAGGTCTCTTTTCAGTCTTTGTCTCTGCTACCCTTAAAGCTTTGATAATAGTATCTCTGGTATCTTTTGGGTCTATGATGCCTTCGATATATCCTCTTTCTGCCGCGATATAAGGATTATTAAATTTATCTTTATATTCCTGAATTTTGGCTTTTCTTGTTTCTTCAGGGTTAGGAGAAGAGGCAATTTCCTTGGCGAAAATAATATTAGCCGCTCCGTTAGCTCCCATTACTGCTATTTCAGCATTCGGCCAGGCATAAACAAAGTCTGCGCCCAGATGCTGAGAGGCCATAGCAATGTAAGCGCCGCCATAGGATTTTCTAAGGATTATAGAAACCATAGGCACAGTCGCTTCCGAATATGCATATAGGAGCTTAGCTCCGTGCCTGATTACTCCACCGTGCTCCTGCCCTACTCCGGGAAGGAATCCTGGAGTATCGACGAATGTAAGAAGAGGAACATTAAAAGCATCACAGAATCTGATAAATCTTGAAGCCTTGTCCGAAGCATCAATATCCAGAACACCCGCGAGAATATTTGGCTGATTAGCTATTATCCCTACAGATTTTCCTCCGATTCTAGCGAAAGCTACAACGATGTTCCGGGCATAAAAAGGCTGAACTTCAAAAAAACTTTCCGGATCAAGAACGAGGTTGAGAATATCCCTGATATCGTAAGCTTTTTTAGGATCCAAAGGAACAACATCGTATATTTTATCACTGACTTTATATGATAAATCATAGCTGATATCTTCGGGATTCTTCTGATTATTTGCTGGAATGTAGGAGAGAATTTTTCTTGCGATATTAAGAGCTTCTTCATCGCTCTTAGCCATAAAGTGAGCCACACCGCTTACGCTATTGTGAATCATGGCGCCACCGAGTTCATCCTTGTCCACATCCTCATTGGTGACAGCTTTGACTACAGCAGGCCCTGTAATAAACATCTGGGAAGTCCCTTCGACCATTATTATAAAGTCTGTAATTGCAGGAGAATAGACAGCGCCGCCTGCGCATGGCCCAGCGATCACTGAAATCTGAGGTATTACTCCTGAAGCATGAGTGTTTCTCAAGAAAATTCCACCGTAACCAAACAGAGCATCAACTCCTTCCTGGATCCTGGCGCCACCCGAGTCATTTATTCCAATTACGGGCATGCCATACTTCATAGCCATGTCTTGAATCTTCATTATTTCTTTAGCGTGCATTTCGCCCAGTGAACCGCCCTGAACCGTAAAGTCCTGTGAAAAAACAGCTACTTTGCGACCATCAATAGTTCCGAAGCCAGTCACTACCGCATCATAAGGAATCTCTTTCTTTTCCAGACCGAAATAATAACACCTGTGTTTTACGAATTTACCGATTTCCTCAAAGCTGCCATCATCGAGCAGAAGATCAATTCTTTCGCGGGCTGTAAGTTTTCCCAGAGAATGCTGTTTCTCTATCGCCGCTGTACCGCCGCCAAGGTCAAGTTTACTCTTCTTGGCTTTCAGGCCATCTACAAGACCCTTCATAAATCCTATTACAGACATATTTACTCCTTAAAATTTAGTTATGCTGGCAAATTTCGGTTAAAACGCCGTTTGTACATTTCGGATGCATGAATACTACCATAGTGTTGTGAGCGCCCGGTTTCGGCGTATCGCTAAGAGGTTTGAGCCCTATTAATTTTGCTTTGTCGATATAAGCTTGAACATTATCCACGCAGTAAGCTATGTGGTGCATCCCTCCTCCCTTTGTTTCGAGGAACTTTGAAACTTCAGAATCTTCCCTGATCGGCTGTAGAAGTTCAATTCTCGTATCGCCCACATTAATGAAACAAACTTTTATTCCTCTTGCTTCGATAACTTCCTCACCGGCGGGGTTAAAACCCAAGAGACCTGAGTAGAGTTTCAAAGCTTCTTCAATAGATTTTACTACGATGCCGATATGGTCGATTTTAGCCATAACTGATTTACCTCGTCTTGTTATTGATTGTTTGAAAAAATCTAATAGGAATTAATTTTGAGTTTATCGTAAGCTCATCTAAATTGCAACAATATAAAAAACTCACTATCGCATTTTCAGCGAATATGTCAGAGCTGACCAGGAGCCTGATTAAAAAACCCTCAGATATTGACATACAGGATTAAATTACTAGAATTTACTTACCTAACGACGGAGGACATATCATGAAAGCTTCAATCTCTAAAACAATAACTTCGATGGCCGCGATTCTAGGATTAGCATCATCAACGACGCTCTTAGGCGTAACAGTGCTGATCAAGGATAACTCAGGAAAGAATCCCTATATCACTGTGGCACTACCCAATAATCAGCTAATGCAAAAACAGTTATCATCACTTCCTGCAACTACATACAATGGACAGCAATATAAAGTAATCTGTAATGATGCAAACAATCAAGCTACGGATCCACTTTATCCACTTTACACTAATAGTTTTGTATCAGGAAGAATATATGTATCATTTGGGCAATTCCCATTTTCAAGCGACCCAACAGGTAATCCATGCGACCCAAGCGTCAAGGAATTAAGATATGATTGGGTTGAATTGACAGCTGACGGCAAACCAGCAGCATGCGCAAATCTGACAGGCGTAAATCAGCTTGGTATTCCAATGACTCTTGAATCATATTTAAAAGACCAAAAGATTTCCTATGTAGGATACAAAGATTCCATAACTACCATTAGAAATAATCTTTACAAGATCAATACAAAAGCTTTTACAGGAGGAAACGGTACAGGATTTGTAAGAGTAGTATCTCCTGATAATGGCGACACAACACAAGCACAATCCTGGACTTCCGTGAGCGGTTATGAAGATTATCTTAAGTCTCTTCAGGGACAGTCTTTTGAGATAAAAGGTTACTATTGCGGCGCTACCATTAAAGTCAATGGTAAAGATGTCGTGTGCCCGCCATGCAGTTACGACTACACTGGAACATTTCCGCTTGATTCTGATAAAACTTTTACAATGCACGCCGAGGGAAAATCTGGAGCCACAGGTCCAATCACTATTACAAGCAACGATCTGTATAAAACCCTAATTGAAATGATAAATAAATGCGATGGTTCATTTACTATAACAGGAGATAATCAGCCGCCGCAGACAGATCCTCAAACCATCGGAACCAACAGTGTTTATTCAGCCATAATGAGAGATTTTCTAGTAGGGTTCAATCTGGGATTCTACGGTTACAAAGACAAAGGAGTTGACTATAATAACTCTGATAATTGGAATCCCTTTGGAGCATTTAAAAATATTAACCCCAGCACAGAGACTCCTTATGGTAATATGTACACATATACCATCAATAAATCTACAAATTCCTATAGCTTTCCATTCGAAGACTTTTTAGGAAAAGTATTTGTCACCCTAAACCCTGAAAAAGCCGATACTCTGATAATCACAGTACTCAATGATACCCAAACAGGTGATTACATTCCGTACAGTGAGGCGACTGCTCCTGCCGTAACAACAGGAGACAGCAAAATAACCCAGGTAAACTTCTTCTCTGATGCTTCAAAACAGGGTTTTCCATTTGGATTCAATGGTAACCAGTACACCGTTTCTTCTTCGAATCAGGTTCTTACTTCAGGAACTCCTGCTAACAAAGACACAAAGAACCGCTATCCTGTAAAATACAGAAATATGAGCGATGTTCTGGATATAACGCTTGATGCTTCCGGAAATATAACAAAGGCAGAATTTGAAACAGGCTGTCTGCAGACTGTACAAAGCAAACCTGAAGTACTTCAAGGCGGAGTAATAAACATAGGGGGCTTTTAAATCTAAACCACACACAGGCAGGAAGCATTTGGCTTCCTGCCTTTTTTATTTTCCAAATAAATGCATAAGGAAAATGCTTATTATTTAAACTATTGGATTTTTTTTAAAATCTGTTATAATGAATTCATATTTCATCATATTGAACCCAAAATATTAATAAAGAATAAGGACATTTGTTATGGCAAAAAAAAGTGTGGAGAATGTCATCATTAACAAAGCCTGGTGCAAGGGGTGCGGCATCTGCATCCATTTCTGCCCAAAGAAAGTATTGGAAATGGGCAAAGATTCCAAAGCGGCAGTCGTCAGACTCGAAGACTGTATTGGCTGCAGGCTCTGCGAACTCAGATGCCCCGATTTTGCTATTCAAGTAAAATTTAACGATAAGGAATAACAAAGCTTATGGAAGGGAATATAAAATTTGTGCAAGGCAATGAAGCCTGCGTAGAGGGAGCTTTGTACGCGGGTTGTAATTTTTTTGCTGGTTATCCTATTACTCCATCTACCGAAGTCGCCGAGGGTTTAGCTTCAAGATTGCCCAAAAACGGCGGCAAATTCATACAGATGGAAGATGAAATTGCTTCAATGTGCGCAATCATCGGCGCTTCTCTGACCGGAGCAAAAACCATGACTGCTACGAGCGGTCCGGGTTTCTCGCTCAAGCAGGAAGCTCTGGGTTACGCCATAATGGCAGAAATCCCATGCGTGATTGTCAATGTGCAAAGAGGCGGACCTTCGACAGGCAATCCGACTCATGTAGCTCAGGGCGATGTCATGCAGGCAAAATGGGGAACACACGGCGACCACTCAATCGTAGCTATGACTGCATCCAATATTCAGGATGTATTTGAGATAACTATTGAAGCCTTCAATATCGCCGAGACTTTCAGAACTCCAGTCATTCTGCTCTTCGACGAAATTGTCGGACACATGAGAGAAAAACTCGTTATTCCTGAAAAAGGAAAAATACCTGTGATTGAAAGACTAAGGACTTCGGTTCCTCCAGGCACTGATTACCATCCTTACTTTCCGAGAAAAGACGGCAGATTACCGATGTCTGATTTCGGAGGAGAACACCGCTACAATGTCACAGGTTTATTCCACGATATGTGGGGGTTCCCGACAGACAAACCAGAACTCGTCCACAGCCTTATGCGCCACCTGATTGATAAAATAGATACTCATCCCAAACATATCTGCAAAACAAAGAAGCACTTCCTCGATGACGCCGAAACAGTTCTGGTCTCTTACGGAGCTTCAGCAAGAACAGCGCTTGAAGTAGTTAATTACTCCAGAGCAAGAGACAGAAAAGTAGGTCTTCTTGAACTCCAGACAATATGGCCGTTCCCGAAGGATGTTGTCGCTGAATACTGTGATAAGGCAAAAAGAGTAGTAGTCGTAGAAATGAATATGGGACAAGTGATGGAACAGGTCAAAGCCTCCGTTCAGTGTCCTGCCAATGTGTTCCTCTGCAACAGATACGACGGTACGCTCATCAATACTGATGATGTAAAAAATGTATTAAGAGTAATTGAAGGAAGGGGGTTCTAATCATGCCAGTACAAGATTATATAAGAAAACGCTTTTTCCCTCATATTTGGTGTGGGGGATGCGGACATGGAATAGTTCTTCAGGGAATGCTCGCGGCTATTGAAGAGCTTGGAATTAACAAAAAAGATGTAGCGATGGTTTCAGGAATCGGATGTTCATCAAGAATTGTAGGATACACTGATTTTCATACATTACATACTCTTCACGGCAGAGCTTTGTCTTTTGCCACTGGAGTAAAATTCAGTAAGCCGTCTCTAAATGTAATAGTTCCCATGGGTGATGGCGACGCGATGGCTATCGGCGGAAACCATTTCATTCACGCATGCAGAAGAAATATTGATATGACAGCCGTCATTATGAATAACAGGATTTACGGAATGACTGGCGGTCAGTTCTCACCTCTTTCCGGTCAGGGAATTTACGCTACTACAGCTCCTTACAGCAATATAGATTACGAGTTTGATACAGTAGAACTCGCAAGAGGCGCCGGAGCTACTTTCGTAGCCAGGACTACAGTGTTCCACGCGACTGAGATTACCAGCATCATGAAAAAAGCCATTCAGCATAAAGGTTTTTCTGTAGTGGAAGTTCTTACACAATGCCCGACATACTTCGGAAGAAAGAACAAAATCAAGGGAACTACCGATATGATGGAATGGTTTAAGACAAATACCACAGCTATTGGATCTGATGCCAAAAAAGCCAATCCGTCTCTCATAGAAAGAGGAATATTTGTGCAGACAGAAAAGAACGAATACTGCAAAGCATACGATAAAATCATCGAAATCGCATCGAAAGAGAAGGAGGCTTAAGAAATATTATGGATATATATAAACTAGTTTTCTCAGGATCAGGCGGTCAGGGAGTAATAACTGCGGCTGTGATACTTGCCGAAGCGGCAGTTATTTATGACAATAAGCATGCGGTTCAAGCTCAATCTTACGGACCTGAAGCCAGAGGCGGTTCTACAAGAAGCGATGTAATAATCTCTGATGAACAAATTAACTATCCCAAAGTAACGCATCCTAATCTATTGGTCTGCCTTACCCAAGAGTCTTACAATAAGTTTTCCAGCATTGTTCTACCCGGCGGAATTATCATTACTGACTCAAGATATGTCGTTATTAACAAAAATTGCGATGCAATCCAGAAGGAACTGCCTATCTACGACATAGTAATGGAAAAACTTGGAAATCCTATTGTATTCAATGTATGCATGCTCGGAGCAGTTCTAAAATGCCTTCCTGTAGTTAAAGAAGAGTCTGTTATAAGAGCAGTAACAAGCAGGATAAATCCTAAATTTATAGACCTTAATACTAAAGCTTTTTACCTCGGTCTGAGCCTGACATAAGTAGAAGTAAGACAAACAAATGGAGTATATGCAACATTAAGCGATGCATTATAGGTTATATAAATTAATTTTTAAGATTTATATTGTGCATTATTTTTAATATCATTTAATTGTTCATAATGGAATTCCGTGAGATTCGGAAGCGGACGAGCCACTGTGAGCGGTTGAGATTTACCGCAAGCCAGACCTCCAAATCCTCTATTTCTCCTCGGGACTGGGAAATATGATAAAAAAAGGTTTAAATATGACAGCCACAATCAATGACTGGGCAAAAGAAGCCGAAAAACAAATGAAGGGAAAACCTGTATCCTCTCTTGAGTGGAACAGCCCTGAACACATCAAGATTAAACCGTTATATACGGCAACGGATCTTGAATCATTAGAATCTCTGAACTCATTACCAGGTCTGGCCCCTTTCACCAGAGGCCCATACCCTACAATGTATGCCGCAAGACCCTGGACTATCCGTCAATATGCCGGTTTCTCCACAGCTAAAGAATCTAATGCCTTCTACAGAAAGAATCTCGCCGCAGGACAAATGGGTTTGTCCGTAGCATTTGACCTTGCCACACACAGAGGTTATGACTCTGATAATCCGAGAGTAGCTGGAGATGTAGGTAAAGCAGGCGTGGCTATTGACAGTGTCGAAGATATGAAAATACTCTTCGATCAGATACCTCTCGACAAGATGTCTGTCTCAATGACAATGAACGGAGCTGTTCTTCCTATCTTGGCAAATTATATAGTTGCCGCTGAAGAACAGGGCGCTAAGCAAGACACACTTACAGGCACAATTCAGAATGATATTCTCAAAGAATACCTGACTCGTAATACTTATATTTATCCGCCGACACCTTCAATGAGAATCATATCTGATATTATCGGATATTGCTCAAAAAATATGCCTAAGTTCAATACCATCAGCATAAGCGGTTACCATATGATGGAAGCTGGAGCTAATTCTGTGATGCAGACTGCATTCACAATTGCAGACGGCGTAGAATACATTAAATCTGCCCAGAGAGGCGGTCAAAGCATAGACGATTTCGGACAAAGACTCTCCTTTTTCTTCGGAATAGGTATGAATTTCTTCATGAATATCGCCATGCTGAGAGCCGCAAGATTCCTCTGGTACGAAGAAACCATGAAATTCAATCCTAAGAGTCCAAAGTCCTGCATGCTCAGAACTCACTGCCAGACATCTGGATGGAGTTTGACTGAACAAGATCCTTACAATAACATTATAAGAACCACGATAGAGTGTATGGCCGCTGTCCTTGGCGGAACACAGTCTCTGCACACTAATGCCTACGATGAAGCAATCGGATTGCCAACTGAATTTTCTGCCAGAATAGCTAGAAACACTCAGATAGTTGTTCAGGAAGAATCGCAGATATGCCATGTAATTGACCCGATGGGTGGAAGTTACTATGTCGAAAGTCTCACTAATTCCATTATTCAGGAATCAAGAAAAATCCTTAGAGAAATCGAATCTCTGGGCGGTATGGCAAAAGCTATTGAGTCAGGCCTTCCAAAGAGAATGATAGAAGAAGCCGCTGCAAGAACTCAGGCTAGAATTGAAATAGGCGAAGAAGTAATAGTCGGCGTCAATAAGTACAAACTCAAAACCGAAGCTGATATTCCAGTACTTGCAATATCCGACGATGTAAGGATTGAGCAGACAGCATCTATCAAAGCTTTGAAGGCAAAGAGAGACAACGCGCTGGTGAAGAAGGCTCTCGAAAATATAACTAAAGCGGCTGAAACAGGCGACAACCTCCTCGAAGTTACAATCCATGCTGTCAGAGCCAGAGCTACAGTAGGCGAAATAAGCGATGCTATGGAAAAAGTTTTTGGCAGATATAAAGCTAAAACTGAACTCATTTCAGGCATATATTCATCTGAATACGCTAAAGGTCATAACGAAGGATTCGTTGAACTTAGAAAAGAAACAGACGATTTCGCCAAGAAGCATGGCCGCAGACCTAGAATATTGATCGCCAAAATTGGACAGGACGGACATGACAGAGGAAGCAAAGTAGTAGCTACAGCATTTGCAGACCTTGGTTTCGATGTTGACCTAAGCCCGATGTTCGTAACACCTGAAGAAGCCGCAAAAATGGCAGTCGAAAACGATGTACATGCCATCGGAGCATCATCTCTAGCCGCAGGTCACAAATACATAGTTCCGGCTCTCGAAGCAGAACTCAAGAAACTCGGCAGCCTTGATATTAAGGTGTTTATAGGCGGAGTTATCCCTCATCAGGATTACGAAGAACTCTTCAAAGACGGCGCCGCAGGCGTCTTTGGCCCAGGCACAAACATCATAGATTCAGCGAGAACCATTCTCAAGGCTATTGATAATTAAGTTACATCATTTCGGATTTAATGGATCTCCGATATTTCGGCAGGTCTATTAGTCCAATTTTTTGACATACTTGAAACACCTCTTTAATTTTAAGGAAATAATATATGAGTTTTATTGTTGGTGAAATTAATGGCAAGATAGCATCTCTGAGCCTTAATAACGAAAAAAAACTTAACGCTTTGAGTTCGGAAGTGGTTAATGACGCTGTCGCTTTTATCAAGGAATGCAAAGAAAAGAAAGTACTTGTGCTCCTTCTTAAAGCCCAGGCAAACAAACACAATGTCTGGTCAGCAGGACACGATGTTTCCGAACTGCCTATAGGCCGTAGAGATCCCCTCGGATACGATGACTCCCTTGAAGTTCTTCTTCGCTCAGTTAAGGAATTTCCCGGTCCTGTCATCGGTGTAGTAAGAGGCAGTGTATGGGGTGCGGCATGCGATCTGATAATGACATGCGACTTGGTTTATGCAGATAAAACTTCGACATTTGCTATTACTCCTGCAAAACTAGGCGTGCCTTACAATCCTTCAGGAATACAACATTTCGTCAACCGTATCGGACTTAATATGGCCAAAGAAATGTTCTTTACCGCTCAGCCTGTTGATTGCGCTATTGCTGAAAAATGGGGAATCGTTAACAGGATTTTTGAAGTAGAAGAACTCGATGCCAAAGTCATGGAAGTTGCTCAGAAAATCTGTGCTAATGCTCCGCTGGCTGTACAAGTTTCAAAACAGCAAATTAATATGCTTTCAGACTCAATGTCAGCAATGAATCCGGTAACTTTCGAATTGCTTCAGGGACTCCGCCGTAAAGTTTACGACAGCCATGATTACGCAGAAGGCATTGCATCCTTCAAGGAAAAGAGAAAACCTGTCTATACTGGAGAGTAAATATTGCCATAATTAGCTCAATATCTAAAATCCCTGTGAGAGACAAAACTATGGAAAAGGTTTTAGGCAGATTCAGGACAAAGACCGAACTCATCACAGGTATTTATTCTTCTGAACATAAAACATCTAAACACGATGAGTTTGACTCGATAAGAAGAAGGACAAATGACTTTGCCGCAAAGCATGGCAGAAGACCTAGAATATTGATTGCTAAAATTGGGCAGAATGGGCAAGATAAACGCAGCAAGATTATTGCTACAGCATTTGCAGACTTTGGTTTCGATGTTGATTTGAGCCCGATGTTCGTAACTCCTGAAGCAGCAGCCATTATGGCTGTGGATAATGATGTGCACGCAATCGGCATTTTATCTTTGGATGCAACGCGCAAAGACATTGTTCCGGCAGTCACAGTTGAACTAAAAAAACTTGGCTGTCCTGAAATTAAAGTTTTCATTGAAGAAATTGTGCCAAATTCGGATTTATTAAAATGCGCTAATGAAGTTTTGAACGAACTAAATATAAATAAAGCATAGGGGGATTTATGTCACTAATAATTAAAGAAATTCATGATAACATCGGCGTTATCACTCTAAATGACCCGAAGAGGCTCAATTCTTTGAGCGCTGAAATAATTGAAGAGATTATAACAGCTTTCAAGGAGTTTAAAGTCCAGAAACTCAGAGCCGTTGTTTTAAAAGCAATGAAAGGCGTAAATGTTTTCTCTGCAGGACACAATGTCAGAGAACTGCCAATGGGGATTATAGACCCACTCACTTATGGCGACCCACTCAGACAAGTCATCAGGACTATACAAAAACACCCCTGCCCTGTTATAGCAATGATAGAAGGGAGTGTCTGGGGTGGAGCATGCGAAATGGTCATGAGCTGCGATATACTCATCGCTTCAGACAAATCCACATTCGCAATCACTCCGGCAAAACTTGGCGTTCCTTACGACATTGTAGGCGTCCTGAATTTCATGAAAAGCGTTAATCTACCTCTGATAAAAGAGATTCTTTTTACAGCTCAACCTATCTCTGCCGCCAGAGCCGTATCTATCGGCATGATTAACCATGCTGTACCGATCGAGGAGCTGGAGAAAACTACAGCCGATATGCTCAGTATCATCATTAAAAACGCTCCATTGGCTATATCCGTGATGAAAGAAGAATTAAGAGTTCTTTCCAATGCTATACAACTAAATCCAAATGCATTCGAAAAGATTCAGTCAGGCCGCAGACATGTTTACAACAGTTCTGATTATAAAGAAGGATTGCAGGCATTCTTCGATAAAAGAAAACCTGTCTTTAAAGGCGAATAGGTTAAAAAATTTTGAACAATATGGAGGGCATTGCTTCGTCAAGGCCGAAAGAATAGTGGACGATACGGAGCTCGTCCCTCCACAAATATCAGGGAGAAAACAATATGGCTATAAATGGGTTCAGGGAATTAACAGCTCAGGAAGCGGCATCTTACATAAAAAATGGTGATATGCTTGGATTCAGCGGTTTTACCGCCGCCGGATCACCAAAAATAGTCCCAAGAGCAATCGCTCAGATGGCAAAAGAGTTCCATGTTCAGGGTAAAGATTTCAAAGTAGATGTTATCTCTGGGGCATCTACAGGCAAATCAGTAGATGAAACTCTTGCCCAAGCCGATGCTATTTATCACCGTTACGGCTACCAATCATCTTCGACTCTCAGACAGAAGATAAACGAAGAAAAAGTTCTGTTTCAGGACATCCATCTCTCTCATGTCTCTAAATATATTGCGATGGATAGAATCCGTAGTGTAAATACGGCTATTATCGAAATATGTGATGTAACTGCTGACGGAAAAGTCTATCTTACAACGGGTATCGGTGTCTCTCCTATACTTTTAGAAAAAGCTGAAAAAGTCATCTTTGAACTCAATTCGTTCCACTCTCCAAGACTGCGTGAAATGAGCGATGTTGTTGTCCTTCATGGCCAAAATTCCTGGCCTAAAGGGCTGGAAACCCCGCTTAGCAAAGTCGGAACACCTTATACGCTGGTTGATCCGGCAAAGGTTATTGGAATAGTCAGAAACAATGAACCAGATGAAGTGTCTGAATTTTCTGAATCTGATGAGGTTTGCATAAAGATTGCAGAAAATGTAGAAAAGTTTCTTCTCTCTGAAATGGAGAAGGGATCTATTCCTAAATCATTCCTTCCTATCCAGAGCGGAGTAGGCAACATAGGCAATGCCGTCATGAAAAAACTCGGTGAATGTCCTGAAATTCCTCCTTTCTATATGTACACAGAAGTTCTTCAAGACTCTCTTATTTCGATAATGCAGAGCGGTAAATTGCTTGGGGCAAGCACATGCGCTTTGACTGTTACGACTAAAAGTCTTAACCAGATATATGCAAATATGGACTTCTTCGCAAAACGCATTGTGTTAAGACCTCAGGATGTATCTAATAATATTATTGCAGCATCGCAACTGGGCGTAATATCTATCAATACAGCGCTGGAAGCCGATATTTATGGTAATGTCAATTCCACGCATGTGGCAGGGACAAAACTAATGAACGGCATAGGCGGAAGCGCCGACTTCTCAAGAGGTGCATATATATCAATGTTTATTTGCCCTTCTATAGCAAAAGGCGGCAAGATTTCATCAATTGTCCCGATGTGCCCTCATATAGACAGTTCAGAGCACTCAGTCCAGATAATCATCACCGAAAATGGTATTGCAGACCTCAGAGGCAAAGCTCCTGCAGAAAAAGCAGAACTATTAATAAATAATTGCGTCCATCCTCTTTACAAGGATTATCTTATGAACTATCTAAAATCCTCGAAACCTGGACACATTAGGCACAATCTTGAGAAATGTTTTGAGCTTCATACTAACCTGTTAAGAACAGGCTCCATGCTACCTTAATCGAAGGCGTCTCGCCAGTGTAAACCCATTCATGACACGGGCAGAAATCCCGTGTCTGGTTTTTAGAAGGCTATATAGATTTTGGCTCTGTTCTTCTGCTTAAAAGAGATGCCGCTGCACAGCTTATGACTGCATTCAGGAGATAAAGTATTCCTGCAAAGAACGGCTCAAAAAGGAATAGAGCAAAGATTATCGGGCTTGCTGGTACATCCAATGGAACTAAAACCATCGCAATAAGTGATACCCACATTGGCGCAGGCGCAGCCATAGATGACAACCCTGCAATAATTGAACACAAAACTACAACACCTATAACAGCAAAAGTAACCTGTACATTGTACAATTGCAGAGCAAAAACAGATGCAACTGCAATAAACATTATCGAACTGTGTATCTCGAAGCTCAACCAAAGCGGTACTGTAAGGTCAACTTTTTCTTTATCAAATCCAAGATCATCAGTCATACCTCTGATCAGCGATGGTATGGCTATCAGATTATTTTCAGCCACAAAAGATAGAAACATCGGTTCTTTAAGAGTTTTAAATATCAAAGATAATTTCTTACGGGAAGTATATTTTATAATAAATATGCATATAACAAAAATAATCAGAATCACCAGCGATATAAGTAATCCTAGCCTAAGCAAAGATACAACTATTTTAAAGTCAAGGCCAATAGTTTGTTCAGCCATTATCGCAATCAACCCAAACGGCAAAAAATAGAGAAGAAATGTCAGCAGCGCATTAAAAGTTTCAAATAGATTATCCAGAAATCCTATCAGCGAAGTTGCAGTCTTTGAATGCATATATTTGAGTATAATTCCGAAGATAATGGAAAATATCAGAATCTTTACAGTTTCATTCTCAGATAAAGCATTAAAGATATTCTCTGGGAAAAAATCAACTATTATATCTTTTATACCCCTAGCCTCTTCAACTTTATTATCATCAGAGTATATCTTGTGCACAAAATAGAATGCTTTCAAAGCATCTCTCTTGCCCTGAATAGGTTTAGATTCATTTTTCATTATAAGTCGCCCCATGCTTTTCACTGTTTCATTATTTGGAGCAGTAATCGGCGAAACCATATATGAAGCAGCTATGCTAATAAGTGAGATTAGAAGAAAAGTAAGTACTAAGGCAGAGAAAATCTTAACGACATATGAGGCTGAACCATTGCGTGTAGAAATTTTACCGATACTTGAAATAATTATTGCCGGAAGCATTATGGTACAGCACATAACCAATAATTTGACATATATTTTTCCGATTGGCTTGATAGCCATAGCGCAGTCGGGAAGATATATTCCTACCAGACCGCCTGCTATTAATGAGAATATTACTACCCATTGATTTGTAAGAAATTTCTTAAACTTTTCCATGAATCTTGCTATGCCTTTAGTTTGCTTATTCGCATTTGTAAACATCAGGATATTTTTCAATCAAATCTTCAAGTTCGTAATTCACATCGTGCATTTCCAGGTAGGAGTTAATTAATGACAGCAAGTTAGGATTGATAGGAGACACGGCTATTCCTTTTGAAACTTTAAGATCGGCCAAAACATACATCGTGAAATGAAGAGCAATTTCTGGAAATTTTCTGGCAACTGCAGCAAACTCATTACTGTCACCGAAACCGACTAAGATTTTATGTTTTTGCAAATCGCCAAATCCATCGCCATTAGGCGGATACTTGACCAAAGTTGCTTTGGGGAAATCTAATTGAGCAAATTCTACATAAGCCGTCTCGCTTTCCACACCAATCTTAACATCATTTTCCTGCAAATATTTAAATGGGTTTTTCTCTATTCCAAGTCTCTTCAAGTCATCATTATTCATAATAATAGTATGGTAAAAAACTGCATAAGATTTAGAAAAATAGACATACTTCATCCTTTCAAAACTCCGGCTGAGATCTCCTACTGCAATGTCAATTTCTCCTGAGGCAAGCATCTTAAAGAGTTCAATTATATTTTGAGCCTTGTAATTAAATTCAGGCTTAACTCCTATGTTCTTACAGAAGTCCTTCGAAATTTCTATATCAAGTCCTGAAAATTCACCTTTGGGATTCTCTATTATAAAGGGCTCATTACTGCTGAATGTATTGACGCCAATTCTCAGAGTGCCTCTTTTCACAATCTTTCCTATGTCTGGAAAGTAATCAAGAAAAGGAGATGGAGTATTGATCTGATTGGCTGTAGCACTGTCATAGTCGATAACTTTGTGAATGTTTTGAGGTTCAGTAAAAGCCAAAGCAGATTTATCCTTATTTCTATGGCTGTCAGATATAGTACTATCAGAAAAGAGACAGACAGGTAAAAGAGACAAAGATAACATCAGGTAACAAAATAGCTTTTTCATATATAAAATTAGACCAATCGTCTTAATTAAAAATTTTATCATTATAAATACTTCAGTCAATTCTAGCCAATATCAATTAAATCACAATTTAGAATATTCAGTTTCTGCTGACTTGTTGCTATAATCAATGAAAGATAAGTCAGAAAGGGAGATTCTATGAAGTTCATAAGACCTGAAGATTATAAAAATGAGATACTAAAAGGCAATAAAGTCGCTCTAGCCAAAGCAATTACCGTCATCGAAAGCACCCTGCCCGCCCATCAGAAAATGGCTTCTGAAATACTCTCTGCTATACTTCCTGCTACAGGTAATTCTGTGCGGATCGGGATAACAGGCGTTCCCGGCGCAGGTAAAAGCACTTTCATCGAGGCTTTAGGTCTTTATTTAGTCGAGCAAAAATATAAAGTAGCAGTCCTGGCTATTGACCCAAGCAGTTCTGTCACACATGGCTCAATCCTTGCAGATAAAACCAGAATGGAGGATTTGTCTGCATCTCCGAATGCCTTCATAAGACCATCTCCTTCATCATCTCATTTAGGTGGGGTGGCTCAGAAAACAAGAGAAACCATGTTCCTGTGCGAAGCGTCGGGGTATGATGTAATAATCATCGAGACAGTAGGCGTAGGTCAATCCGAAATCACCGCTGCATCAATGGTTGATTTCTTTCTGCTCCTCATGCTTCCAAATGCCGGAGATGAACTTCAAGGCATTAAAAAAGGCATAGTCGAGCTTGCCGATGCCATCGTAGTAAACAAGGCAGACAAACATAATATGCAAAATGCTCTGCTCGCCCAGAAGATATACGAAAATGCGCTCCATATCCTAAATCCGCTTTCGCAAACATGGAGCCCGCCAGTTCTGACAACAAGCGCCATAGAAAAGAGAGGTTTCTCTGAAGTCTGGGAAACTATTCTGATACATAACAAAAAATTCAAAGAGTCAGGCGAACTCCAGCAGAAAAGACAGAAACAATCCATCGCATGGATGTGGAATCTGCTGGACGATAAATTCACTAATCACATTTTTGCAATTCCTGAAGTAAAAGAAGCTGTCCAGAATATGTCTTCTGATATAGATAAGAATAAAATCTCCGCAGAAGAAGCATCAGATCATATTTATAATACATATATTAAAAGTGTTGTGCACCGGCGAACAAAGAAGGAGGATGAATAAATATGAAAAGGCTAATTAGGTTTCTACTGATTTTAACCCTGATAGCATTGCCTGTTATTTCTTATTCTGAGCAAATAAATATTTTTGTATTGAACACGGGAGATATACATGAAAGCTCAAAAAATCTTAGCAAAATAAAATCTTTTATTGATGCTGAGAGAAATAACCATAAATATGTAATTGTGGTGGATGCTGGCGATATGTTGTCTCATTGGACTCCTAAATCACGCGCTCCTTTTGCAGAGCCAAACAGAGATTTGGCTTTGGCAAGAAAAGATAAGAAAGATGATAAAAGCATTAACCAGATGTACAGCTGGGCGTCTGGAATGAATTATGATGCAATGATTATTGGAAACCATGATTTTGATGGTGGAATAGATTTATTGAAAAACTTTCCAAAACTTCCCTTCATCTGCGCCAACTTAGAATATCCTAACAAAAATCCCCATTATTTGGGAAAAAGCGGACAGATACCTCAGTATAAAATTATCAACCTGGAAGATGGAGTTAAAATTGGCATAATAGGCATATCTGAACAATCTGGAAATGACCCAAATGACCCCAATAAAGATTACCATTTTCCCACACCAAATGATAAAAAAGCTTTAACTGCCCATTTTGTTTATAATGATACGATGAAAAAACTAATAGATGAAGTCGCTAAGCAATCAGATTTCATAATTCTGCTCAGCCACAACAGAGATGATGTGGACAGAGATTCTCTAGCGGCCCTGAAAAATGATAAAATCTGCGCAATTATCGGAGGTCATTCACACAAGATACTAACTGAAAATAATGTAAAAGGTAAAACGCTAATTAAATCCGGTGTGGAAGGAAGCAATGTCGGCAGCACTATGATTACATGGGATACAGGAAAGCAAAAAGTCATCAATGTATCTATCAAAAACTTCTCAATGTAGGAGGCAAATCATGTCAAAATATATTTCCGCCTTTATAATTTCTGCTATGTGTCTTATATCTGTAGCAATAGCGTCTGACACAGAACAGATCCATTTTCTGGCGCTGGATATTCCACAGGATAGTGATGAATATATAGTGAAAAACTCTCAGGCTGAAATCCATCGCCTTATTGCTGACAAAGCCCCGGAATACTCTGATAAAATCATTTACCATACACCTGATAATATCCATATTAGTCTGATTCGTTTTAATGAAATTCCACCAACGCTTCTTAAAAAATATATCGAACTCTTCAAACAAGATGCCAATCAACTGCCCAATAAAAATATTGCAGATAAGCTCAGGCTGGCAAAACTGCATGTAACAAACACGGGTTTTATAGTTTATGAGTTCCCTGAACCAGTAAGTTTAACCAAATTTGTTAACCTTCTCATTAAAGATCTCAAGAAAAATAATTTGTATTACAAAGATTCAGACTTTCAGGAAGGCGGAAGGATTTATCCACATTTCAGCGTAGCTTATTTTAACCCAAAAGATGTAAGTGTTGAGAAGATGCGAAAAATTCTTGACGGCAAAGTTCCTGCTCCTGAATGCAATTCATTTGTTATTAACGGATTTTGCCTAAAGCACTCAGAAAAGCTCACTAAGCCCCTTACCTACAGCACCGTTTACACCTTTGGAAACGGGTTATAAAATAACTAAGCATGTCCCTCCATTTAGAAAATAGAGACCCTGCCTTATTTTTAAAAAAAATTCTGACAAGAAATTTATAGAATTTCCATAGAGACTGGTTGAAGTTTAGACTAAACTCTACAAAACCAACGCAACATCAAATAAATACTTTTAAAAGGATATAACCATGGGTCGCGGTAAAAAAATCGGGATGATAGGCCTCGTTATGATTAACCTCATAGCTATTGACAGTTTGAGGAATATCCCGATAACAGCCCCGGCCGGGTTGAAGATTGTTTTCTTTTATCTTATCGGCGCTCTTTGCTTCTTTCTGCCGTGCGCGCTAGCTACAGCCGAACTCTCAACCAGATGGCCGAAAAATGGCGGTATCTCGTGCTGGATTGAGGAAGCTTTCGGTAAAACTACCAGTTTCTTCGTCGTCTGGATGCAGTGGATTTACAATTTGATATGGTTCCCTTCCATTACCGCATTTGCGGCTACTCAACTTGCATACGCGATTGGCTCGGTTTCGGGTGTGGATTCTCTCGGGTTATCAAATAATGCCATATATGTAACGGTTGTCTCCCTTGCGACATTCTGGATAGCCACCATCCTTAATTTCAGGAGCATGAAAACTGTCGAAAGAGTTAGCACTTTCGGAGCATTATTCGGAACATTAGGCCCTATGCTTCTTGTTACCTTGCTAGGCATTATATGGTGGGTTTCCGGACATCATATGCACATAATTTATAAAGATAGCGACATAACAGGATGGAATTCACTTGGATTGACCATTGTAGTTTTGTTTAGTTTGATGGGCATAGAAATGGCTTCATCTCATGCCGGCTCAGTCAGGAAACCACTAAGAGATTTCCCAAAAGCCCTTTGGATAACAGTGCTTCTAATTCCTATATCGCTTGTCCTGGCCAACCTTGCAATAGGCATAGTTGTTCCTGCTACTGAAATAGACAACAGAGCGGGGCTCATGCAGTCATTTGAAGTCTTTTTCAGGGCGTTTCATATCCCATGGATGGATACGATAATGGCGCTCTGTCTTTTCGTTGGGGCATTCACAGGAATCGCGGCATGGGCTTTCGGGCTTTCAAGATATCTTAAAACTATTTCAGATAACGGATTTATGCCTAAAATACTCGGCGAATTAAATAAAGAAGAAATACCTCAGAATGCCATGATCTTTCAGGCTTTCATCGTTTCAGCAATCTGCCTGATTTATCTCTGGATGCCCAGCATTCAGTCCGCTTACTGGTTCCTAAGCGACCTTACCGCCCAGCTCGCATTGATGGCTTATGTAATTTTCTTTATAGCCGCAATAAAACTCAGACTGACAAGAAAGTGGAAACCTGAGAAGACTTACTCTTTAAAAAATAGGTATGTAAGCGTGGCAATCTACGCCGTAGGAATAGTAACCTGCTTTGTAGGGATGGGGATGGGTTTTGTTCTTCCAAGCAGCAGTTTAATTTCGATAAAAACCTTTGATGCCATGCTTATATCAGGCATAATTATAAGCTTACTGATTCCTGCCATAGTTATCTTCTTCAAAAAAAACACCGTCTTAAACACGCTCAAAAAGAAATAATTTTTTAGACGCCATTCCTCAATAATGATGATATATCCTGCTTTTAAAATTGTGATTGACTTTTAAAATCAGTTGCACTAGAATGGCCCTAATGGAGGTTTGTCATGGACGAGTTATTGCGACTGGAAAACATCAGCAAAACCTTTCCTGGTGTATGCGCGCTTAAAAATGTTTCTTTTACGCTAAGAAAGGGGGAAGTCCATGCCCTGCTTGGCGAAAACGGCGCAGGGAAATCCACTTTCATAAAAATAGTGTCAGGAGCGCAGCTTCCTGACAAGAAAACCGATAATGTCTTCCTGATTAACGGAAGCCCTGCAAATATACATACACCTCATCAGGCTATTAAGATCGGGATTTCCACTGTCTATCAGGAACTCAATCTATGCCCTCACCTGAGCGTAGCTGAAAATATTTTTCTCAATAGAGAAGTATTATCTTTTCCGAGACGGGTAAACTATAAAAAAATGTATGAGGAGACCACAAAATTACTAGATTATCTGCAAGTCAACATAAACCCAAGAACCCGCGTAAAAGACCTGCCTGTATCCAAACAACAGATCATCGAAATCGCCAAAGCCCTTTCATACAATGCAACTATCCTGATAATGGACGAACCGACTTCCTCATTGTCTGAAAATGAAGTTGCAGACCTTCACAGGATAATCCTTCAACTCAAAAAAGAAGGAAAGGGCATAATCTACATCTCTCACAAACTTGAGGAGTTGAACAAAATCGTTGACAGGATAACCGTATTTCGTGACGGAGAGTATATAGTCACAGCAGATTTCAATTCCATCACCCTTGATGAAATTATAAAACACATGGTAGGAAGAAGCGTTGATGAGAAATACCCTAAACTTCATCTCGAACCTTCAGCGGATGCGTTATTTTCTGTAAGAAACCTTTCAAACCCGTCGATGTTTAAAGATCTCTCTTTTGACCTTTACAAAGGAGAGATATTAGGTTTTGCTGGGCTTGTCGGCGCCGGTAGAACAGAGTTCGCCAAGACAGTGTTCGGAGCATTCGGTTCCGGCTACAAAGGCGAAATATTTATAAACGGCAAACCAATAAAAGTTTCCACTCCTTCAGATGCCATCAGCCATGGCCTGGTTTATATCCCTGAAGACAGAAAGCACGAAGGTCTGGCGCTGGGAATGACCATTGAACAGAATCTCACCATCCCAAACACCAGGAAATTGTCCAATGTTCTTGGGATACTTCGCAAAAATGCCATGCGGGACTATGCTAAGAACATCAGTAATACACTGAAGATTAAAACTCCGTCGATAAAACAGCTGGTTAAGAACCTCTCAGGCGGAAACCAGCAGAAAGTAGTTATCGGCAAATGGATCGCAAGAAAACCTTTCGTCATGATCTTTGACGAACCTACAAGAGGCGTGGATGTAAATGCCAAAGTTGAAATCTATAAAATACTTAATAACCTCAAAGAACAGGGTATCGGAGTAATAATGATCTCCTCTGACCTGCCTGAGCTGCTCGGAATGACCGACAGACTGGCTGTAATGCGAAGAGGAAAACTCATTAAGATATTAAAAACAAAAGAGACAAACCAGGAAGAAGTAATCACATACGCAGCTGTAGAAAAGTAAAATAAGGAGAGTTGAATGAACTATTATAAAAAATTCCGCGAAAGCGTTTCAAGTGAGACATTTCAGATAATATCCATAGCAAGCGGACTGATCATAATGGGAATCTTCTTCACATGCAGTTCGCCGTACTTTTTCAATGTTGACAACCTGCTCAATGTCGCTCTCCAGACTTCCATTATTGCCATTATAGCTATCGGTCAGACCTATGTGATAATAACTGGAGGGATAGACCTCTCCATAGGTTCAATTATGGCGCTTTCGGGAGTAATAAGCGCCTTGTGCATGAATGCAGGAATTGATGTGGGCACTTCAATGGTTCTGGGAATTCTAGCAGGCTGCGCAATAGGCGCGCTGAACGGCGTATTGATTGTGTTTGGCAGGCTGCCTCCTTTCATCGCCACTCTGGGGACTATGAGCATCGCTCGAGGCATTGCCCTGCTGATAACAAACGGCATACCTATTTCCGGACTTCCAGACTCATTTGGATTCTTCGGCAATGATTCTGTACTGGGGATTCCTTTCCCTGTAATTTTAATGATTGTCCTGACAATGATCTTCGGCTACATTCTCAAAAACACGCGGCTCGGGATTCACACATATGCCTGCGGGAGCAACCTTGAAGCTGCCAGGCTTTCCGGCATCAATACAAAACTGACTATATTCATAATTTATATTTCTTCAGCTTTCCTGGCTTCCATTGCAGGCCTCATTTTCGCATCCAGAATCGTTTCAGGCCAGCCCAGCGCAGGAGCAGGCTACGAACTTTACTCGGTAGCCTCATCAGTAATTGGCGGAACAAATCTGATGGGTGGTGAAGGAATGGTTACAGGCGCGCTGCTTGGAGCGCTGGTCATCGGCGTTCTCCGCAATGGTTTAAATCTTCTTGGCATTTCAGCTTTCACTCAGGAAGTGCTGATCGGAGTAGTCATTATTCTTGCAGTTTATGCAGATAGGATAAAACATCGTAGAAACTAAAAAGGGAGGTTACAAAATGAAGGGGTTCTTAAAATCAACGCTCTTAATTATGGCATTTTTTGCGCTGGCTTTTTCAGTCTCAGCCAAAGAGCTGAAATTCGTCCTTATAACTATGGACTCAATGGATGAACATTGGTTATCGGTAAAGGCAGGCGCCGAAGCCAAAGCCAAGGAACTCGGAATCAAGCTTTCGTTCAATGCACCCTCGGGAAAAGTAGACCCCAACGAACAGACCCGCATGGTTGAAGACGCCATCACAAAAAGAGTTGACGCTATTCTGATTGCCCCTTCAGATGCAGCAGCATTATCACCCGTGGTTAACAGAGCTATCAAAGCCAAGATTCCCGTTGTCGTTATAGACTCCCCTGTTAACTCCAAAGGATGTCTGACTTTCCTTGCCACTGACAACTACAAAGCAGCTCAGCTTGCGGCAGATGAACTTGCAAAACTTATCAACAACAAAGGCAAAGTTGCCATTGTCAATGCACAGGCAGGCTCAGGCACGACAGTTCTCAGAGTTAACGGTTTTGTCGATAGAATCAAAACAAATTACCCTGATATAAAAATTGTCTCGACTCAATACTGCAACGGCGATAAGATGCTGGCTCTCAGCCAGGCCATGGACATTATGACTGCAAATCCTGACCTCGCAGGCTTCTATACATCCAATGAAGGTTCCACCGTCGGTGTAGCAAGAGCTATTCAAGAAAAAGGCAAAAGCAGAAAGATCATACTTGTCGGTTTCGACAAATCAGTTGACATCATTAAAGGGATTGAAAACCACAGCATAGAAGCAGTAATGGCTCAGGATCCGTATAAAATGGGTTATGACGGGGTAGCTGCAGCCTATGACTTCATAACTTCCGGCAAAAAACCAGCCGAAAAAGTTGACACCGGAGTCAAAGTCATAACTATAGATAATGTTTCAGAAATAAAAAAGAAAAACTAAACTCTTCTGTACAGCAAAATATGAGGCGGTAAATGTATAAGATTGATGTAAATGGTATTCTGGGAAAAATAGTCGATGCAAGGATTGGCGTCATAGGCGATTTTTGCCTAGATGTCTATTGGAACATTGATAAAAGCAAGTCGGAAATCTCAATAGAGACAGGGCTGATGACAAAACCCGTTGCCACTCAGAATTACAGTCTTGGCGGCGCGGGGAATGTTGCCAACAATCTGAAAGCTATGGGAGTCGGTAATGTAAAGTGTTTCGGTGTTACCGGGCAAGATCCTTTCGGATATCAAATGAGGGCTCTGATGAATGACCTGAACATCAATCATGCCGGCCTTGTCGAACAGAAAGAATCATGGAACACTCATGTCTATATAAAACCGATCGAGGAAGGCGGCGAACTGAGCCGGATTGACTTTGGATGCAAGAATTCAATTTCCGATGAGACGGCTTCAAATCTGCTGGGCAAACTCGCAACTGAAGTTAAAAACCTTGATGCTGTCATAATAAACCAGCAGGTTACAGAAGGCATTCACAATTCAAAAACTTTCCAGAAAGGTTTGCAGGAAGTTATAAATGCCAACCCCGACAAACTCTTCTTTCTGGATAGCAGAAACTGCGCAGAACTTTACGGCAATACCATAAGAAAGATCAACTCTTATGAAGCGCTAAAACTCTGCAATATAGCGTGCGAACCTGACGATGTAGTAGCCGAGAAAGACGCGATTGAATCAGCAAAGAAACTCCAGTCAAAATGGCATAAAACCCTATTCGTTACACGCGGACCCAGAGGCTGCATTGTCCTGGATGAAAAAGGGGTAAACATTATTCCAGGTCTTCACATAACTTCAAAAACAGATACCGTAGGTGCTGGAGACAGTATGCTTTCTGGCATAGCGGGAGCTATGGCAAGCAGTTATGACCCTGTTACGGCTGCGGCTTTCGGCAATTTTGTGGCCGGAGTGACTGTCCAGAAGCTCTATCAGACCGGCACAGCTTCTCCTCATGAAATAAAAAAAATAGGTTCAGAACCCGATTACATCTTCAAGCCTGAAAAAGCAGATGACATCCGCTCGGCAGTCTATTTCAAAGACTCTGAAATTGAACTTGTCAGAGAACCTCTGGAAATCGAAAAAATATCCCATGCCATATTTGACCATGACGGGACTATTTCCGTCCTTAGAGAAGGCTGGGAAAAAATAATGGAACCCATGATGCTCAAAGCCATTATGGGCCCGGTTTATTCGACCGCCGACGAATCTACTTACCACAAAGTTCTTAACCGTGCTCGCAAGTTTATCGACGCTACAACGGGTGTCCAGACTCTCGTTCAGATGCAGGGGCTTGTGGAACTTGTCAGGGAATTCGGTTTCACTCCGAAAGAAGAAATACTCGATGAATTCGGGTACAAGGCCATCTACAATGAAGCTCTTCTTGAACTCGTTAAAAAGAGGATTGAAAAGTTAAGGAGAGGTGAGCTTTCCATTGACGACTTTGCTATAAAAGGAGTTGTTCCATTCCTTCAAAGGCTTCACAAAACAGGCATCAAACTGTATATGGCAAGCGGTTCTGATGAGAATGATGTTATAGAAGAAGCCAAAGCTCTGGGTTATGCTGACCTTTTTGAAGGCAGAATCTACGGAGCTATCGGAGATGCTGCAAAAGAAGCAAAGAAAATTGTTATGGATAGGATAGTTAATGATATTGGAACAAAAAATGCCAGAAAGATTGCCGCTTTCGGCGACGGTCCCGTCGAAATCAGGGAGATCAATAAGCGCGGCGGAATAGCAGTCGGGATAGCAAGCGACGAAGTAAGGCGTTTCGGGCTGAATCAATCCAAACGAAGCCGATTGATCCGTGCCGGCGCGGATATCATTATCCCTGATTACTCGCAGTCGAAAATCCTTTTTGAAATACTAAAAATCCAAGGATAAATGAGGAAATTATGCCCTTCCCTAAAATCAATAGAGACAATCTAAACATAAAGCCGCTTAAAGCCAGATACAGTAAAGTAAATATCGAAAGAGACCATCTGACCGTTGAATCCAAAACAAAAGTATTTTCTCCTAACTCAGAAGCAACCATCGCTGAAACTGCCGTCAGAATGCTCGAGGCAAGAAAAAACGAGAAGTCAGTTATGCTCGCATTCGGGGCTCATTCTATAAAAAATGGCCTTTCACCTGTTCTTATCAAGTTCATTGAAGATGGATGGATCACACATCTAGCTACAAATGGAGCAGGAATCATCCACGACTGGGAGTTTGCATATCTCGGAAACACGAGCGAGGATGTCAAAGGGAATGTAAAAAACGGCGAATTCGGGATATGGCAGGAAACTGGATATTATATAAATCTGGCTATTATCGTAGGCGCTTATGAGGGATTGGGATATGGTGAGTCAATAGGGGCTATGATTCAGAATGAATGCCTCAATATTCCATCAGTAGAGGAACTCGAGGATACTATTAAGGACACATCCAATCTCGAAAAATCTGCATCCGCGGCTGACCTGCTTTACACTATCAAGAAGTTTTCCATCAAGTCAGGAAGACTGGACATCCCCCACCCCTATAAAAAATACAGCATTCAAGCAGCAG
This sequence comes from Lentisphaerota bacterium, assembly GCA_037127655.1. Taxonomy (GTDB): domain Bacteria; phylum Verrucomicrobiota; class Lentisphaeria; order Victivallales; family GWF2-38-69; genus GWF2-38-69. Next base: position 55,712 of record JBAXXY010000002.1, read on the forward strand.
CTTATCGGTTGAGAGTTCCCTTCACAGGTCATCCGATGATAGGACATGACATCATTTACAATCATCCTGTCAATCATGGCGGAGCAATCGGCAGAGCGGCACTAAGGGATTTTCTTGTTTATGCTAATCAAGTCTCAAACTTGGATGGCGGAGTCTATCTCTCTGTGGGGTCAGCAGTAATGTCGCCAATGATTTTTGAAAAATCTCTCTCCATGGCTCAAAACCTGAAAATTCAAGAAGGCAAACACATTGATGGTCACTTCATATTGGTGGTTGATCTGGCTGAAAGCACATGGGACTGGAGCAAAGACGGCGAACCTCCGATGGATAATCCTGCATACTATTTAAGGTACTGCAAGACATTCAATAGGATGGGTGGGCAAATGAAATACCTCTCAGCCGACAACCGCGACTTCCTGATCCACCTATACCATAAATTGAAAAACTAAAATGATAGATTCTGCAATTTGATTTTATAGTCGGATGCGAGGAAGTATATCGGGGGTTGGTCCTCTTCGATTTTTGGAAATCGTCCAACTGCTTCGAGAAAACAGTTATCGCTTGAATCATCATTTATCATCGAAACCTCACCCACAAGGACATTGCCTTTGCCTTCTTCCCCATAGAATCTGTGATATAAGCCTTGTGTAAGGCAAATGCTTTCACCGGGTTCTATTTTGACTTTCGAGCCGGCTTTGAGAGTTTTTCTGTGCCCATCAATGGAGACTGTAATATCAGAGTTTACCAAACTGTTATCCTTATCTGAATTAAAGAGTTCTATTATAAGGTTTCCTCCTCCTCTATTAATGATGTCTTCCATTTTATGCCAATGAAAGTGCATAGGCGTGATCTGCTTTTCTCTGACCATCATTATTTTTTCTGCGTAGGGTTTTGAGTAGTGTCGATTTTTTATATCTCCATTACGCAAAGTAAAGAGAAGAAGACCAGTTTTGGAAAAATCACCTAAACCAAAATCAGTAATATCCCAGCCTAGATTAAGATCGAAAATCTCCTTTGTTTCCTTAATATTCTTTCTCCAGTCCTTGATAGAGTAAAAAGCAAAAGGAGGAAGTTTGAACTTCATAAAGCTAAAAAAATCTACAGCATTATTGATTGTCGTATTAACTTCTGACCGCCTCATTGCAAACCTCCATAATATGTTGATATGGTTTTAGATATTACATCATAGGATACAGCGCCGCCTGTAGCGGTCGGAGAAAAGAGATTGTAATAAGCCGATACATTGGCTATCTGGATTATTTTCTTCAGAGGCATATCTTCATGGAGTCCAAATAAAGCCCCGGCACAAAAAGCATCCCCTGCTCCGACTGTCCCGGCAATATTCTTATCTTCAATCTTTAGTGATCTAATATATTCTGTCTCTCCTTTCGAATTTACACCGAAAGCCGCTTCTGGAAAGTGTATTATTACGCAATCCCTGACTCCTGATTCCATCAGTTTATGAGCCGCTTTTCTCAAATTTTCTTCATTGATGGAGTTATCTTTTCTGCGAATCTCCATATCAGTGATTTTTCCTGCCTCTATCTCATTGATTATAAAATAGTCGAGATATTTTAGACAAGGAATAACTACATTCTTGTATCTGTTGCCGGTTTCTGAAATTACATCAGCACAGCATTTGTAGCCTTTTTCACACAATTTTTTAAATAATCTGGCGGCGGCTACTCCGAATTCGGCATCTTCGCTATCAAGTTTTTTTAAAGCCAGAAGATAAGAATAGTGGAATATCTTTGCGTTATTCTCGGCAGAAAGAATATCACCAATATCAATAAGATTATTGGCGCCAGAATAATGAAAGAAAGTTCTTCTGCCGTTGTTCTTATCAGTCATAACATCTGTAAATGATGTCGGAGCGCCGGAAATCTTTCTGATAGCCGAAACATCTATCCCCTTACTTTTTAAAGAAGAAATCACATAATCGCCATCGGCATCATCTCCTACTAACCCCATCGTGTAAACAGGCAGTTCAGGGCAGATTACCTTGAGATCTACAGCTGCATTGTAAATACCGCCTCCTGAATACTGCATAGAGTCTATCATCGTCAACATCCCTTCATCAGGATAGGAATTGATGAATTTTATCTTGTCGACAACTAGTATCCCTGAAGTATAAAATCCCCTGCGCATGCCTTTAATCTCCATATTATTATCATGCCTTGTTAGAGCTCCCAAAAATATCCATCTGCTGCATAACTGTCTTCTTAACGGACACTCTAACAGCTTCCATAATCAATGGATAATCATTATAAGCCTGCCCGGCTTTCTGAACCGCTTCCTGCAAAGCAAAAATGGCAGACTGGGACATTCCTGTATAGAAG
>JBAXXY010000003.1:0-54398 GCA_037127655.1 Lentisphaerota bacterium
TTATTACTATCTGTTCTGTTGAGTCTGAGATGTTGATATTATCTCAGACTCAACAGAACAGATAGTAATAATGGTGTCCTTGGTAAGGACAATGCCAAGCGGAATAGTACTGTACGGTTCTTGATGGTTATCCTTCTCGTAGCGAGGTATTCTTAGGATGATAAGAAGATGCTCATCTTCTATTTCTATGCGCGGCCTTTCGTCAATGTCAAGCGGGTCTGTAAGGAATGCTTCAGGCAAGTCGAGGGTCTTGCTTATTTCATTAAGCTCTACAAAGTTTGGCTGAATTGCATTTATCCAGCAATCCTTTTCTATCGAAGATATTTCTTCGATTAAGTCGTCTTTCTTCCTATAAATATTGATCATTTAGTTCTCTTAAATAATAAGTCATAACTATAGATATCCCATTTCATAATAAAGGCGGCTTTCACCGCCATTGTAACACGAAAAAATGTAAATTTATGTTTTTGACAATAATCAGCTCTGGTTTTCCTGCTCATTGTTATTCTTCATATCCTCTTTCAAATAATCAATAACTTCCTGTGAAACATAAAATTTTGAATCGCTGATATACACAGAGACAGACTTTGTCTCAATATTCTTTCCGTTCACTGTGAAATAATTTTTGTTGCTTGGTATTGAGATAGTGTCATCTCCTTTTGTAATCACAAGCGCCGGATTATTGGGAGAAGTGATCTGATATGAAACTTCATCCATTGCTTTTAAAGCTGGAATAGCGTTCACATAAAGTTTGCTAGTCAGTTTATCCAGGTCAAAATCCATCACTCTTGCTACATATCTGGCAATATCAGTATTTTGAATGTACCCTGAAAGTTTCTCTCCTTTAGGAATATATGTATAGAGTGCGATATCCTCGCCTGTGTGTCCATGCGTCGTCCATCCGATAAAAGCTCTTTTACTTATTATAGGTCCAGTCGTATAATCGAGCTTATCTGCATGAGCGGCAGCAATTGCTGTTACTTCATCATCAGTAAGATCTGTTATTCCGTAATAGGTGCTCAGGACTTCTCTGATATTTGACTTGTCAGAATTGAATTTATTGCCAAGCCCAAGACCTGAGAGTTTTGCTTTTTTGAGAGGGTCTAGGAATTTTGAAAGAGGCACTTTATCATAATCAGAATTTGTGGCGCTATTACCTATTGTTATTCCGCCATTACCGTGGTCAGTCATGATTATAAGTGCTGTATTGCCATCTTTCTTGGCAAAGTCGAGAGCTATTTTTACAGCTTTGTCAAAAGCGAGAATATCTGAAATGACCCCGACAGGGTCATTGGCATGAGCAGACCAGTCAATTTCACTTCCTTCAACCATTAGGAAAAATCCATTTCTGTCCTGAGAAAGAATCGAAAGGGCTTTTGCTGTCATTTCAGCTAGTGAGGGCTCATTAGGATTTATCACAGCTCTGTCAATATCGTGAAGCATTCCTTCAGGTGCGAACGCTCCCCAGATTTTATTTCCTTTTGACTTAGCCATTTCATCACTTGTAGTTACATAGTCATAACCTTTTGCCTTGATCACTTCTATGAGATCTTCTCCGTCTGTTCTGTTCTGGAGGAACTTGCTGCCTCCGCCGAGCATAACATCTATTCCATTATAAAGTTGCTGTTCTCCAAGTATCTGGTAATTATTTCTGTCGTAGTAATGGCTTGAAAACCCAGCAGGAGTAGCGTGTTGAATATTGGAAGTAGCTACAAGGCCTGTTGCTTTGCCTGAAAGTTTTGTCCCTTCAAGAATTGTTGCCAATGGGCTTCTAGCATTTTCTTCTTTTACAGGAGTAGTTTTATACATAGTAGCAACATCAGGCATAACAGATATAAAACCTGAAGTTGACTTATATCCTGTAGCATAAGCAGTTGCTGCAGGAGCTGAATCTGTAATCGGCCCATTTGCCCAATAAGTCCTTACAAGCCCGGAAATCAGAGGATCAAAACTGAATGGTTCTCCTCCGTTATACCATCTTGCAAGAGATACACCGCCAGCCGACATTCCGTCAGGAATCATGATAATTACATTTTTGACTTGCCCATTATCAGACACTGCAAAAAGCAAATTGAATGATAACGCTATAATTGAGACTAGAATTGCCTTTAAAGATCTATTTTTCATCTATTATTTTCAGATAGATAGCCTTACTTTAACTCGTTGGCTTCCCAGCTTCCGTACATGGGATTTGGAAGGATAAAATAGCCGTTTCCAAACTTATCAAATACATCGCTCTCGCCTGAAACATCGATAAGATTCTTCTGCTTGAGAACAGGGAAGTCCTGAATATTATCGCCAAAATAAGCTATTACCTTGTGTGCAGGCAATTTATTTGACCACACCATAAGAGAACTATCATAATTATCACCAGTTTCAACTGCTTTGAAACGGGGATTTTTATCACTAGGGGTTTTATTATCCCTATAATTAGATGTTATAAGCTGATCGTAGTAAATATTTTCTCTCTTAAGCGTTTTAGCAGTGGTATCCATTACATTGCCTTCCTTGTCTTCAAATGAACCGTCTCTATTGGTGACCATGGAGACATACCCACCTAAATCGTGCACTTTCTGAGTGAAGTTTTTTACTCCTGGCAGTGCTACAGACATTCCGGGAATTGTAATATTAGCCTCGAAGGTTGATTCATCATCAAGACAGTTCATGTATTTTGCGAAATAAGCAGAGTTATCCAGAGTGGTTTCGTCTATATCAAGAATAACTCCCCATGTCTTGGGCTGAAGATTCTGTTCCTTAACCGTTTTTTCTACATATTGAGTTCCCAATGTGAAAGTCTGCCTGTACAGAGCCTTTTTTTCTGCTGAAACTCTGTACCATTTAATCGATTGCTTAAGTGTTTCATCTCTTGCCGGAACAGGATATGCGCTTGCATCAAGAATGTCCGCGCACAGCATCCCGCTTAAACATAATGCCAACATTGCTAATAATAGTTTTCTCATAGTTATCTCCTTTTGATATTTATATAGAGCCTTCAACATTTATCATTCTAAGGAAGAGATACACTCTGGACAATAGATGAAAAAGGATTTAACATATTGCTAACAAAACTAGATGAGACATTATAAAAAGCAGGAGTCGATCTCATTGCCATTGGTAATGTTTCAAAAAGGAACCAGTATGCTGAAAGTGGTTTTGATTTTTCCCCTAGTCGCTTTTTTGTTTTTATGGAACCAACTTTATGCTGGAGAATTCAAACTAACTTCTGAATCTTTTAAGAATAACTCCCGTATTCCTGCAAAATTTGCAAACTACGCAATGGAAAATGGAGAAAACATATCTCCTCAACTTAGCTGGGATAATCCTCCTCAGGAAGTCAAATCTTACGCCATTGTATGCATTGATACTTCTCCAATAGCTAACAACTGGATACATTGGGCTGTATTCAACATTCCTTCTAATGTTACAAGTTTATCTGAAGGAGCGTCTTGCAGCAATATGCCTGATGGCGCTACGGAACTTATAAATAGTTTCGTTAGGAAAGGGTATGGTGGTCCACAACCACCAGACAATACTGGAGTTCACACTTATCTTTTTACTATTTACGCTCTGAATACCACTAAGATAGCATCTGCAAAAAAAATGATAACCTACAATGATCTTAAAAACCTTCTACTCGGCAAAGTAATAGCAGAAGCTGCGCTCAGCGGCGCTTTTGATTAGATAATTACCTAAGGCTTAACTCTTTCATAAACACATACTGATTTTATTTACTTTTTTATTTTTTAGCCCCTATTGACGATTATTCTATTGCTAATAAAATACTTATAGGGCTTATTTAACCATCATACTAAAAATAAGGAGTATTTAGATGGAAAAAGTAAAAAAAGCACTAGAAAAAGCAGTTAAAAAAGCAACAAAGCCAGCTGTCAAGAAAGCAGTTAAAAAGGCTGTAGTTAAGAAAGCTGTGGCTAAAGCTGTCAAGAAAGCTGTAAAACCTGTTAAGAAACCTGTAGCCAAAGCAGTTAAGCCGGTAAAGACGCCTGTTAAAAAGGCCGTCAAGAAAGCTGTAAAAAAAGCCGTTAAGAAAGCAGTTAAGAAGTAAGTTCAGCGTCATCTAAGGGTAGAGCTTTTGCTCTACCCTTTTTTTATACAGTAATGAGTGAAATCAAACTGGTTTATTCAGGTTGATGCTTTGGTCTATAACGGGTTCTGTTTTGTCTGCAAGAAGAGTTGCTATCTCGCTGAATTTATCCTGTAAGGCCAAGAAAGCATCTACAATATCAGGATCAAAATGGGTGCCTCTGCCTTCTTTAATTATCTGTGCGGCCTTATCGTGGGAGAACGCAGGTTTGTAAACACGCTTTGTTACCAATGCATCATAGACATCAGCCAAAGCCATCAGTCTTCCAGGTATAGGAATATCGTCTCCTTTTAATCCAAGCGGATAGCCGCTGCCATCCCATTTCTCATGATGCGAGGCTGCTATCTCCTTTGCAAAATTCAGGAATGATCTTTTGGTAAGCTTTTTTTCAGCTCCGGCAATAGCGTCTCTGCCATAAATCGGGTGTTTTTTCATAATTGCAAACTCTTCATCTGTAAGTTTGCCTGCTTTGAGTAAAATATTATCCGGAATTGCAACTTTGCCGACATCATGAAGCGGGGCAGAGAGGTATAGCATTTCAATTGCCTCATCATCAAGAAAGTCTTTGAATCTAGGATGATTTCTGAGGTAGAGCGCCAGTTCTTTTACATAAATCTGAGTCCTTCTGATATGCATTCCTGTCTCAGGGTCTCTAAATTCAGCAACGGATGCCATGCATTCGATCGTAACTTCCTGGGTTAATTTCAGAGCTTCAGCAGTTTCGCGCAGGTTTTGAATATACGATATCAGATTATCCTGCATAATATGAAATGAACGGTTCAGGATTCCTATTTCGTCTGAAGATTTAACTGCAGGCAATTGTGCATGAAAGTTCCCTTCTCCTATCTGATAAGTTGCTTTAGCCAGGCTGCGAAGAGGAATTGTGGCTTTGTTTGACAGGAATATAATCAGAGCAAGAGTCAGCAAATATCCTATGACCCCTATTATAAAAAGCTCTTTTGTGATAACATCGAGTTTAGAAAAAAGCTCATCTTCAGGAATCACAATGCCCAACGACCATTTAGTCATTTCAAGAGGTTGATAGTAAACAAAACTATTCTTCTTTAAAGTATGTGAATAATATCGAATTGAACCAGTCTTTCCACTAATCATATTCTCGCCAATAGTTCTCTCGACAGGCTCATTATATAACTCTGACAGAGAGAAAAAACTTTGCCCTTTAGTGTAATAATCTTTGTTTGGATGAGCAATAAAAACACCTTTGCCTGACAGGATAAAGGCATATCCTGTTTTGAATATCTTTATTTCAGATAAGAGCTTAACAAGCCAATCAAGGGTAATGTCGCATGTGACTACTCCGCAAAATTCCCTCTTGCCGTTAATTTACCTGTAAAATGGCTGAGAATATGTCACCATAAGGGCATTTCCTCCATTCTTATCAAAATATGGTTCGCTCCAGATGCCCTTATTTAATTTCTTTGGTAAAGTGTACCAATCCCATTTGAAGTAATCATATTTTTGATTTCCCAGATCGGTGTATTGAACTGTTCCATCTGATTTATAAAAATACGGCGCAAAGTAATATTCGCCTTTCTTGAACATATTAGGCTCAAAAGAAATTGCGCTACCGTATATTTCGGGATTAGTTTCAACCGCGCTTTTTAGCATTTCAAGAAGTTGGGTTTTTGAAGGGTCGAAATATTCCAGAACTGTGGCGAAATCTTCTGGCACCTTTTGAGCGGCAATAAGAATGGAATCAATTTTGTTAAGCGTAGATGATGCCAGGTTTTTCGTGTTTTCCGTATTGTTTTCGATAAAAAGATCTTTGGATACCTGATAATTGTATATCAAGACAGCCAGAAATATTATCACAACAGCTGTTATGATGTACATGCTGAGTTTGAGGGCTAGACTTTGCTTTATTTTAATTTCCATATTATTTAGCGCATCTTTATGATTTCTTACAAAATTAGTAGAATTGTAGCCGTTATATGAAGTCAAACCAAATAGCAAGGTTAGTCCGATTGCTGAAAAATGAATTTATTTATTAGTTTGCTATTCGAAATTTGGATAAATGACTATTATTTAATTACGCCTTTATTATTAACTAAAATCTATTTCAAAAAAGGTTTTCCCCACTATGAAAAAAGCTACAGCCCGTCATATCCTCGTTCGATCAAAAACCATCTGTGATGAACTAAAGAAAGATATTGAAAAAGGTACAGACTTTGCCGATGTCGCAAGAGATTTCTCAGAATGTCCGTCAGGATCAAGCGGCGGCGATTTAGGCGAATTCAATGAAGGGGACATGGCTAAGGAATTTGATAAAGCAGTTTTCAAAGGTGAAATAGGCAAGCTTATAGGTCCTGTGAAAACCCAATTTGGTTATCACCTTATCGAAATAATGAGTATCGGAGATGATTCAGAGGCAGAATAAATTTTAAAGAAAACTTACCACTTATACTTAGGAATTATAAATATGGAAAGCGTCGTAATTATCGGAACAGGGCCGGCTGGGTACACAGCGGCTATATATGCTTCAAGAGCTGATCTTAAACCAATAATGATTGCTGGCAAGCTTCCCGGCGGGCTCCTTACGCAAACTACCGATATAGAGAACTTTCCGGGTTTTCCTGACGCTGTTGATGGTTTCGAACTCATGATGATGATGCAGAAGCAGGCCGAAAGATTTGGATCGAAAGTCATGCAAACTTCCGTAAAAAGTGTTGAATTCAAGAATGGCGGCCCGCAGACTCTTGAACTTGAGAATGGACAGAAAATCCTTTCAAAGACTGTGATAATTGCTACAGGTTCCACTCCGAGATGGATGGGACTTGATGCTGAAAAAAGACTTGCTGCCAAAGGTGTCAGCGCCTGTGCCACATGCGACGGAGCGTTCTTTAGAAATGTTCCTGTCGTTGTAGTAGGCGGAGGAGATTCAGCAATGGAGGAGGCAACATTCCTGACCAAGTTTGCAAGTAAAGTAATACTTGTTCATAGAAGAAATGAGTTCAGGGCTTCAAAGATTATGATTTCAAGGGCAGAGAGCAACCCTAAGATTAGTTTTGTCCTGGACAGCATGGTGGTTGATATTATCGGAGAAAAGATCGTAGAAGCTGTTAAAGTTAAAAATCTGAAGACCTCTGAGATAAGTACAATCGAGTGCAGAGGCTACTTCGCAGCTTTGGGACATGTTCCATCGACTACTATATTCAAAAATCAGATAGATATGGATGAAAAGGGATTTATAAAACTTCAGGGAGAATCGTCACTTACAAATATTGAGGGGGTATTTGCCGCGGGAGACTGCGCTGATAATCATTACAGACAGGCAATCACAGCCGCAGGAATGGGATGCAAAGCGGCAATGGATGCCGAACACTATCTTTCTCTTCACTAGTTCCAAAATAACTAAAATTATCGGCTAAATATTATGATTTTTCGCCAAAAATGGGTCTTACTGTCATTATTATTATTGCTAATTTCTTTTCAATCAACACTTTCTGCAGCTCTAAAAACGACCATATTTCTTGGCAAGACATATGTTTATCTCCAGGAAGTTGCCAAGGACTTTGGAATGACAATGACGAAAAATCAGGAGTTCTGCACACTGAAAAACACTACGGGCTACATGAGTTTTGAGTTCGATAAGAAGAGTGCTACAATCAATGGGATAGAAATAACTCTGCTTTTCCCTACGGCATACAATAGCGGCGCTCCGATCATCAGCCAGAAAGATTTCAGTTTTGTTCTGGAGCCGATCATTAAAGCAAGGGCTCTTAAAAGGCAATATGTAAGGACAGTTATATTAGACCCTGGACATGGCGGAGATGACAATGGTACTTCGGGAGCCTATTCAAAGGAGAAAAATATAGCCCTCATTATTGCCCAGAAAGTAGCTGCTATTTTAACAGCAAGCGGTTACAAAGTGGTTATGACCAGGAATAGCAACAAGTTCGTTCCGCTTGAATCGAGGGATGGAGTCATTGCAAGATATAATGCAGATGTGTTTGTCTCCATACACTGCAATTCGGCCAAAAAATCCATAAGCGGGTATGAGACATTTGTCCTGGCTCCGCAAGGAACATCATCGACATACAGCAAGAAAATTGTGAATAGTTACGAGAGCGGAAACCGTTATGACAAGAATAATGAGCGGCTTGGGTATGAAATAGAGAAAGCCTTAGACAAGACCGGAAGAGAGGATAGGGGGCTAAAGCACGCACGATTTGCCGTTTTAAGATATGCCACAAAACCTGCCGCTTTGGTCGAGACCGGATTCCTATCCAATAGAGCAGAAGAGAATTTGCTAAACTCTAAAGCGTATCAGGATAAAGTAGCGAAAGCCATTGCGATAGGGATTATTGCCTACAGTAATGCAGCAGCTAAAGGCAACTAAAAAACTAATAATGAAAAATGAGATAATAATAAAGGGCGCCAGACAGCACAATCTTAAAGGAATTGATGTAACTCTTCCGAGGGATTCCTTTATAGTTGTTACAGGTCTGAGCGGTTCCGGCAAATCATCGCTTGCCTTTGATACTCTCTACGCTGAAGGTCAAAGGCGATATGTGGAGAGTTTGTCTTCATACGCAAGGCAATTTCTTGACCAGATGCAAAAGCCAGATGTAGAACACATTGAAGGCTTGTCTCCTGCTATAGCCATTGAACAGCGCTCATCAGGTTCAAATCCGAGATCAACGGTTGCTACCACTACTGAAATTTATGATTATCTGAGGCTTCTTTATTCAAGAGCTGGAACTCCCCACTGTCCTGAATGCGGCAAGGAGGTTCATGCTCAGAGCGCTCAAACTATCTGTGATAAAATTCTGAGACTTCCCCATGACAAAAAGATTATGCTCCTTTCGCCTGTAATTGCAGGAAGAAAGGGCGAGCACAAGGATGTAATAGAAAAAGTCAGAAAAGATGGCTTTGTAAGGGCGAGAATAGATGGGAAAATAGTCGAACTTGAATCAGAAATCGCTTTGAGCAAGAATTTTAAGCACACTATCGAGGTCGTTATAGATCGTCTGGTAACAGGAAAAATCGAGAGTTCTAGAGTATCTGATTCCGTAGAAACCGCTCTTCGGCACGGCAATGGAATAATAAACATTCTTACCGAGACGGAAGAGGGAAGCTGGCAGGATGAACAAGTAAGCGAACATCTGGCTTGTTTGAGCTGTAACATTAGCTTCGGCAAACTCGAGCCGAGGAATTTCTCATTCAATAGTCCCTATGGAGCCTGCCCGGAGTGTAATGGATTAGGCACAAAACTAGTCATGGTAAAGGACAAAGTGCTTCTTTATCCTCAGAAGTCAATTAAGAAGGGCGCTGTGCCTTTATGGAAGAGGGGGCCAAGGAGGTTGATAATCTATTACAACCATCTCATAAAATGCCTTGCCGAGCATTATTCATTCCCTGTAGATGTGATGCCTTTTAAGGATATTCCCGAAAAACTCCAGAATGTACTCCTCTACGGAAGCGGAGAGGAAGTGGTTTGTTTCGACTTTTGGATGAGAGGCAAAATACATAAAATGCAAAAGCCTTTTGAAGGGATACTGCCCCATCTGGAACGGCGTTATCTTGAGACAGAGAGTGATGCTGTAAGAGAAAGGCTCAAAGAGTGTATGACTAAGAAATCCTGCCCTAAGTGCGACGGTGCAAGACTCAAGCCATCGAGCCTTGCCGTAACGGTAGATAAGATGCCTATAAATAAGTTTAACGCTTTGAGTGTAAGCGATGCGCTTAAATTTATGTCTGATGTAAAGCTCGATAATGAAAAGCAGATTATTGCATCCGAAGTGATAAATGAGATTAAATCAAGGCTCTCATTTCTTCTGAATGTCGGGCTTGATTATCTCTCGCTTGATAGAGAAAGCTCTACACTTTCAGGAGGCGAAGCCCAGAGAATAAGGTTGGCAACTCAGCTTGGAAGCGGGCTTGTGGGTGTTATTTATATTCTGGACGAACCCAGCATAGGTTTGCATCAGAAAGATAATGAAAGACTCCTCGATACTTTAACGAGTTTGAGAGATGCCGGAAATACAGTCGTTGTTGTCGAGCATGACCTCGACACGATAAGAAGAGCAGACCACATAGTTGACTTGGGACCTGGCGCAGGAAGACTTGGAGGCGAATTAATTTACAGCGGGCCTCCGTCAGGAATGAAAGGAATTAAAAACTCCGCTACTGCCGACTTTCTCTACGGAAACAAGGAAATCCCTGTTCCGAAAGAGAGGCGCAAAGGCAATGGAAAGAAGATAACCATCGAGGGCGCATCCCAGAACAATCTGAAAAATATTACTGCCAAAATTCCTCTTGGGATGTTCGTGTGTGTGACAGGTGTATCAGGTTCAGGAAAAAGCACTCTGGTTAATGATATTCTGAATGTTGCTCTTGAAAGACATTTCGAGATAGGACAGGACATACCAGGAAAGCATAAAAAAATTACGGGTTTGGAGCATATTGGAAGAGCAATAGTAATAGACCAGACTCCCATAGGAAGGACGCCACGCTCCAATCCGGCCACATATACAGAGGTATTTGGAATCATTAGAGACCTTTTTGCCAAGCTTCCCGAATCCAGAGCAAGAGGATACAAACCAGGCAGATTCTCATTCAATGTAAAAGGCGGCAGGTGCGAAGAGTGTAAAGGTGACGGCATAAAAAAAATCGAGATGCTGTTTCTCCCTGAAGTTTATGTGCAATGTTCTTCGTGCAAAGGCAGGAGATTCAATAATGAGACTCTAAGCGTCCTCTACAAAGGCAAGAGCATATCTGATGTACTTGATATGACTGTTAGCGAGGCATGCGAATTCTTCGATGCCATTCATCCAATTAAGAGGAAACTCAAAACTCTCTCTGATGTAGGGATGGATTATATTCACCTTGGACAGCCTGCGACGACTCTCTCAGGCGGTGAGGCGCAGAGAGTTAAACTTGCCACAGAACTTTCAAAGCATCAGAAAGGTCACACACTCTATATTCTGGATGAACCGACTACAGGGCTTCATATAGCCGATGTCGAGAAACTATTATCTGTTATAAATATGCTTGTAGATCAGGGAAGCTCAGTCCTTGTGATTGAGCACAATCTTGATGTGATTAAAACAGCCGACTACATAATAGATCTTGGCCCTGACGGCGGAGACAGAGGCGGTAAAATAGTCGCCGAAGGCACTCCCGAGACAATTGTTAAATCAAAGACTTCTCATACTGCCACTTACCTTAAGAAAATCTTAGGAGCTAATAACCACTGACATAAGTATGTAAGATACTTGTTTTGCAGCGATATTCATCGAGCTTATTTGTCTTATCTAGCTTGGGTTGTATGTCTTTATGATTAAAGTGATATCATCAAGCAATGTTTTTACGGAAGATTCGAGTTCTTTCATGAGTTTACTCATTTCGTCATTAACCTTTCCTGAAGCAAAGAGCGATTCGAGCTTTTGTGAAAGCTGAGCAGTATTGTAAGCTCCGACCCAATTGGCATTGCTCTTGAAAGTATGCGCAGCGGTTCTGGCCGCAGTGAAATCCGAGCATTCGAATGCCGTCCTTGTCTCTCTTAGGGAACTTGAAGCTGTCGCAATAAATTTTGCCAAAGTTTTGAAATACAGCTTTTTATTGCCTCCGAGATTTTCTATGGCTTTTTTGGGAGAGATGCTTTCGCTTTCATAATCTTGAACACTTTCAGGGAAAATTATTGGTTTGGTCTGAGCTATGATCATTGATTTTGCCGAGTAGAAATTTCCGCTATATTTCTGAAGGATAGCCTTGAGCTGTTCTACGGCAAAGGGTTTAGGCAGATAATCATCCATTCCTGCTTCTTTGCACTTTCTGATTTCATCCTGACTATTATGAGCTGTCATGGCAATTACAGGGATAACTTTAAGCTCAGCTGTCTCCTTGATCATCTTAACAGTTTCGAACCCGTTCATTATCGGCATATTTATATCCATGAAGATTAAGTCGAATTTTTCCGTAGCTAAAAATAATAAGGCTTCCTGTCCGTTTGGAGCTACAGAGACTTTTACATTTTCCGCACTGAGGAGTTCTATGGCAAGTTCCTGATTCATTTCATTATCTTCTACTAGCAGAGCTTTTATTTTTGACCCTGAAGTATGGGGTTGTTTTCCTGTTACAGCATCAGCGGAAATGGTATTTTTGCCGATGTTATCGAGAATAGCAGAGCATAGAATTTTCTGGCTGTAAGGCTTTGAAATATGAGTATTCATGCCGATGACTTTGCATTCGTCTATAGCCACGCTTGTTGCTTCGGCGGTGAGCGCTATGATAGGAATATCCTTGGTTTTAGGATTTTTTCTGATTCTTCTTGATGCATCGTAACCGTCCATAATAGGCATGCGCAAATCCATAAGAATGAGATCAAAACTTTCTTTTTCCAGTATTTCAAGAGCTTCTTGACCATTAACTGCTGTGGACACTTCAGCCAATGTATTCTCCAGAAAATCCAGCGCAATTTGCTGATTCATGATATTGTCTTCGGCCAGTAATATTTTCTTTCCTGCAAATGCCCCTTTGAACTCATCAGCATCATGAGACCCGTCTTTGATTTCGGTGTGCTTCATGTAATTTTCTTTGCCGAAGAGCTTGAGTATTAAATCATGCAGAGCCGATGGGAATATCGGCTTTTCTAAAACTTCATCTACGAATTGGAGGGCGGATGCTTCGCCGGCATAGTCCTTGAGATGGGCTGTTATGAGTATTAACTTTGGATTTCCGTGGATAGCCTTGTCCTTTTTGATGATTTCGGATGCTTTAATGCCATCCATACCGGGCATCATCCAGTCTGTAAGGATGAGTTTGAATGGGTCGTCTGCCGTAGCATTCCTGAGCATTATTATTCCTTCTTCGGCAGATGAGGCTATAGATGGTCTGAATTTCATTGTTTTCAGGCAGTTTTCTAATATTTCTCTTGAAGAAGCATTGTCATCAATAATTAGAGCCTTGAGGTTTTTCAGGTCAGGAGGCAGTTCCAGAAAACCTTTTCTGGATTTGTCTGACGCTTCCTGAAGTTCGGCATCAATGACGAAAAAGAACTTGCTCCCTTTGCCCAATTCGCTCTCTACTTGTATTTTTCCACCCATGAGTTCGACTATTTTTTTTGAAATGGAGAGCCCGAGTCCTGTGCCGCCGAATTTTCTGGTGGTGGAACTGTCGGCCTGCTCGAAAGGCATAAATAGCCTTTCCTTATGTTCCTGTGTGAGGCCTATTCCGCTGTCCTTTACTATGAACTCCAGAGAAACCACTCTGGAAATTCTATTGATATTGAGCACTTTAACGGCAATAAGCACTTCTCCTTCGTCTGTATATTTAATAGCGTTTGTAGTCAGATTTATGAGTACTTGTTTAAGCCTTAGAGAATCAGCCAGAACAGGATTGGGAATTTCGAAACTGTAACTTAGGAGGAATTCCAGACCTTTTTCTCTGGCTTTGAGAGCGTTCATAGTAACTACTTCGCCGATGAGTTCCTCCAAATCGACAGGCGTCTTTTCTATTATCATTTTGCCTGCTTCAATTTTGGAGAAGTCGAGAATGTCATTGATGATACCCAGAAGAGATGATGACGACCTTTTAATCTTGGTAAGGTAGCCTCTGGTTTTAGTATCATTGACCGGTACTCCCTGAATGGCAAGGTCTGTAAAACCTATAATCGCATTCATCGGCGTGCGGATTTCATGGCTCATATTGGAGAGGAAATCGGATTTGACCCGGCTGGCTACTTCAGCTTTTTTAGTGGCTATTTCCAATTCTTTAACTATCTTTAATCTGTCTGTTATGTCTCGGACTGTTGCCTGTAGAATTTGTTTTTCTTCGTATTTGAAAGAAGTTAGTAAGACTTCAGCAGGAAATTCTACGCCGTCTATTGTCATGTGCATCCAGTCGAAACGATGCGAGCCATTCTTGAAAGCATTTCCGATCATCTCATTGGACTTCTCCATGGAAGTCTTGCCGTCAACCTGAAACTCCGGCGACAATTGACTGGGATGAAGTTTTGAAAAATCTTCGACAGATTTAACTTTGAACATTTTGAGAGTTGTTCCATTGCAATCAAAGAAACCTTTTTCGTCAAGAAGCATTACCGCATCAGAACTTGAATCATAGATAGTTCTAAGAAGAAACTGATGTTTTTCCAGCTTTCTTTCAGTTCTCTTTTGTTCAGTCAAATCTTTCCATAGCGTGTGAAGGGTAAGCTCGCCATTGAATGTAATAAGAGTCAAGGATACTTCGACAGGAAAAACTTCTCCGTCCAATCTTTTATGATCCCATTCAAACCTGTGGAACCCATTCTTAAATGCAGTGGAAATCATATCGTTAGCCTTCTCGAAAGAAGTTCTGCCGTCGGGCTGAAATTCCGGCGAGAGCTGTGACGGGTGAGTATTGAAGACTTCTTCTCTATCTTTTGCTCTGAGGATTTTTATGGCAACTTCATTGCAATCCACAAACTTCTGCCCTGAAATTAAAAATATGGCATCCGGGCAATTGTGGAATATTTTTTCAAAAGAACTCTCTTCAAAATGTTCTGTCATAATTTTCCTCTTGTATTCAAAATCTAATGAGAATTTTTATCTATAAATTACTAGTCATTTTAGGTAAAGATATAAAAAATATTGTTCCTGTTTCCTTGTCTGATTCGAACCATACTCTTCCCTTGAGGATAACCTCACCCAAATATTTCATGCTGAAAGTCCCAATGCCTGAACCATTTTCTATTGACCAATGACGACAAAATATCAGCCGATATTTCATCGTCATCTATAATTAGTACTTTTACCTTGTTGTCCATACTCCACCCCTTATTCATTTAAATTCCCTTATCCCTTGAACCTAAAATTATCTTCTGTTAATTGCTTTATATTTTTTCTATCTCCATAATCGGTGTTCCATTTTTTGTTCCCCCGCCGACAATCAACATTACTTTTGTCACTTTGCAGTCATACGGCGCTATTATAACTCCGAGAGCTTTCTTTTCTATAAGATAAGTCAGCTTGGCTTCGCAGTCATCGAGCGCGTTCTTACTGGTTTCATAAGCAAGTTCTGAGGTTTCACAACTTTCTTTGCTTGATGATTTTTTTTCAGTAAGGTAACTACAT
Source organism: Lentisphaerota bacterium (assembly GCA_037127655.1). Lineage (GTDB taxonomy): Bacteria > Verrucomicrobiota > Lentisphaeria > Victivallales > GWF2-38-69 > GWF2-38-69. The sequence goes on from JBAXXY010000003.1 coordinate 15,178, forward strand.
CTCTTATAATCGCTTTCTTTATCTTTCAAATCATGTTTAGCATAATTCAAAGCTAACTTTGCTCTGTTTATTGCGATGTCTATTGAACCTACTTCGTATTTAATCAGAGAAGAGTCCTTTTTTAAAATTTCGCCTGAGGAGGGTAGATAAGTGATCTGGAACCCATCGCCCAGCGTAGCGATGATTAGTTTTGTATTGAGAGCTTTTTCTTCAGCAGGTGCCTTTGATTTTTCGAGAGGTTCGACTTTCATAATAGGCGTGCCATCTTTAGTGCCTCCGCCTATAATCAACATTACTGTTGTTACCTTGCAGTCATAAGGCGCGACAATAGTTCCTGAAGCGTTGTATCCTAAAAAGTAATTTAAGGCTTCTTTTGAATCAGCCAGAGTGTATTTTGCCTTATTGTAAGCAAGTTCTGTATTCTCGAAATCACTAAGGCTGGTTGACTTATTTTCTCTGAGCTTGGAGTATCTTTTATATTTGCTTTCTTTGTCAATAAGAGCGTGTTCAGCTCCAGTTATGTCTGCTTTTAAGGCATCAATCATATCAACCGTGACAGGATTGTAAATCTTGACCAATAATTCTCCTTTCTTAATGACCGCTCCTTCTTTTGCAAGATAGTTGATGACTCCGCCTTTCATTGGAGAGGTAACTGCCTGCGTACTTGCTGAAGATTCGGAAGTCGAAGTGTCAGCATTGGAATCGGAAGTTATTTCCATTATCTGTGTTCCGTATTCAGTCCCTGAATTGGCGGCGATTAAAGTTTTAGATACTTTGCAGTCATACGGCGCCGCAATAGTTGCTACAGCCAGCACATTTTGGTATTCTTTGAGGTCTGCCTTGCAGTCTGCGACTTTGGCTATGGCCTCATCATAAGCCAAATCAACATCTTCGAGTTTCTCGACGCTTACGGAATTACCTTCTTTAAGATCTTTGTATCTTTCATAATTACCCTTTTTATCTTTCAAGTTTTCTTCTGCCGAACTTAAAGAAGCTTGAGCGCTTTTTATCTGGGCTTCAATGCTTGCTGTCCTGTATTTTGCCAGAGGTTCGCCTTTTTTTACGACAGTTCCTTCATCTGCGATAAATATCAGACGAGGTCCCTGAAGAGTAGCTGTTATAGTCTGCGTTCCCAACGCAAAACTTGAAGCCAAAAAGATAATAGTTGAAAATACCCAAATAGTTCTCATAAATACCTACTTACTTGTTTTTATTTTATGTTGGATGCTAAGATGTTATTGATTAGAGAGTTTACCCCCACCAACCCACCCGAAAGCAACTCTTTTTCAAGTCATTTTTTTTAAAAAAATGCAGAAATAAATTAATGCTGTAAAAGTGATAATTATATTTTAGAGTTATTCGCGTTCTTCGGAGAATTGCTCTCTGATTTTTACGAATTCTTCTTCTATGGCAAGGAAAGATTCAACAACTATCGGATCAAAATGAGTTCCTGATGAGTTGACTATAATCTCTCTGCTCTTTTCTTCTGAAAACTTTTCCTTGTAGCACCTGGTTGTAGTCAGAGCATCGTAAACATCTCCCAGAGAAAGTATCCTTGCCGGTAATGGAATATTTTCTCCTTTTAACCCTGTAGGATAACCCGAGCCATCCCACTTTTCATGGTGATAATGAGCTACATCAATGGCATTCGCGATGAAATTATTTTCAGGGTGTTTTGTGTGTATTTCTCTCAAGGCCTCAGCTCCTATGAGAGTATGAGTCTTTACTATCTCATATTCTTCAGGAGTGAGTTTTCCTGGTTTGAGGAGGACTTTGTCCGGGACGCCTACCTTGCCGATGTCGTGAAGAGGGGCTGAAATTTCAAAATTAATTATAAAGTCGTCATCTATAATGTCGTGATATTTAGGATAGGCCTTTCTCATGTGTCTTGCGACGGCTTTGCAATATTCGGCGATGCGGTAAAGGTGAAGACCCGTTTCTTTATCCCTGTATTCGGCAAGTTTTGCCAGAGCGAAAATTGTACCCACCTGAGCTGAAGTGATCTTACCAACTTGTTCCTGAACTTTTTTGCATAGTTCATCATTGAACATCTTCAGATACTTGCGGTGCTCTTCCTGATTATCATTAAGTCTTTTTCTGAGCAGACATGATTTAAGCCTGGATTCGAGTATGAGAAGATTGAAAGGTTTTTCCAGATAATCAACAGCGCCTTTTTTTATGCACTTGATTATACTCTCGGTCTCATTAAGTCCTGAGATAACTATAATCGGAATTTTTCTGAATATCTTAGTCTGATTTACTTTGTCAAGGAATCCATAACCATCCATTACCGGCATAACTATATCCAGAAGTATTGCGTCAGGCTGTTCCTTTTCAAGCGCTTCATATCCTTCCTGGCCGTTTGAAGCTGTAACAGCATCATAGCCAAGCCCGGTTATAAAGTCGCAAAGAATATCAGAATTGATATCATTGTCGTCAATAATGAGAATTTTTGTCTTTCTATTCATCTCATGCATCTAAATTTATTTTTTATCTAATGTAAGTTAAATGATGATTATTCATAGACTGAATCAAAAATCTCTAATGAATCTTGAGTGGATGGCTTTCCAGCGCAGTTCGGATTTGCTGTATCATCCAAAAGTAATTGACTTTTGAAAAGCTATAGAATAGAATAGAATTGCTCATCATAAATTTTATCAATCAAATATTAGAGGAGTATCAATGAATACTGAAAACGCATCTGCTCTCGAGAGTAACGGGCTCATTCTGAAAAGGATTGAAGAGCTTCAGAATAAAGTTGGAACCATAAATAAAAACAGGAAAACATCAGCTATTCTTTCGGTCATCGGAATTATCCTGGTTATTGTTGCCATTCTGGTTTTCTTCAATAATCTTAACAATTTCGTAAAATATTATGACGCCAATGCACTTATGAGTGAACTTCAGACGAGTTCATCAAATTTGGCTTCTTCAGAAGAAATGAAAGAACTTGTTAATACCTTAAAGAAAGATTTGATGCCTGCTTATGAACTTTCTCTAACTACAAAATTAAGAGAGTCAGCGCCTCTTTTTCAGGCTGACTTCAATGGGATTAAAGAGAATCTTTCGACCTACTTGACTCAAGTTATTAAACCTCAAATTGAAAATAACCTGGTAACCAAGCTTTCCGGCACAGAGACAATGGCTCTAGCTGAAAATTTCAGCAGTCCTGAATCAAAAGCAAAGATTGATAAGATTGTGGCTCTTACTAAGAGTCAACTCCTTGAAAAAATGCCTGGTTTTATTGATACACGCATAGACCCTGTCCTTGTTCAATTAAATACGCTCAATAATAGTTTCTCAAGCGTCTATGATAATATGATACAATCCGGCGAATTTGACGGAGTGACTCCTCAAATGACAGGGGAAATTGAGAACCGTTTAATCGAAAATATTCTTGAGATGATGATTTATCAGCTCAATCCGCAAAAAGCCAATAAACTAGCTAACTAATCAGGGGAAACACTATGAATGACATTATGGCAAAAATCGAGGCATTAGAAAAAAGTATTGAACTCCAGTTTAAGAAATCCAAATCTGGAATTATCTGGACATCAGTAATATATATTGTAATAATAATTTTTGTCTTTGCATACACTTCTTTCATTATGCATGAGCTCAGGGTGTTGGCTAAACCCCCTGTAGTAGCAGAATTTATTGTTGGCCAGGTTCAGTCAAGGATACCTTTGGCTACTGCAAACCTTAAGAAAAATTCAAACGCATATGCTGATGCTCTTGCAGATAAAACAGTTGCTTATATACGGTCATTTATACCTCTCATAGGAAATATGGCAAAAGGTCAGCTTGATACCACAGCTCAAATGATCAATGTTCAGATGGATGAACAGTATCTTCCCATCATAGAAGATTACTTCAAAGCAAATAAAGCCCAAATTACTGAAATGTTCAATACGATGACCGATGAACAAGTTGCTCTTCAGATGAATAATATTCTTTTTGAAAAACTAGATAAGAATGTTGCTCTTCTAAATGGACCTATTGCAGACACTGTCAATGAACTAAAAGCCAAAATTGATAAGTTAGCCAATACTCCTAATTCTCAGCTTACTAATCAGGAGTTGGCTCAAAAGAGAATTATTGCCTACTGGATATACCTGGTCAAATATCAGAAGCCTACAGGATTTAAAACTATTAAATTTTAAATTTCCTGAATTTTCATGCTAAACTAAAGCCGCAATTTAACATTGCGGTTTTTTTAATTAATGAATCTTGATTGGATGATTTTCCAGCGCAGTTCTGCTTGGGATTTACCTTGGATGAATGAATTAAAACTCTGGTTGTTATTCATCTTTGCTATTGAAGAGATTTCCTCAAATGAGCATCTGAATAAAATGGGCATTACATTCCCTTTTTTAGTCAGATAGGAGGTCAAAACTCTCTTTGCTTTAGTAAGTTTGCTCAACGCCATGTTGTTGCGGATGACTAAAAAAGCCGGATAGATAACGATGAGTAGCCAAAAAAAGGTCGTATTTATATAGGGGTAGATAACAGCTTTTAATATTGTCACGACCATAAGCAGGAGAATAGGGGCAAGAATCAGGATTGAGTCCCACTGACTTCTAAAACAGTTTCCCAGATATCTTCTCAGCGGACTTGTGGAAATATTGTAGGCGAAGAATTCTTCCAGCTTGTTATCCTTGATAGGGGTTCTGGCTGAGTGGCAAAGCTCGTGCGCGAGAAGTTCTAATGAGGTGTAAAGTAACCATTTCTTCTTATTCTTGAATGCATTTCGAAGCAAGATAACTGATAAACCAGAGTCAAACGATACAGCGCATCCGCCGACAAAGAATCCAAAATTTTTTGGAGCATAGAAAGACTGAATTAGTGATGGCGCAAAAGCATATTTAGATGAGACGATCTGTTTTGCTTCTTCGCAAAGTTCCTGTCCGATTCTGTCGCTGTTTTTTATTCCTAGTCTGCCGTAAACAATAAAACTATTATCATCTTTCAGCTGATTACCTAGATCCTTGATGTCATTGAAAATTTTATATAGTCTAGCTTTGAATTCTTCCAGGGTCTCATCTGTGCCTATTATGAAACCCTCTTTGTCGAGCTGGCATAAAGAGGGAATATCAGCTTCATGGAGTGTTTCTAGAAGTGTCTGAAGTTTATCCAATGATTCATGAGATGAATCAGTAGATTTCGGGTTTTTTAATTCGAAACTTAACATTCAAAACTCAACACTACTGCGCAGGAGTGCCGGACGGCATGTCTGGTTTCTGCATTGTGTCAGGAGTAGATCCGTTCCTGAATGGAGTTCTTATAAATATCTGCTCCTGGAGCTTATTGAAGGCTTCCTGATATGGTTGTGGATTATAAATTGCCGTATCTCTAGATATTACCCCACCGCCATTTGGCTGCGATACTTCACTATGCTCAACGAAATTGAGTCTGATTCTTGTGTCGCCATTTGCCATATCTTCTATGAAGGCAGTTACTCTGGTTTTCTCATTGCCTGAGAAGAAATCAGATGATGTCGGGCTTTCACCTGTAATGAAACCTGTATCTATGCTTGCAGAGCTAATTATATATCCAAGATCCTGTAGCACAGACATTGTCGCAGAAAAAGCTATTTTCTTGGATGTTTCAAATTCTCTTGACTGTATCGCCTGTATCTGAAGGCTTGTCATTTGTGGAGGCGGATTGAACATTTCGCAGCCAGCGACAAAAAGAATTATCGAACATGTGAGAAGTAGATAGATTTTTTTTAGCATAGATGGATGGTTTTAGGTGTTAAATTTTAAGCTAGAAGGATGTTGACATGAACTTGAAGTCAAGAACTTTCTTATCGGATCCAAACTTTATTATAAGCGTAGCTGTTCTTGTGGATTGACTGTATCCGCCGCTGCCTGAGTTATAGCCTGCAAGAATAATCGTAGCATAAAAACCATCACTACTTGTTTGCGCCGACATAGCATTCTTTTGATAACTCCAGACTTCGTTGCCTGACGCATCGGTAGTGATGATATTCGGAGCTCCAAAGGCATTAAGGACATCAGCCTGAGTTGTTTCGCCTTTCTTGAGATTAAGAACGATATTCGCTTGAGTAAGCGTAGTGTCTTTTGTAGCTGTATCTGTAGAACTGCATCCTGAAATAATTGCTGATGAAATAACAAAAGCTGAAACAGCTAAAGTCTTTAGGATAGGTTTTTTCATTATGTTGAAAGCTCCTTTTGTGAAGTTTATGAAAGTATTATATTCTTTTAGACAACACCTTTCAATAGCAAAACGAGACTTGGTTAAAATGTCCATGTTAAGAGTGTGGGTATAGCTTAGATAAACTTATAAGTGAGCAAATGATCAAGTTTTGACTCAGCTATGCCGTAATAACCACCGCTAATAGGCATGGTGAATTTTGGGTCGGCAGAAGAAGTCAAAGCCACCTGCCTTCCGGAAGGAATAAGTCCAAGAGTAGGATCGAAAGCTATCCATCCGCCGCCTGGTATGTAGAGATCTATCCAGGAATGAAGATCGGGATTTTCGCCTTCCGGCACTTCTTTGATTGCATATCCGCTTACGAAACGCGACGGGATTCCGGCATAACGGCAAATTTGAAGGAAGATTCTAGCTATGTCCCGGCACGATCCTGTTTTAAGATGGAAAGTCTCGTTGGCGTACTGAGGGTTGGTAGAGACTCGTCTCTGATAAGCTATTATCTCGCGTATTTTTGAGCACATAGTTGTGGTAAAATCTATCGTTGAATCCGCGACATCGTTTGAAATTGAATGAATAAAATTCTTAAGTTCATCTGAAAGAGGCTCTACTTCGTACAAATATGGCATCAGATCGGGATGCGTTGCGTGATTCATGGAGAATGGAACTTTAAGGTATTCAAACGGAGAAAGTATAAAGTCTAGAGAATTGTAGTCTTCAAGCGTCACATCTGAAGTATGTTCAAAACTAAGCACTTTAGCCTTGCCGTTAAAGAAAGCGCTGTAGGCAAATGAGCCGTCAGTTTCTTCATATCTGAAGAGTGATGACGGAGTCGGAGTGATGACCAACTTATGAGAGTTGAGTATTATATGTTTTGCAGGTTTAGGTGTGAGTTTGATAATATGGTTTCCGAAACCTACGCTTTCAGAGTAAGTATAAGAAGTATAATGTGTGACGATGCATCTCATAATGGAACCTATTTTAATCGAGTTTTAAAAAGACTGTATTTAGCCATTCTCCCGGCATATTTCCAAGATTTAATTAAAGAAGAAAGATTCTGATATGGCAGCTCCGATATTGTTCACTTTAGTTTCAAGGGAATCTAGATAATCGTGAAGCCCGAACTTTAGTATTTCGTTAGTATCTGTGAAGTCGAGCTCTGATCTTAATTTGCCTAACTCCCTCTCAGACTTGAATGTGTATGTATTTGTGGGTGTGCCTGTGATGTTATGGATGCCTGTTTCAGCGCGGGTCACACAGTATTTTACTGCTCTTGGGAAATTCTTATTCAAAAGCAGAAATTCCAGAATATTAGGAGCTGTCAGCCGTGGATAAGTTTTTCTATACATTTCATAAGCGCTTGCGGCTTTGAGAGTAGCGCTCCACTGAAGAAGGTCGAGGGATGTCCCTACATATTCGACTTTCGGCAGGAGGTAGTAATATTTCATATCAATCATTCTTGTTATCTTGTCGGCTCTTTCGAGCATCCTTCCCACAAGAGAGAAATTCCAGGCTTCACCATGTGAAAATGTCGTGTGCATTATTCCCGAAAAGAGATGGCTGCCATCTATGATTTCTTTGATAAAAGCGTTGAGTGTCTCATCAGTCCAATTTTTTGTTTTCTGCCTGCTTTGAACTGAGAGATACAGTTCATTTATCTGGATCCACATTTCTATTGTCAGGGTATCTCTGATGGTTCGGGCATTTTCTCTGGCTTTTGAAACGCATGAGTAAATTGAATTTGGGTTCTCTGCGTCAACAGTCAGGAATTTAATAACATTAATTTTTGTATATGAGCTGTATTTTGCTTCGAATAATGCGGCATCTCCTGTCATCATCACAAGTGGGTTCCACTGCTCTTTAAGCGTAGGAGGAAGCTCCAGGGAGAGATTTTTCAAAACATCAATGAACCTTGCATAATTTTCAGCTCTTTCGATGTACCTGCTCATCCAATATATAGAATTTGCTACTCTGCTAAGCATTTTTAGTTCTCCTTATAATCATGAATTTAAAACCCATGTGTCTTTACTGCCGCCGCCCTGAGATGAGTTAACTACCAGAGACCCTTTTCTGAGCGCTACTCTGGTAAGTCCGCCTTTTGTCACATAGACGCTTTCACCGCAAATAATGTAAGGTCTAAGATCTACATGCCGTCCCTCAAGATGGTCATCCACAAGCGTAGGTACTGTAGATAAGGACATGACAGGCTGGGCAATATAGTTTCTCGGGTTGCCGATCATATTATTTCTGAATTCCTCAAGCTCTTTTTTCGAGGCAGTTGGTCCTATCAGCATTCCATAACCGCCTGATTGGTTAGCGGCTTTTACTACCATATTGGGCAAGTTCTCAAGGACATGGCTTAATTCTTTCTTTATGGAGCATAGGAAAGTCGGTACATTTGGTATTATGGCGTCTTCTCCGAGATAGTACTTGATGAGTTTAGGCACATAGGCGCAAATGACTTTATCATCGGCTACGCCTGTTCCGGGAGCATTTACCAGAGCAACATTGTGTTTCTTAAAGGCTTTGAAAATTCCCGGTACTCCTAGCATCGAATCAGGATTGAAAGCAAGCGGATCGAGAAACTTGTCGTCAATTCTTCTATAGATGACATGAACTCTTTTTGGCCCATTAGTAGTTTTCATATAAACTATGTCATTCTCTACGAAAAGGTCTTTTCCCTCCACTAACTCAATTCCCATTTGCTTAGCAAGGAAAGAGTGTTCGAAATATGCTGAATTGTATATTCCTGGAGTGAGAATAACTGCCTGAGCATCTGAGCGTTCGCTCACATACTGGAGCATTTCTAGCAATTTAAGAGGGTAGTTGAGTACTGGCATGATGTTCAAATCTTCCATCAAATCAGAGAAAGTCCGCTTCATAAGATCTCTATTTTCAAGAACATAGGAAACGCCAGACGGAACCCTGAGATTGTCTTCCAGGATATAATACTTTCCGTCAGAATGTCGGATCAGGTCAATTCCGGAGATATGGCACCAGATACCTTTTGGTGGACTGAATCCTTTGCATTCCTTTAGATAGTCTTTGCTTGAGAGGACTATTGAGCGGGGAATTATTTTATCCTTCATCGCTTTTTGATCATTGTAAACATCATCGATGAACATATTCAGAGCTGTAATTCTTTGTACGAGACCTTTTTCGAGAATCTGCCATTCACTATCATGTATTATCCTGGGGATTAAGTCGAAAGGAAAGATTCTTTCGGTTCCTGTCCCTTCAGAATAAACATTGAAAGTAACACCTTTATTCAATAGCATTCTATCTGCTATGAATTGGTGCTGTTGAATCTCTTCAATTGGAATTTCCTTGAGCTTCTGGCACAGTTTGGCATAGGGTTCGCGTATCTGCCCTTTCTGATCCATCATCTCATCGAAGAAATTATTAGTTTGGTAACTTGAAAAATCCATAAAAATGTCCCTCCTCTTACAGAAATATATTTAAGTATAATAATTCTAGTTGGGAGTTTAAAATTTAACAACTAACTCCGGCTAAAATTTTTTCAAGCATTAGAAAAAGCCGTCTCCGGATGGGTCAAGGGGGGTAGGGGAGAGTGAGAGATTCCGGAAACGGCTTTGTCAAGAAAGAGTGATTGTCAATTAACTTTGATTATGAGTCAGCAATACTTGTGCCAAAGAGCTTCCATATCTTCTTTTGAGTTCAAATCATTTGATTGAGTTCCAGCATTTATTACTTTATTGTTACACAGCTTCTATCTAAACTACATTTTTGTATTAGGTCAGATTTATCCATTTTGGGATTAGAAGACTTTAGTCTAGTGCGAATTTGATAGGGTTATGCTATTTTCTTCATTATAAATAAATCGGGTATTAAAGGTAACGATGTCCAGAAAACTTATACTGAAGGGAACTGCAGGTACATCAGGTATTCTCCTTAGCCGAATTACTGGTTTGGTTAGAGATATGCTTATAGCCAGATTCCTTGGCGGCGGGTCGGTAATGAGTGCGTGGGTTCTGGCTTTTAGGATTCCAAATACTTTCAGAGGGTTGCTGGGAGAGGGCGCCGCTACTCAGGCACTAATTCCTATTCTTGGAAACACCATCCACACAGATGGAAAAGATAAATTCAAGCGCGACTTCGGCACTATGATTGCTACGCTTGCTATTATCCTTGCTATTCTTTGCGTAGTCGTATCGGCTGTGTGCCTGGTGATAAGACCGTATTTTCCTGCTTACCGTGTCAATGCGGCTTTGTCGCTTATGCCGATTCTTATGCCATATACATTTTTCGTTTGCCTGACAAGTATATGCGCTGGAGTGTTAAATATTTTCGACAAATACTTTCTGCCGGCTCTAACTGCTATGGCTCTAAATTTGTGCATAATTATCGCATTGCTGATATTCTATAAAGCTTCGCCTGAGACTCAACTAGTCAATATCAGCTGGGCATCGCTGATTTCAGGCGTACTTCAGCTTGGGTGGCTCTTTTATCTTTTGAAAAAAGAAGATGCTTTCCCGTATCCTTTAAGACCGGGTTTATGGAAAACTCCTGTGGTTAAGGAATTTTTCACTTTGGCCATTCCCCGCTTTATCGGGGCTACTGCTGTCCAGATAAGCTCACTTATGGATAGTTTTATGGCTATCTATATAAGCTCTTATGCGGCTCCTGCGCTCTACTTCAGCGAGAGGTTGGTATATTTCCCGATCGGTATCTTCGCAGTTTCACTCGGGAATGTCTGCCTAGTTTCAATGACCAAGCATATTTCTGAGAACAATTTTGCCATGGTGATTAAAGATATGCGCTACGGACTTAAACAAATAATCTATGTAACCGTACCGATGGCTGTCTTTTTTATCATTTTCAGATATGAAATACTAAATATTTTATTCGGCGGTAATGAGTTCGGCTCCAAATCAATTGATGAAGCTTCCTGGGCCACTCTCTTCTATTGCTTCGGTATCCCGTCTTTTTGCGCCATGAAGATTATTTCTTCGGCTTTCTACTCACAGAAAGACACGAAAACTCCCGTCAAAGTCGCTCTCTGGTGCATCCTTCTGAACTTTATCATAAACCTGGCGCTGATGTTCCCTCTCCAGCAGGGCGGTATTGCATTGGGAACTGTTATTTCATCAATAGTAAACTGCCTGACACTTATGTATATTTTCAAGAAAAGGCACATGATTAAAGAGGGCAGTAACGAGGTCTTATTCTGCCTCCTCAAAGTTGCTATGGCAAGTATTGTCTCTGTCGTCATATCGCTGCTAGCTGTAAAACTCTGCTCTCACATTCAGTTTTTTGCCTATCTGGACTGGAAAGGAATCCTTACTGTTATCTTTGGATGCCTGTTCTTCTGTATTATCTACTTCGTAATAAACTTTTTTATGCACTCACCCGAACAAAAAGACTGGGCTTCTCTTATCTCTTCAAAGCTAAGATAATTACCGCTTATTGATTAAATGATGGCTTGGGGGAGGCTTCCAATGCTCTGGGGGAATATTGCGACGCTCTTCCGGAGATCTCCAAAGCTTCTCCGGAGCATTCCGAAACTCTGTCGGAGGTCTCCAAAACGATTTCGGAGGGTTCCGAAGTTCCTTCGGAGTATAGCGAAGCTCTGTCGGAGGGTTCCGAAACTTCACTGGAGTATTCCCCCGGCATGGGGCAGAATGCCTTTAATTAATCGTTATCATATGATTTTCATATAGTTAACGCTATTGTTATCTTTTAAGTTACGAGCGGTCATGGGAGGAATCCAAGCTTTTTTTATGCAGATAGCCAGAGCAATTGCAATAGAACAATAAATCATTTATACTTGTCGAAAATAGATATAAAGATCAAATAAAATATTCTGATGCCTATCAACGAATACATAAAGCAAGTCAAGCAAAGTTTCGTTACAGGGATTTCAACAGAGCACAGCTACAGACCTGCTTTGAAGAACCTATTGGATGAACTTGTAAAAGGCATAATCGTTACGAACGAACCAAAACGCCAGAAGTGCGGCGCTCCCGATTATATAATCCAGAGAAAACAAGTTCCCATAGGCTATATCGAAGCAAAAGACATTGGAATAGATCTGGGCAAAACAGAAAAATCAGACCAAATGAGCCGATACCTGAAGAGCCTGGACAATCTGATACTGACTGATTATCTCGAATTCCGCTTTTACAGGTACGGTCAAAAGGTCAAAGAGATAAAGATTGCTTCAATTGAAGAAGGCAAACTCAAAGTTCATCCTGAAAACTTCTCCTCATTCGAGACTTATATAAATGACTTCTGTTCCTTTAAAGGACAGACTATCAAATCAGCTGAGAAGCTTGCAAAAATGATGGCGCAGAAAGCAAGAATGATGGAAGAAGTCCTCTTCAATGCAGTTAAGGAAGTTGATGAAAATAACTCTCTCAAAGACCAACTTGAAGCATTTAGACGCGTTCTTATCCATGACCTTGACGAGAAAACTTTTGCTGATATTTATGCTCAGACAATCGCTTACGGACTTTTTGCCGCCAGACTTCATGATAAGACGCTTGATACATTCTCCAGACAGGAAGCCAGGGAACTGATTCCAAGGTCTAATCCTTTTCTACGGAGTCTTTTTGATTATGTTTCGGGCGCTGAACTCGATGACAGGGTAGTCTGGATTGTAGATGACCTCTCTGATATTTTCAGGGCGACGGATTTGAAAGCGATTCTTTCAGATTTTGGAAAAGCTACTGAACAAACTGACCCATTCATCCACTTCTATGAAACTTTCCTTGCTGAATATGATCCGAAACTACGCAAGTCCAGAGGAGTTTATTACACTCCTGAGCCTGTCGTTAATTTCATCGTAAGAGCAGTTGATGACATTCTGAAATCCGACTTCAATCTTCCCTTAGGTCTAGCCGATACGAGCAAAATCAAGATTAAAAGAACAGTCGAAGGCACAGCCATAACCAAGGGCAAGGATAAAGGCAAAGATGTCATTGAAGAGGTAGAAGTTCATAAAGTGCAGATACTTGACCCTGCAACTGGAACAGGCACTTTCCTTGCTCAGGTAGTTAAGCAAATCTATGGCAAATTCAAAGGACAACAAGGCATCTGGTCAAACTATGTGGACGAACACCTTATTCCGCGATTGAATGGTTTTGAAATACTCATGGCTTCCTATACTATCTGCCATCTGAAAATTGAAATGCTCCTCAGGGAAACAGGATACAAAGCAGTAGATGAAAACAAACAAAAACGACTCCGCGTATTTTTGACCAACAGCCTTGAAGAAGCCCATCCCGATACTGGAACTCTCTTTGCAAGCTGGCTATCACGCGAATCCACCGAAGCAAACTATGTAAAAAAAGAAACTCCCGTCATGGTTATTCTCGGCAATCCGCCATACTCGGTAAGCAGCAGCAACAAGAGCGAATGGATACAGAACCTGATTGCTGACTACAAGAAAGATTTGAATGAACGAAAAATAAACCTTGATGATGATTACATTAAATTCATTCGATTTGGACAGCATTTCATAGATAAAAACGGAGAAGGAATTTTAGCTTTAATCTCTAATAACAGTTTTATTGACGGCATCACACACCGACAAATGAGAAAACATCTTCTTGAGAGCTTCGACAAGATTTACATCCTTGATTTACACGGCAACTCTAAAAAGAAAGAAACTGCTCCCGACGGAACCAAAGACGAAAATGTCTTTGATATTCAACAAGGCGTATCAATAAATATTTTTGTTAAAAGCAAGAATGGGAAAATGGGAATCAACCATTTTGACTTATACGGAAAAAGAGAGGTAAAATATAGATATTTAAATGACAATAGATTGAGTAATATTAAGTGGAGTATGGTTAAAGAAGACAATGATAATTGTTTTTTTACTTCAAAAGATTTACTGACTGGTAATTCATATCTCAAATATATTAGCCTATCAGAGCTACTACCTTTAAACAATTCAGGAATTCAAACCAAATGTGACAGTATTTCTATAAATCAGTCAATTGAAAAACTGCAAAATACAGTCGCACTCTTCCAAACAGAGCCTATAGAAAAATTAAAATCTCTTTTTGCCCGAGAAGAAAGTAGTGGATGGAATTTTGCCAAAGCAAAAGATGATTTAATTAAAAACACTTCTTTTGTCTACGCAAAATATAACTATCGCCCTTTTGACTTTAGAAACATAGTTTATACTGGTTCTTCATCTGGCTTTCTAGGACGGTCTCGAAGTGTTGTAATGAAACATTTCATTAAAAGAGATAATATCGGGTTATGCCTTATGAGGCAATTTTTTCAAGATGCACCATACAGTCATATTTATGCAACTAACAGTTTGATTGACGAAAGAACAATGTATAGCAATAGAGGTGGTACTTACCTATTTCCTCTTTATCTCTATCCAGACGAAGGTTCATTTGATACCTCAAGAAAGCCGAATCTGAATTTGGATATTGTTAAGCAGATAGCTGACAAACTCGGTATGACTTTTACTGCGGAAAAAACGATGGAGGGACTCGCTTCGTCGAGTCCGTTAAAAGTGGTTTTGACGAAGCAAAACCCTCCAGCGAGTACGCCAATACCCACCTTCTCTCCGATTGATATACTCGATTACATTTATGCCGTACTACACAGTCCAAGTTACAGAGAGAAGTACAAAGAGTTTCTGAAGATAGACTTTCCGAGAGTGCCGTATCCTGAAGATGCCAAAACATTCTGGAAACTTGTTAAACTTGGCGGCGAACTCAGGCAGATTCATCTTCTGGAAAGCCCTGTAGTCGAGAATTTTATTACAAGCTATCCTATTAGTGGAGATAATAAAGTCGGCAAAGTCAGATACGAAAACTCCAGAGTTTATATCAATGAAACCCAATACTTTGACAATGTTCCAGAAGTAGCGTGGAGTTTTTATATCGGCGGTTACCAGCCTGCCCAGAAATGGTTAAAAGACCGCAAAGAAAGGGTATTAAACTTTGATGACATTCTACATTACCAGAAAATCATCGTAGCACTAACCGAAACCGCCCGCATAATGAAAGAGATAGATGAAGTTAAATAGACCAATTACGAATTAAAAAGAAGGGGAAATCATGGGGCATACGGAAGATGAAAACAATCACGATTTAATCTACAAGCTTAACGACAATCCACCGCTTCTGGAAAAGGTGTTTGCGGCGTTTCAGCATATTTGCGCAATACTCATTCCCATAATGGTGCCCGGGTATATCGTGGCAAACGCTATCGGGTGCGACTTCAAAACGACATCGGCAATAGTCTCAACATGTCTGATTATTTCAGGTTTGGGGACATTCCTCCAAGCCAAGAAAGTTGGGCCGATAGGTTCTGGACTTTTAAGCATACAGGGGACGAGTTTTGGTTTCGTAGGAATACTGATAATAACTGGTAAAATCGGAGGTTTGCCGCTCATTTTCGGGACTTGCATGATTGGAGTGATAATACAGTTTGTGGTAGCTTATTTTCTGCCTAAAGTAAAAAATATTTTCCCGCCTGTCGTAAGCGGGACTGTAGTCTTTCTGATAGGAGCGACTCTTATTCATGTGGCAATTGATGCTATGGCAGGAGGGCAGGCGGCAAAAACAGCAGGCAATTACGCTTCTTCAAAGTTTATACTTCTAGGTGTATTGGTAATTATTTTAATAGTAATCTTTCAGAGTTCCAGAAAAAAGATTTTGAGGATAGGCTGTATTTTATTTGCTACAGTGATTGGATTCATTGTAGCAATACCTCTTGGCATGGTGGATTTCTCAGGCTTAAGCCAGTCCAGGATGATTTATACGCCAAGTCTGTTTGGTTATGGAATCAAGTTTGGATGGGCGACTTTGTTGCCTATGCTGATTATTTTCTTCGTTACTGCTATTGAGGCCATCGGAGATATTACTGCTACAGCATCTGTTTCAGGAGAACCAATTGATGGCAAAGTTCACATGAAGAGACTTTCTGGAGGAGTCCTGACTGACGGCATATCTTCTTTAATTGGTTCGATCCTTGGCGGTTTTCCTCTCTCGTGTTTCGCCCAGAATAACGGTATTATCCAGATAACTGGCGTGGCGAGCAGATATGTAGGGTTCTTTATAGCCGGATTTCTTGTTATAGCTGGGTTCTTCCCGATTGTATCAAGTATATTCCAGATAATCCCGCAGAGTGTTCTTGGTGGTGGAATGCTGATTATGTTCGGTACTATCATGGCCGCTGGAATTAGAATACTTGGCATGGAAAAGCTCAGCAGAAGGTCTTTGATAATCGTATCTGTAGCAATAGCAGCTGGTATGACTGTCGAGAACCATGCTATTCTTGAGAGTTTTCCTGATATAATTAGATATTCATTTTCTTCAGGAATAGGGACAGGCGGGCTTATCGCGATACTTCTGAACCTTATTCTGCCGAAGGACAAGGAAAAGTTAAAACCTCATACAGTACAGGAAAGTTAAGAATCAATAGATCTTGAGAATGATTATTGGAGCTTTTTTTATTTTGCACAGTCCTTATAATGTTTATCAAATGCTGTGAGACGGCGTAATCTTAAAAAATAACAAGTTAAACCTAAAAATTATAATTGTCCTATGAAAAAATTCCTTTTTGCTTTAGCTGCTCTTCTCTTTCTTTCATTAATTCCCTGCATCCACGCCGATAAAACCGACGAAAAAGATGTCGAACTCGAAAATTGGAAGCAGGTTATCAATGTAAAAGGGAAAGAAATAGCTCACTTTAAGGAACTTTCCAATATCATTTGTGCCACAATGGATGAGAAGCTTAAAGCTTTAACCAAATCGAAAGACGAAACAGATTTAAAACTGGATCAATTAAGATTTGACTTGATAACGGGCAGTACCAGTCCTTATGATTACCGACAGGTGCTTCGTGAGATTTGTTATGTAGCCTATGATTTCCAATCTCTATTAAGCTCCGACAGCGATGATGTAGCTATTCTCAGTAACTATCTGGATATGATTACTGAAGCAAAAGAATCTGTTAAAGATTTGATGGAGGCGAAAAACATTTCGCCGGAAGTGATAGCTTCTCTTGATAAGATGGATAGCGATATGTCAGAAATTCATGCCAAGTTCTTATATTATCGCGATGCAATGAAAGCAGGCATATCCCAGACATCTACTTATGCCGGAGTATCTTTCGACCATCCTGATAAATTCAATGAAGTAGTATTTGCCCAGTTGAAGACCTTTTATCTCAATCCAAGCAGCTATTTCTTTTCGAAATCTGCATGGATGATGTCAAAATATCTGCGTCAAGACTGGTTCAATAACTTACGCATTAAAATAAAGCAGAACTTTCCGGACAACCAAAATGAATTTACTGTTCTAAGTATTTGTCTGGTCGGAGGAATAATAGTTTTTCTGATTTTTAATCTGCTGATCAATAAACGCTCAAAGCTGGACAAGAAGAAGCTAAAACCGTTTAAAGAGAGTTTGTTATGGTTTATCATGGCATTGGTTTTTATAGTTTATAATTACAGCGTTGCTTTCATGCCTAAGAATTCTATCGTACTAGCTCTTGCCATTCTCTTTCTGATTAGATCTGTAATGTTTTTAGGTTGGGGGTTAAGGGTTAGAAAACATGATGAGTTAGATTCATTTGCTACTCCGTTTGCCCCGCTTTTCTGGCTCTATGTCTATGGAGTGGTTTTACAGTTCACTGATCAATATATGGTTGTTCTTTCCGCTCTATGGATATTGGGTCTTCTTGTATTTTCCTTTTTTACTCACAGACACTTGAGAAAAATTTTTCTTAGTTTCGAGAAAATCTTACTTTCGATTTCGATGGTATTAGGAGTGATTTGCATATTTCTGGTATTAGTCGGAATGGTTTATACATCCATTATAATAATGATGGGATGGTTCCTGATTTGTCTTGGGATTCAGCTTGCCAGACACATCAATTACTCCTTTAACGGCATAGTGCAGTATATAGAGGGTAACTATGTGGTGCTGAAAATTCTGCTGATTGGTTTGAGCGTCCCTATATTATGGTTATTTATAATACTGATGATCTTTATGTGGGGGATTGGTCAGATTTTCGGCACTTATTTCTTTGTGACCTTTATAAATACAAATTTAAATTTATATGGATACACTTTAAACTTCGGCAATATTGCTTTCGCGGTTTACCTATTCTTCGTATTTAAAACTATTTCTAATGTTGTAAAACTTACTATCAAAAGACTTTCTGAGTCCTCAAAAATAGAGTCAGGAGCTGCTCCATCAATTACTATACTTGTTACTTATGCCCTATGGACTGTCTGCATAATAGTCATGCTTAAGCTTATAGGTGTAAGCATGACCAGCTTTGCTGTAATTTCAGGAGGACTCAGCGTGGGCATAGGCTTCGGTTTGCGCGACATTCTCAATAATTTCGTTTCAGGGATTATAATACTTGGAAGTCACTCAATCAGGCACGGGGATATTATTGAAGTAGGAGGAATCACAGGAAAAGTCATCGAAATTACCATTAGGTCAACGGTCGTTAAAACTGGGGATAACGCCATTGTCTGCATCCCTAATTCGACAATAATTTCCGACAAACTCATCAATTGGACCAATCAGGATCTTATTGTCAGAAAAGGTATCAGCGTAGGTGTGGCTTATGGTTCTGATATTGACAAAGTTAAAGCTATTCTGATCAGAATAGCCAATGAGGCCGAATATGTTCTTTCTAAACCTGCTCCAAGTGTTTCCTTTGATAACTTTGGTGATAATTCTATTGCGCTTACATTAGTGGTTTGGATTTCTGACATTGCCTTTGCCGGAAGCGCTTTGAGTACCATGAGAGAAAGAATATACTCTGACTTTATAAAGAACTCTATAGAAATGCCATTCCCTCAGATGGATGTACACATGATCGCTCCTCCGGAACCAAAAAAAGTTTAATGGAATAGTTGGGTACTGATTAATTTATCGAAATAGTGCTTAGCGTGTAATCATTTGAAGTTCTTGGTTGGTAATATTTTACCAGTAGAAAGGCTTAAAGTGCTTAACAGGCTCAGTAAAGACCCTGAAATCCATTACTGATAGGACATTGGAATAACCATCTGTCCAGGGCCTTATCTTCCTTATCTGAAACTTCTTATTCTCCTCTTTCCATTGAAGTTTCTGGACGAGTTTGTCTTTGGAGTTTACATCCCATGTGAGCGCGACCCATTGAGAGGCAAGACTGACGCGGTCTTTTACTGTTTTATTAGAAGTAAGAACTGCGTAGGCATTTAGCATTTTGGCATTACTGAATAAAATTGGTTCAAGATCAAAATACCTATTGCTTACATGGAATAAAATTACTCCTTTCGGCGTCAAGTGCTTCCTATATTCTTTGATTGCCTCGACTGTCAGAAGGTGAATTGGCACAGAATCGCCGCTAAAAGCATCAACTATTATAAGGTCATATCTATCTAATGGTATAGTTCTCAAGGAAACACGCGCATCTCCAAAGATGTGGTTGATTTTGGCGGGAGAGTTCTTTAGGAAAGTAAAATAAGAATCAGCAATATTATATACATCGCGGTCAAGTTCAAAAAAATCCATTTCCTGGCCTTCTTTGCCATAGGCCGCCAGTGTCCCAGTACCTAATCCTATTACACCTATAGCTTTTGCATTGAATAAATTGCTATTAAAGAATTTTCCGATCGTAGTATCTTTATGGTAGTACGAGAGGGGTTCATTTGCTTTTTTCTTGTCTAAGTATTGGACGCCATGAAGCGTCGTGCCGTTGAGCAGAACCAGCATATTCTCTGTTTTATAAAGTCTATAAATGCCGTAAAAATTTCTTGAGCTATATACACTGTCGCCCTCAGACGGCATCCAGTACTTCAAAGGAAACAACGATATTACTAATACTGTTAATAAGCATGCGCACAGCATCCTGGCTGCTTTAAGGTTCGCAAAAATCCATCTAAAAATAACAGCAATGATAATAATCCCGAAGACATTGTAATGTTCGAAGTACAGAGGCCATATGACAAGAAGTAATGCTGTATAGACAATTAAACGGTACTGCAAAAATTTATTCTCAGGGTTCTTTTCCTTCCTTGCCATTGCCAGAGTAACCATAAAAAGCCCGAAAAGAAATTCTGAAGTATTTACAAAAACTAATGGCGCAAGCCATGTCACGAGCATGCTTCCGACAACTCCTCCAAATGAAATTATGAGGTAAAAAGAAGTTAGTCTTGACTTCTCTTCCGGCCTTGATGTGAAAAGTTGATACTGGCAATACATGCACAGGACAAACAAAATCAGGCCATAGGCGGCTATTTCAATCAGACGAGGGAAAATCCTCATTTGTGTTAAAAAGAATAGGAGAATCGCAAATCCAAGATGCAGATTGAGATAATTCTTTATCCAGTCAGGGCAAAAGGCTTTTTCCTTAAAAGTAAATACAAAAGAAAGCAAATAGATGCATAGAGGCATGATCCAGAGAAGTGGGCACGGCGCAATTTCATAGGTGATGATATTGGTAACTGAAAGAAATATTACCGACCCTGCAGCTGATAATAAAAACCAGAATATTCCCTGATATGCCTTATTGCTGAATGCTAGGCGACTGGAAGTAATATTTATTTCAAAAGTTGAATCGTGGCGAGCTTCAAGGTTTCTATTTATCTTGATTAGAAGGAAAGCCGACAGGTAGAACAATAGGAATACTAGATAAGCTGATCTCCAGATAAAAAGCTGTTCCCTTAGGTCAAAGAGCCATTCAAAAATAAAAGGATAGGTAATCAAAGCGAGAAATGAGCCGGCATTAGAGACGCTGTATAATACGAATGGGTTGGTTTGCTGAGGAAGGTCGCTGAAAGAAAGCCAGCTTTGAGTAATGACGCTGATTGTAGATAATGCAAAAAAAACTACTCCGATGCTGATGAATAATTGAAGGAAGATGTCGAAAACTATAGAAATATTATTATTCGCAATAAATTCTGGCAGAGCTCTTCCGGGAAAAAACAGCAAGGGCAAGGCAATCAATATTAAATGCAGATATCTGTATTTGAATAAACCTATATTCTTTACGACAATATGAGAGTAAAAGTAACCCAGGAGCAGGACGCATTGGAAGAAAACTACGCAGGAACCCCAGACGAGATAACTACCCCCGAATTTGGGTAGGAATATCTTTGATATTATGAGTTCAATCTGAAAAAGCAGAAATGCCGCCAGAAAGGTAACAAGATAAAATAGATGAACTCTTTTAAACTCAAAACTAAAAGAAAACATATTACTTAATGATGGTTATTGCTTGGTTACTCTATTTGGTATATTCAAGTTTAAAAGTTACAGGCGTTTCGATGTGTTTAGTTCAGCGTTTTGGCGCAATCGTACCAAGTCGGGAAATACTGAGTCTGAGTGCCGCTGGCGTTAACAGCCGACCAGCCTTTGCCTTTTGTAAATGAAATTCTAGTGTCTCCTCCGCCTTGAGTTTTTACTATTACGAAAATAATGCCTTTGGAATCCTGTAATGGTCCTTTGACCAGTTTATATGTCGGCCTTTTGTCGTCTTCTTTATCTTTCTTCGGATTAGTTATATCAGAAGTTGTTTTGGCAAGATGAGATATTTGTTGTTTTGAAAATGATTCATTTTTATCTTTGAGTTTGGCTTCCGTTTTCTGCTTTAAATCCAATGTCATTTTATAGAAATCGCCGATATTGTAATCGGAAATTTTGCCTTGTTTTGCACCGGAAGACAAAGCGCGTTGGCACCAGATAAGAGTTTGCCTGTCATCACCTTTTGAAGCTGATTTAGATGCCTCATTATAGCATGAAAGAGTAATGAGTTCCTGAGCTTTTTCTCTCCATTTCTGGGAGTTGGACGAACTGAGTTTATTGGCAAGAGATAACATTTCAGAAGAATAGAGATAAACTTCTGCGGTGCTCTTTGGTGAAGCGTTGAAGGCATCAACAATTTTACTATCCAGTTCGTCAAAACTCGATGACTCGCCAAAAAGCGAAAGCGAGGCGCAGATTAAAAGTGCGGTGAGAACTTTACGGTACGACATCGATATTGCCTATAATTGGCTCGGCTTTATTGATTTGCTTGCTTTCAGGCTGTTCAGCTGGCTGAGGTTTTCCTTCAATTCTCTGAGCAGCTTGACCTTCGGCTTCGAGATATTCTCTATCGAAGTCAACTACTTTTTCTCCTAGCATATCTGATAGGTCTTTCATATTAATGCGAAGTTTCACTACAGCTATTGCGTCATCGCCTTCGCCTTCCCAGCTGAAACCCATAAATTCAGCGCCCATCAAAGCTCCAATAACGGAGGTTTTGACCTGGTCAGACTTAAGCATAAAATTCTCTACGCTCGTATGGCTTTCTAGTGTGAACCCGCCTATTTTTTTATAAAGATTCTTGTAGGCGTCAATTTCTGCTGCTCTCAGAGCAGCTATTTTTGGAGCATTAGCCGGAGTCGAAGTAGCAAATGCAGTTCTATGAATGACTTTGTCGGGGTATTTCTCGAGATTGAATTTAGCGCTGTCAACAAGGTCAGCTATTCTCGATAGTTTTAGAGATGCAGTAACCATCGCTATATCTTTATCCGGGTCATACTTAATTTCATCAAATTCTATTCCGACAATTTTTCTCTTTCCTGTTTTAGTTTCTGTTGTACCCTGGAAAGTGCCGTCTATGAAATTATCCACCTGTTCATTGTACTTGAGTTTGATGCCGTAAACAGTTTCTACAATATTTCGTTCAGCCAAAATCTTTGCCGAATTGATTGAATTAAGCTTCTTTCTGGGATCAACTTTAGAGGCTGAAAACATTATTGCGGGGATGATGGCAAGCGCCACAGCGAACAAAAGTTTGGTTTTCATAGGCTATTTTTATCCTGTAAATTGTTTGAGTTTATATTTTTTGGTTCAGGAGGCAGGACGCTGTCAATATCAATTTTGAATTTGGTGTCAATTGTCTTAATTACTTTTCCCTGAAGATAGATTATATCATTATTTTTATTGGAAGGCGATGGCTCATACCATCTATCTGAATCGTCTATTGGCGAACTTGATACTTCTTTGAGCAGCAGTTCAAACGAGTTGTTGTCTTTTTCAATAAGCCTGGCTTTTACATAGACGCTCTGGTTATTATAGTTTTCGAGTATTTTGGAGTTTTCCAGAACGGCGTCGTTGAGTTCTTTGAGCTCTTTAACTCTCTGCGAAATAAGATCTTTACTGGCATCGGAAGCCATTGAAGTAACACAGAGTATTGAAGCAATCAGAAATGTGAGTAAGAGTTTCATTTAATAAGAAAACCCTGAGACCGGTTTACTCGGTCTCAGAGTGAATTGTGATTAATAACCTAAGTTGATACCGGAATTGGCTTCAGATTCACCCTTGGCTGTGTTGTCTACGCCAGTATTTGTGTTTGTGATAGTAGAGTTTTTTATCTGGGCATTATTTGCGCTTATGCCGGAGATAACTACTGATTTGCCTTCGGCTATGTTAGTACCGTCAGTATTAGTGTTAGAAATTTCAGATCCACCTTCGACCGTTGCTTTATTCAAAGATATACCTGAAACAATTAGGGATTCATCTTTTGCATAGTTTTCAACGCCGGTGTTTTCATTGTAAATAGTTGAATCCTTGATTGTAGATTCATTAGCTTCGATGCCTGATACGATCTTTGACTTATTTGTAGCTTCGTTAACACCATCTTTATTAATATTTGTTATTACGCTTCCGTCTGTTACTTGAGCCTTGTTAAGCGATATGCCTGATACGATTAGAGACTCATCTTTGGCAGTGTTCTCCATATTCGAATTGGTGTTGTAAATTTCTGAATCTTTTATTGTCGCGCCGACTGCTTCGATACCAGAATTGATCTTAGATTTGTTTGTAGCTTCGTTAGTAACATCCGTGTTGGTGTTTTCAATGGTCGAGTTTTCAACTGTGGTGACAGGCGGCAACGCAAACATAGTCGAGGCGGCTAAGGTTGTAGCTAATGCGATTGTGATAAGTTTAGTTTTCATAACACTCATTCTCCTTTTAATTATTTGGTTGGGTTTAATATCCTAAATTGATGCCTGAATTAATTTCAGATCCGTCTTTTGCAATATTGGTTACACCGGTATTTGTATTTGTGATAGTGGAATTCTTTATCTGAGCATTATTGGCGCTTATACCGGAGATAATTACAGATTTATTGGAAGCCTCATTATAAACATCCTTGTTGGTGTTGCTGATCGTGGAACCATCTGAAACTTTAGCATTATTTAACGAAATACCTGAAACTATGAGAGATTCATCTTTTGCATAGTTCTCAACGCCGGTATTTTCGTTGGTAATAGTGGAATTCTTTATCTCTGCCCCATTAGCTTCAATACCTGAAACTATCTTTGATTTATTTATAGCTTCATTAGTAACATCTCGATTGATGTTTTCAATATAACTCCCATCGGTAACCTGAGCTTTGTTAAGAGAAATACCCGATACTATCAAAGACTCATCTTTGGCTGTGTTGGTTACATTTTCATTTGTATTGTAGATTTCCGAATCTTTTATGGTTGCGCCGACTGCTTCGATACCAGAATTAATTTTAGATTTGTTTGTAGCTTCGTTAGTAACATCTGTGTTGGTGTTTTCAATAGTCGAGTTTTCAACTGTGGTGACAGGTAACGCAAACATGGTTGAGGTGGCTAAGGTTGTAGCCAATGTGATTGTGATAAGTTTAGTTTTCATAATATTATTCTCCTATATTTATGCCTGTATTGGCTTTGGAATCATCCTTGGTTATTATACTGCTGTTTCCTCCTGCATTGGTAAAGTTGGAGTTCTTTACTGCAGAATTGGAGATTTTAATACCCGTATTTACCTTTGACTTATTATCGGCCAGAGATTGGGTTTTTCCCACACTACTGGACAATTTTGATTCTTTAATTGTGGAGCCTTGAGAAACTAGCCCGCTGTTTATTTCTGAGTTGTTTTGAGCTGTATTTGTCACCTTGTCATTGGAATTGTCCAGTTTTGAGGTTTTAATCTCAGAATCCTTTATGCTTACGCCTGAAACAATATCTGAGTTGGCATCGGCTTTATTTACTACATCAGTGTTGGCATTGGTTATCTTTGAAGACGCTACTGATGAATTCTCAATTTCTATCCCTGTATTGATTTTTGAATTTCCAAGCGCTTCCGAAGAAACATCAGAGTTTGCATTTTTTATTTCTGAAGACTTTACATCTATGTCACCTATGGCATTAACGCCGGTATTCACATCCGAAGTATCACTGCTTATCACACTAATATTGTCGGTCTGATTTTCGATGGTTGTAACATCCACGCTGGTTTCAGGCAAAGCCCAAAGTTGCGCGCCTATAAAAAGCATAAAAGATAATAAAAGAAAACTCTTCATAAGCTTAAACCTCCTCCTTGTCTTTTAGTATTTTATATAAGAATTTTTAAAAAAACAATAGGGTTAAATCACTTTCCGAAATTGAACTGTAGGTCTGGCGCCGGTTGTTCATTGTCATCTTTATTGAATTTTGTGCCCTGATTGACTGTTGACCTGTTTTTAACTGTTGTATTAGCGCCTTGAACCGTATTTGAGATGGTTGCATTAGTAAGTTTCGTGTTATTAGCTTGGACTCCTGCATTAAGAGTAGAGTTGTCACGGGCAGAAAAAGTGCCTTCGACTTCAGATGTGATATTAGAATCCTTAATTTCAGAATTGTTAGCCGAGAGCCCGGTATTTATAGTGGAGTTATTTACTGCTTCGACTTTTCCTTCAGTTCTTGTCGAGATGAAGGATCTCTGTACTGTTGACTGATTTATGCTTACGCCCGTATTAATTTTTGAATTTTCTTTGGCAATAGCTTCTACATCTCCTGTGTTTTCTATGTAGGAATCTTCCACTTTGGCATTTACAGCGCTTATGCCGGTATTGATTTTGGATTTGCCGGTTGCTTCTGAAGAACCTTCGACTGTATTTATGATAGTGCTGTTTTCTATGGTGGTAATAACTCCTCCAGTAGAAGGCGCAAATATTCCTGTAAACATTCTTCCGCCCTTATCGTAGTTCTCCATGAGTTTTTTCAGCCCTTCTTCGGGAGTCATGCCGTTTGCGAGCTTATGTCCTTTGGCTATAGCGTCCAGGTACATCTGAATTAGAGCCTTCTTGGCCTGTTCGTCATACTGCCCACTCTTGTAGATATTGGCTTCAATCCATTCCGGAGTGAGTCGGTTAGAGACTTCCTTGGCCAGGAAATATGTAATAAGAACGACACCAATTACCGTGCCTGCAACAGGATTAGCTACAAAGATTGCAGTCAATCCATATTGAAGAATTTTCCCGAAAACAAATGTGTATGCCAGGCTTTTCATTCCTTCATAATAATTGCCTGTTCTATAAGTTTCCGTTACCACATCATAGATCTGAAGCGCCATCAATATTCCGCCGCCCCAGCCTAAACCTCTTTGTATTCTATTTATACTTGGTCCCTTAGAAATCGAATTGTATTTTTGTTCAGACATTTTGAATTTCTCACGGATATATCTGTCGGGGGTTCCGAGTTTTAATTTTAGATTTTCTTCGCCGCCAGCCAAATTGCTGAGCTTATCCCATACGCCGAATCTCATCTTCTGTTCATAGACTGAAACTGTATCTTTCATCTTTGAAAATTTAGAAGCCTGCCCAGTCATATTTTTAAAATCCTTTTCCAGCTGATTCAAAAGGTTCTTTGATTCCATGCCGACTTTTTCTGCCTGAGCGGCGGTACCCTGTCCCCTTTCAACAGCTTCAGAAACATATTCGGGCAATTTGGTTTTCTGACCAACGCCGTATCTTCCCTGTGTCAGGTTGTGCACATTCTCTGCTCTGCCCAGGTACTTAGCAGTCAGGTGATTAACTTCCTGTAACTGATTGGTGAGTTTTTCAAGAAGTTCTGCATTTGGGTGGCCGGGGGGGAAGTTTCCAGTCTTAAGCTGGTTAATCTTTGAGGTTAATTGATCTGCGATTTCGATATTAATTTTTACTTGTGATTTCATTTCATTGTGGTAGGCGACAGCCTCATTGAAAGTCATCAGGTTATCCCTTCCAAGTCTTATATATGCTTCAACCCTGGCTGCATCAGGGGATCTATAGGCTCTGCCGCCGCTTTTATTGATATCTTCTACTACTGGAGCGAAATCCGGGGAGTTCGGAGAAACCATAAAATCAGTTTTGGTGGTTTTAGTCCAATTAGTGCCTTTTGCCACCGGGACTCCATTTTCAGCGTATAGCTGATCCATTCCTTTGCTGAAATTAGCGGTCTGAGTTTTATAGTCATGGAATGTGGCGGGCTTGCCACCGGGGCGTTCAATAAATATGTCGTTATCTGCCCATAATTTTTGTTTATAGCTTGTTGATTGTGAAACCTGTTTGGAAACATTCAATCCTGATTGTTCTGCAGCCCACTTAAATCGTTCCTCAAGTATTTGCTGGGAACTGCTCTGAACTCTCTGAAACGCCTCGTCTGTTATATGCCCGCCATTTCTCAAATTGCTCATTTCGTCATAGGAAGATAGAAGTTGTAATCTTACCTGCATTAGAGCCTTTGGCGGCAATTTTTCTGAGTAATTTGCAAAATAGTTTGCAAGATCTACAAGACTTTTATCATACCCTAAGAGTATTACAGGAAGGATTATAGATAGGATAAACGGTGTCAGGTATTTTAGAAATTTTCTCATAACTGCCTGCTATTGACTCCTAGAACCAGATTAGTATTTTTTTCATTGAGTCTTGTGAGCGGCATCTCTTCCATAAAGGACAACTTATTGGAGGAGTCAAGGGCGATATTACCCGGTTTTTGGGACTGGGGACCGAAAAGTCTCATTGATTTAAGAAGCACAGGTCCGCCTTCTGAAAAAATAATATTTCCTTTATCGAAACCAATCATTCCGCCATAGAAAGTATCCACATTGAGATCATCTTGAGTTTTTAAGATTCCAAGGCTGTTAAAACTCCTTGAAGATAGCAGTTTGCCTTTATTGTCCGTGAGGTCAGTTATACTTCCGAAAACATCACATAGAACATACTGGGGTTTGCCGTTTGGTCTTATGATAGCTAGACAGGTATCAGAGTTTGGGAGATAGATATATCTTGTGAAGCATTTGGATTCAGAGTCCCAAGTGGCATATAGATTATCGTAAAGGAAATAATACTTTTTCTGTTTGCTGTCTGCGTCAGCCGTATATATCTGATCTTCGAGTGGAGCATAGGCGATTGAAAGTTTGGAGTTGGGGCCGAAAGAGATTTCGCTGACTCGGTTATCCCAATCGTAGGAGAGTTCTGTTTTTTTTTCTTTTTCAGAGAATGATTCGATGGCAGAAGTCTGAGTATAGGCTAGTGCTACTGAGTTAATTTCGGAAAGCAGAGCGGGGGATACTCCTTTGGACTTATTGTTGCCAAGTTGCATAAGATTTCCCCAGATGTCGAATTTTAAATTGACAGACTTCCCATTCGAATCAGATATTTTCTCGAGATGCCCTAGCGCATCATAGGAGTAGTTAACCACAGATCCGTTTGTGTTGATTTCGATGAGATTTCCGACTTTATCGTACTTTAACTTTGAATCTCTTTTGGAGCCGTCAGGGAAGTTTATAATATATTCTGTTATTCTGTCAATGATGTCATAGTTCCATGTTATTATAATTCCGTTAGGATAAGAGATATTTTTAATCATTCCTGAATCGTAATAGGTGATTTTAAAGATGCCCGAATTATCCGAAGAGATTGATGTAATTTTTCCTCCAGTATTTTTACCATATTTTAATGCGAATCCAGACGAGTCTGAGATCTCCTTCGGCATATCAATCTGATCATAATTTAGATGAATGGAAAGTTCTTTATTGTAATTCTTCGCCGAGAGCCTGCCGTAATCGTCGTATTCAAAAACCATTCTACAACTGTCTGTCTGAGCATCTGTTATCTGGAAATGTTTATTAAAAGAGTAAGAAGAGAGTATCTTGTTATTCTTATCTTTAATTGCAAGCGGTTTATGGTTGCTGTCGAAATAGTAGTTGGTAATAGTTGAGTCAGGGCTTATTCTTGCTATACTCAAATCTTTATTATTAAGAAACAACCAGACCCCAAAAAGACTACTACTGAAAGAGGAGATGTCATTTTCTTTGGATTGTATATACGACTGATTATCAAATCCGCATAGTTCTACGCTACGGCGAGCCGGCAAACCTTGGTAATCAAATATGGTTTTTTTCCCGAGAGGGTCAAGTACTTCAGTCGGGAGATTATATTCATCAGTTTTAATACTGGAAGAAGCTCCGTCAGGATAAATGATTTCCAAGCCATCTTTCATATATCTGTAGCTTGTTGTATTTCCAAGTGAATTGACCGATTTAATTATTCTTCCCTGAGTGTCGTATGTGAAGAGGGTTTCGTTTCCTGAAGCAGTTGTTGTTTTTTCTAGGAGTGTCCCGTCAAGAGAGTATTGATTTTTTAGGATCTGAATACCGTTATAAATTATTCCTATAATGTTTTTATTGGAATCCCTTATTATTCCGTTATTTTTGATTTCGGCTACTCTATTGTCATTTGCAAGATCAGAAACTGAAATGATGTCTTTGAAGTATTCGATACCATTTTTGTTCTTTAGAACTATGTTTCCAAAATCAACATTCATTTGATAAGGGGTGAAGCCCACTAATGAAGCATTTACAGTGAAACTTGCATCTTTGCCAGGTACGATTTCCATAGTGTCCCCAGTGATGCTATGTGATTTTCTAATACCTGTTTTTCTGTCAATAGTACCGAAAAGAACTTTGTCGGAGTCAATGGGGCCTTCTTTGATTTCAACTTTATCTTTTGTATATTTGTATTGAGTTTCAGTGGCTTGCGTAATGTTCCATACATAGACATATGAAGTGTCAGGTTCTTTTTTTGTATCGGAAGAATATTCGACATAGATAGTATCGCCTCTAGCGTCATCAATACTTAAAATTTTCCCGTTTTCGTAGTATGAAAGAGCATAATCATGATCTGGTTCTTTTAGTCTTGAAAGAAGTCCCAAGTCATTGTATTCTAAAAGGTATGAAGTGTTGCCATTTATAAGTATTGATGAAAGGATTGAATCAGTGTAGGAGAATTTGTATTCTCTATTTGCTTTTATTGCTGAGATTTGCTCTGACAGGTTCCAATCGACTTTAGCATCCTCATTTGAATTTGAATTTGAACCTCCAGTAAGAGAGTTGTCGATAGAGAAGGTTTTAACTCTGTCTGATTTAGTTCCCCATCCGGAAATGAGTTTTTGGGGATTGCGTATCATGACTGATACTGAACCTGATTCGTCCTGGATTGTTTTGAGGTTTCCTTTATCGTCGAAGGTAAGTTTTTCCCCGATATTGGAGGTGAGCGTGTAGTCGCCATTTATGAATTCAAATTTAGCGCCCAGTCCTCCTCCTGATTCAAATTTGCCGTCTTCATTCTTGATGAATAAAATCTTGGAGCAGTAAGCGCTGATTGTAAATATTGGCACTTCGTCAGAAAGTTGGAGGTTTGCGTCTAGCGAAGTTTCCCATTTAGCGCCGACAGAGCCTTTGGATATCTCTGGATTGTATTTAAAGGATAGGGGATACCCCGAGATGTTGAATATTGAAAACTGCGCATCAATAGTTCCTGTGGCAGTATTAATCTCGATAGACGCGGGCAGAGACAATGAGAAACTAAAGAGGAGCGCCGATGTCAGCGCTACGAGTATAAAAAATTTCTTCATTTCTTTATTCAATAGTTTAAACCGTTAACTAAATTTTATTGAATGTTATTCTAAATGGAGGGACTCAGTCCTCTGAGCCCTAAATCCTGGTCGAAGTGGACTTAGCCCCTCCCAATTTAATTTTAAATTAACATCTCAAAGATTACCAGTCTGTTTCTCCGAAACCTACAGGCGCTTCTTTTGAGTTAACAGGAGGCTGTTTAGTCTGCTGTTTTGCAGGCTGCTGTTGAGCTTGTTGAGCGATCGGAGGTGGCGGCGGAGCCTGTCTTGTCTGCGCTTGTTGCTGAGAAGGAGCAGGAGCGCTTTGAACTTGTTGTTGAGGAGCAGGAGCTTTTTGTACTGCTTGCTGTGGCTGTTGTTTAGCAGGTTGAGGTATAGCATTTAACTGAGGAACTGGTCTATTCTTATAGTCCAGATTGCGTTTTCTGGATTCATCAATAGGGACAGTTTCCCATAGATTGAGGAAGAGGTCGGTATAGTTCGAAGTTCCGGTCTTTTTCATAGCTTCATTGATCATATCTACATCGCTCTGATTGATTGGAGCTGTCTTATCAATGTTGTAACCATGGAAGAACATGTACTCTCTAAGGTATGTTATTTTTTCATTATTGCCAAGATAGCTGAACTCTTCTCTAAGTCTTGCCAAAAGGGCTTTGTCTTCGGTGGCGCCAGGAATACATCTCCAGTAAGGAACATCGAAATACTTACCGAGGGTTTCAAGCGTGCTTATTTCGACAAGCAGTCTGATGCCGTAGTAGATGCCCTGTTGCTTCTTCAGAGTGTAATCGAATGTCAGACCACAACCTTCAAAGAATGCACCGATACCCCATCCAAGTTTGGTTTTTCTGATGTTGATAGAGTTTGATACCTGGGAACTTGCAATTGCAGATTGTGTTTTATAGTCCAGTAAACTAAGGTCGAAAGACATACGGGAAACTGATTCTTCTGCATTGTATCCCATGCTTCCATCGTATTGGGAGCTCGACCCCCACTGACCTTTCTCGACTCCGCCTTCAGCCTTGAGTTCTCTGGCCTTTTCAATCAGATCTTTATCAAACTCTGTAATTCCGCCAGTCATTACGAGTTGGGGCAATGCCCTATTTATAGAACCGCCAGTAGTGGCTTCATTTATGATGTAGTTAGGATCGTATGGTAAATAGATAACTCTTGTGCCGATTTTATTAATTGCAGTGGCAAGCATTTTTGACACATCGTCGGGGAGTGTTTTGTCGGCGGTATCGTTAGTTATTACCTTGCTCTGTACTTTGACCGGGTTTATATCGTAGGCTTCAAGGAGTTTCCCAAACTGCCTGAGAGAATCATCATATCGGGTTAATTGTGCCTGAGCCTGGCTCATAGACGCATCCAGATCCTTTACTTCTTCATCACTTACATCTCCAGCGAACCAACGGAAGATACTGCATCCTGAACCGAGCAGTAATATGCTTGCTATTGAAGACAAATAAAATAATTTCCTTAATTTCATGAAACCTCCGAACTTATTTATAACCATAAATTGTTAATTATTGCCACCTGACCAGTCTTCTTCGGAAAGGTCAGTTATTCCTGTAGGATTTTTATCCTTAACTATTTTTTCCACCTTAATTACCATACCAGTAGAGTACAGATCTCCTGTTTTGAGGGATTGAGCTTTTTGATATTCTTCAAGAGCCGCGCTGTAGTTCTGGGTATTATATGCATCATCGCCTTTGGCTATGGCTTCTTTGTAAGCTTTGTCCATATTTACTATTGACTCCATCAGCGACTTGGTTCTAGCTAGCTGGTCTGTAGCATATTGGTCTTTAGGGATATATCCCAGGGCTTCGTTATATTTATTGTAAGCATTGGCCAAGTCTCCTTCGGTGTAATATTTATCGCCTTGGGTTACTGCCGTTTCGTATTTACCTTTATTTATTTCTAGCTGCCTGACCATCTCAGATTGTTTCTGCTGTTGGAGTTTCTGTTTTTCCAGAGCCTGTTCTCTTTCTTGAGCTTCTCTTTTCTTCTGATCTCGCTGCTGTTTTTTTCTGTCTTTGGATATTATGGCCGTAGATTTATCCATTGGGAGATTTTCCCAGACAGCTATAAAGAGTGACGGGTAATCGTTAACTCCATATATCTTCATCTGGCTTGAGAAAACAGCCTGCTCGGATGGAGAAAGAGTATCACTTGCTTTGTCTATACCGGTAAATCCGCTCAGGTATAGATATTTCTTGATATATCTGATTTGTCTTCCGGTCGGCATAGTTTCGATATTGTCCTTGAGCCTTGTTACCATCGTCTTATCTGTAGAAGCGCCTTTTATGCACTTCCAGTAGGGAACGGAGAAATATTTGCCAAGGAGTTCGACAGTGCTTAACTCCACAAGGAATCTAAGAGCGGCATAAATGCCCTGCTTTGTTTTAACTTCAGACTCAAATGATGCGCTGAAGTCCATGTATGAGGCTGAGACAGCCCATCCAAGTCTGTCTTGCCTTATAACGATGGCATTTGAAGCAAGGACTCCAGGGAAAAATGACTGGGTTTTGTAACTTCTCATATTCAAATCGAGAGTGATTCTAGAGACATTCATTCCGGCGCTGTATCTTGCGCTTGCTGATGCTCCTGCCCAGCCGCCTGCGATATCTCCTTCGCGTTCTTTCTGAATCAGGTCTTTATCTACGCCTGTTATTCCGCCTGAAATTACGGCATCGGGATAAATTCTCTGTATTGTTCCGCCTGTGGTAGCCTCATTTATTATATATTGTGTGTCGTAAGGAACGAAGACAACTTCTCTGCCTACCTTATTAATAGCAGTTGAAAGCATTACATAAAGGTCATTCGGGACTCCTTTGTCCGCTGTCTCATTGCCAATATTCTGGCTTTGGATCGGAGTAGGGGCTATATCGTAAGCTATAAGCATCTGTCCAAGATTTATAAGAGCCTCGTCCATGATCGTTTCTCTTTTAAAAGCCTGCATCTGGTCGTCGAGTTCCTTAACTTCCTTGTCATCAACTTTGCCTTGAATCCATCCGCATGAACTTAATAATAATATTAAAGCTACTGCGACTAATCCTTTTAATCCCATCATCTTCCAGTTCCTATACTTTTCGCTATTCACTTTTAATTTTTTCACTTATTCTATATATGTATTGACTTTCTTTACCTTGCTATTTTTATCTATAACTGTATTTCCTACATCGCTATTTCCTCTGCCTTTTTCGGCAGCTTTTCTTTCATTCTTGTTCACATAATTATATTTTGTACCGTCAGGAGCAACTCCACCTTCATCATCGTAATATTTGGCCATATGCTTTGTTTTTGCAGTTTGCCCGACTTTGCCGCCTTTTCCTATGGTAGTATTTACTTCTCTGACATTATCGCTATTGATAACTACATTGCCTATTCCGCCTGACTCGCCGACAGTCGCTCCGCCTGGAGTTACTGTAGCTTTGCCGCCGCTTACATATACGCTGCCGATACTTACAGCCTTATTCTTTGCGTTGACAGCCGTACTTACATTGGTAGTAATTTTCTTATTTTCAATATCACCTTTAACCGCGCCGACATCCACAGTGGAGTTCTGAGCGTTGATTGTGGCATTAACATTTGTTGAAATTTCAGAATTTTTAATGCTTGAAGCTGATACGCCAGTAGTGACACTTGAAGAGCTCGCGTCGATATTTACATTGGAACTTGTCGATACTGAAGAGTTTCTGATGGTAGCGCCTCCTGCGT
The DNA here is from genome assembly GCA_037127655.1 of Lentisphaerota bacterium. GTDB lineage: Bacteria > Verrucomicrobiota > Lentisphaeria > Victivallales > GWF2-38-69 > GWF2-38-69. Next base: position 49,736 of record JBAXXY010000003.1, read on the forward strand.
TCAATCCGGTATTTACCCTGGATCCGTTTCTGGCAGTAACACTTCCGCTTGTATCATTTGTGATAATAGCGTTATTGATATTGGCTGTAGGGATATTTATGCCTGTATTTATTTTAGAATTATCTGTAGCGGTAAAATCGCCGCTGACAGTATTGGTGATGATAGCGTTCTGTACCGTGGCTCCGGCGCCGCTGCTGGGTGGGAGGGCAAGAACTAAACTGCAAATGGAAAACAAGACAAAAAGAGACAATACCTTAAACATAAAATTCCCCTTTTTTTGTGTATATCAATAGATTATCAACCTAACAATATTGTTTTCTTGGCATGGTAAGTTTTAATATAGATAATCATCAAAATCAACAAAACAAGGAGATATTATGACATCTAAGGCAAAAAAATACTCAATAATAAGCGCAATACTATTGCTGGCAGTAGTTTCTAGCTACATTTACGCTCAGATGCCGGCTCTGGCACAGAATATAACTTCGAATATAAGCACTACCAGATACATTCTTTTCGGTGGGGCTTATGATGTTAATGGCTCGAGCAATTCAGCTAATTCAGTTTTTAAACTCGACACTTATACTGGAAATGCCTGGATGCTTGCTTCAAGCAAGGATGCCAAAGGTAAAGTAAAAAATATATGGGTAGCAGTTGATAACCCGCCGGATCCCCAGACTATAATTCCTGAAGAACAACCTCAAATCAAAGAACTTGATGATAGCAACGATTAGCTCTGGCACAGTTTTAGGCAAAGAATGAAAATAAAATTTTCCATTTTTATTTCTTCCATTTTTCTGTTTGTTTCCATTAATGCCTTCTCTCAGGAGAATCTGCCATGGCTGGCAGTTCACGATTTTACCGTTTCTGAACAGCTTGCTGACAAAGGAATCAATGGCTGGAAACTTGCCGAACAGCTCGAGGGGGCTCTTGCCCAGGACGGGATGTACAGGATTGTTACCAGAGCCAAGATAGCAAAAGTCCTTAAAGAAAAGAACATCTCTTCTTCTTCGACTATTGATGCCTCTGCGATGGGCGGGATGGTAGGAGCAGACTATATCGTTACTGGAAGCATCACAAATAACGAGAATAGAATCACGCTTTCGGCAAAGCTTATCGATGTTAAGAAAGAAGCAGGCGAAATAGAGAAAAGTTATGATTTTTCAGTTACAGGAGATACACTTGACGACGCAATAAAAAAACTCCCTGACCTTTACGATGAAATGGCTACAAGAATAACTATGACTCCCGGGGAACTTTTCGACCAGAGTTTACGCTATTTCGACCAGCATAACTATTCAAAAGCCGCCAAGGATTTCAGAGAGCTCAAAAAACAAGTTGATGCCCCAAAAATCAAAGCTCTTATTCTTACAAATGAGAACATTCCCATGACAAATGATCCGACGCTTGTTACGCCTGGAAAACTGCTTGACTACGGTCTTAAAATGATGAATGAAGGCAATAATAACGAGGCTATTTCTGCTTTTAAGAAAATCAGGACTTTTAAAGATGTAAGAAGTATCACTGAAATTGACTCTCTGATAACAGAAGCCGAGCAGGCCGGACTTAAACAGAATGCTGATATTGAAAAGGCCATAGCTATGGCGGCTGAACTTCTGCGAGCTGCAAAAGACCGAAATTCATCAAAAGATCCTGCTCAAATTCTGGATGAAGCATCAGGAATGCTTGAATCTATCCTTTACAATCCCAATCTTCCGCTGACACCAGATGATAAGAATCAGATAGAAGCGCTTCTTAAAAATATCAAGGATTCCAGAAAGGGAATGTATGCAGGCCCTGCTTTGGGAAAAGAGTGGCTTGTTCCAGATGTGAATATAGCATTGCTTCCTATTCCGAAAGGAACTTTCGTGATGGGGACAGAGTCAATTCCTGCAGAAGGCGAAGCGGCAGATAGTATTGCTCATAGTGTAACTATCAGCAAACCTTTCTGGATGGGAAAATACGAAATTACAATCGGAGAGTACCTGTTCTTTTTAAACGATATAAGAGCTAACACCTCTCTTTCTAAAAAAGTCGATGAAGGGATAAACTGGGCATCTGATTTCACGCCGATAGAAAAAGATTACACGATGAAGAGCGGAATCGGAATGACTTGGGGCGATAAGAACCAACCCATGGTGGGAATAAACCATATTGCCGCCAATGAGTTCTGCAAATGGCTGACTGCAAGAGAAAGGAATGCCAAACGACTCCAAAAAGGCTATGTTTACAGACTCCCTACCGAAGCGGAATGGGAGTATGTATGCAGAGCAGGGAGTGTCGGCAATTATCATATTTCCGAGGGAGCAGGCGAATACGCTCTTGATGAATATGCCTGGCATAGCGGGACAAGCGAGCAAAAAACAGCTGTCGCAGGTAAAAAGAAACCTAATCCTTGGGGTTTGTATGACCTTCACGGCAATGTCTGGGAATGGTGCAATGACTGGTATGAAGGAGCTTATCTGCCTGATGAAGTCACTGATCCTGTCGGACCGGGTTCATCGTCTGAAAACCTCAAAGTAGCAAGGGGCGGTTCGTTTACAAGCGATCCTTCAGATCTTAAGTCGTACATCAGATATTCCCTTCCTTATAAAACATCAAAGAAGAATGTAGGCTTCCGAGTGGTCTGCGCTCCTGAGATTTAACTTATTTTAGAGAAAACTCAAATGATGCAAAAAGGTTAATTCAAAACAAGCGCTAACTATGGGAAACACCCCAAATAAATCAGAAAAATCTCTTAATCTGCGCCAGAAGACTGAAGAGGAGCTTTTCTGGAAAACAAAGGCGCTCGAAGCTATTTTTGAGAGCTCGCCGTACATCATGGTGCTTGTCAATGAAGAAGGCCGGATTACCGCCATTAACCGTATGGGAATCCAATTCTCCGGCAGGAGCCGTAATGAACTGCTTGGCCTGCTTGGAGGTCAAGTATTTGGATGCGTTAATTCCAACGGGCTCCAATGCGGTAAAGGCGAAGCGTGCGAGCTCTGTCCCGTGCGTAGCCGGGTGATGCATACTTTTAAAACAGGTGAAGCCGTCTATGAAGGCACAGGACGCCTGGATGTCAAAAAGGGTGGGCTCAGTGAGAGGTTCGATATTCTAGTATCCACTACGCTCATACAAAATGTCGAAGGGAGGCAAGTATTAGTCACCATCGCGGACATCACCGAGCGCAAGAAAGCCGAGGAGGCGCTAAAGGAGAGTCATGAGCTGTTATTTCAATATATTAGACAATCACCTTTGTACACCTATATCAAAGAGGTTACGCCCACCGAAAGTCGTGTGTTGCAAGCCAGCGATAATTTTAAAGAGATGATCGGCTTCTCTGGTTCTGATATGCTTGGCAAAACTATGACAGATCTGTTTCCCGCCGAATTTGCAGCGAAGATTACAGCCGACGACTTATCAGTCGTGGCCAATGGTAAGATGCTGAAATTAGATGAGGATTTTAATGGTCGAAACTATACCACGCTCAAGGTACCGATTGTTATCGGAGATAGAACTTGGCTTGCTGGATACACCACTGACATTACCGAACGCAGGAAGGCGGAGGAAGAGCTGAAAGCGGCTTATGAAAGATTAGAAGATAAGATTAGAGAAAGGACAAATGAATTACAGCAAGTCAATGATGCGCTAATTATTAGTGAAGCGAGGCTTAGAGCTACATTGGATCAGACGCCAAATGTGGCTATTCAGTGGTACGATGAAAGCGGGGAGATTCTTTACTGGAATCCAGCATCTGAAACTGTTTACGGGTGGGAAAAATCAGAAATTATAGGCAAAAAAATCGGTGAAACTATTCTGACACCAGAAGATGCCGAAGAGTTTTGTCGCATTATTCGTGGCATAAGAAATACTGGAAAACCTTTTGGCCCTTATGAAACGATGGTTAAAAGAAAAGACGGGAGTATCGGTTTGGTAATAGCAACAATATTTGCAATCCCAAGAGAAGATGGAAAGATGGATTTTAGTTGTATGGATGTGGACATTACCGAGCGTAAAGAGCTGGAGCAGAAACTCATTATTTCCGAGAAGATGGCATCAATAGGGAATTTTACTTCAAGTCTGGGACATGAAATCAACCAGCCACTGGGGGCGATACTTCTCACAAGCGAGCTCCTAAATTCCTCAGTGGAGAAAAAAGACTACGATAAAGTAGATAAATGCTCTAAAATGATCAGAGAGCAGATTAAGCGTATTAATAGCATGGTTTTTTCTCTGAAAACTTTCTCAAATGAAAATTTAGAATTCAAGTATGAAACTGTTGACCTAAATGAAGCTATAAAGTTTGCTACTTCATCAGTTATGGATCAAATTCAAGAGAAAGGAGTGGATCTGAGTCTTGAGCTTTCTGAAGAGAAACCATTTATTTCAGGTGAAGAGGTTGCCATAGAAAGAGTGATTACAAATATTATCAGCAACGCAATCTGGGCAGTGGAGTCTAATACTGATGCAAAGAAGATATATGTCCGCAGTTTTATTGAAAAGAATGAATGTATAATTACTGTCGCAGATAATGGCAAAGGAATATCGAAGGAGATTGAGGGGAAGATTTTTGAACCGTTCTTTACGACGAAAGAAGTAGGTAAAGGAACCGGATTAGGTTTGTCAATAAGTTACGGTATAATGAAAAGGCATAAAGGATCAATATCAGTCGGATCTGAGA
>JBAXXY010000004.1:0-53225 GCA_037127655.1 Lentisphaerota bacterium
CGAGCTCAGCTTGAGTTTTTTCGCGTAGTTTGCGCAATGTAATGTCTTTGACAAATATATACATCTGATCGTTACCGCTGTCATACCTGGCGCCTATTTCTGTGGGGATTAGTCTGCCGCCTTTGCTTTTGTGAATTGTGTCAAATCTGTCAGCCCCTGTGCTTAATATTTTTTGAATATGTTTTTCAGCAGTTTCGCTTTCTTCAACTGCTTCTATGTCACTAATAGACATAGAGCATAACTCATCGCGGGAGTAACCGATCATATTTGCGTAGGTTCTATTTGCTTCGAGGATTTTGCCTTTGATGTCAATTGTTAAGAAGCCGTCCATGCAGGCTTGCATAATTATCTCATGCGCTTTCTTGGCGTGTATCTGTTCTTTAATGTTAAGTTCTTCGACTTCAATGATTTTCTGGTCAAGTCTTCTTGCGGTAAGTTCGAGTTCTCGTTTGTTTCTCTGCAGTTCCAGCAGATTACTTGCTTTTAAGTTTAATATTTCTTTTCTAACCGGCTTTGTGATAAAATCAATTGCTCCGAGAGTTAACCCTTTGATGATTCGCAGTTCATCCCCTTGAAGCGAGGTGATGAAAATTACGGGTATAGCATTGTTTCTTTCGTCTTTACGGATGGCTTTGATGGTTTCAAAACCGTCTAGGCCCGGCATCATGACATCCGTCAATATCAGGTCAAAATCCTCGACGATGGTTTTCTTGATAGCCTCATCGCCTGACATGGCTGTAACAATGTCAGCATCTATTCCTTTGAGGAGTAAGACATTTACATCCAGACTTATCTTGTCATCGTCAACGACTAATATTTTTTGTCTTTGCGCCATAGTTTTAAATATAAGTTATGGAGGGACTCAGTTTCCTGAGTCCTAAAATAGGTTGATGTGATTTTGACCTTCGTATAGTCAGTTTTTCTAGAGTATATCGCAGGCTGTTCCGTACATTAACTTTGGCAAACTATGATGCTGGGCTATTGTCTGCCCGATGTCTGCAAAAGATTTTCTCCCACCGATGCTTCCAGCTTTAATTGTAGGCCCGAACATAAGAATAGGAATGTGTTCTCTTGTGTGGTCTGTGCCCTTCCATGTAGGGTCGCAGCCGTGGTCAGCTGTTATTACGACAAGGTCTCCGGGCTGGAGCTCTTTCTCAAGTTTTGGAAGGAGTTCGTCAAAATGTTCAAGCGCCCAGGCATAACCCGTCACATCTCTTCTGTGTCCGAAATCAGCGTCAAAATTAACGAAGTTTGTGAATATGATTGTCTTATCCTTGGCAATGGAAAGCTCTTTCAATGTAGCATCGAAGAGAGCGTCAATACCTGTAGCTTTTACTTTCTTTGTGATTCCGTAGTCAGCGAAAATGTCAGCTATCTTGCCAATTGAAACAACTTGTCCGCCATTTTCTTTCATGACATCAAGCAAAGTCGGAGCCGGCGGCTTTACTGCTATGTCATGTCTGTTGCCGGTTCTTGCGAATTCCCCTCTCTTTTCACCTAAAAATGGTCTGGCTATTACTCTTCCGATGCAACCGGTCTTTTCTTCAAAATCATTAAGGACAACTCTGGCTACATCACAGATTTTCATAAGTCTTTCGAGTCCGAAATGCTTTTCGTGGCAGGCAATCTGAAATACGCTGTCAGCAGATGTGTAAACAATTGGTTTGCCTGTCCTGATGTGTTCTTCACCGAGTTCGTCGAGAATATCTGTGCCTGAGGCGTGTTTGTCGCCGAGGATTCCTGAAATGCCTGATTTAGCAACGAATTCAGCGATGAGGTCTTTGGGGAATGTCGGGACTGTTTTTGGGAAATATCCCCAGTCAAACATTACAGGAACGCCGGCAATTTCCCAATGCCCGCTAGGAGTGTCTTTGCCTTTGGAGGTTTCTATGCCGTAACCGTAGGCGCCTGCTATTTGTCCTTCATATCCCAGTGAATGCGAGAGAGCTTTACCTCTGGCTTCTTCAGCGAGTTTCTGGAGCCCGAGTTTCGACAGATTAGGGAGAGTCAATGGCTTTTTGGGTCTTGTTAAAGTGCCTTTAGCGCTTCCTGAAAGGCATTGGTCAACAATGTGTCCAAGCGTATCAGAACCTGTGTCTCCATATTTGTCAGAATCGGCTGTGCATCCGACTCCGAATGAGTCGAGAATCAATATGATTGTTCTTTTCATTTTGAGCTCCATTTTGTTTTTGTTTGATTTCTTTTATTGTCGAATTATAACATATAATTTATCAGTATAAAACATTTAATATTTTACGCAACAGCGGTGATAATAGTTATTCCACAGATTAGAATAACTCACAAATCTTTTATTTGATTATAAGAACTGTAACTGAAAACAATTTAGATGAAGACATTTGATGGTATTGACTTTATAAAAAACCTGCTAAAGTAAAAGAATATGGTGATTTGACAATATTTAACCCAAGGAGATTAAAACGAATGAAAACTGAAAACATCAATCATGCATTCCTCGATGGCGTAATGAAGGGCGAATACCCTGATGTGTATTACCATTTCGGAGTGGACAGCAATGACCCGATCCTGAAAAACTTCAAAAAAGTAAAAGCAGTCGTACTGTGCGGTTCAGGCGGTCGTATAAATGAATTCGCCGAAACATGGAGCAAAATGCACAAGAACCAGAAGATTTACGCTCTGCCAAAGGAAGACAGATTCGTAACTCGTTACTGTCACGGTGTAATTTTTGCTTCACACGGCATGGGTATGCCTAGCGCTTCTATCTGCGTTCAGGAAATGATGAGAATGATTTATTTCCTTAAAGACGGCGATCTTGCTGAAATGGATAAGGTATTCTGGACAAGAGTCGGCACAAGCGGCGGCGTGGGTCTCGAAGGCGGCACAGTGGTAGTTACTACTGAAGGTCTGATGGCTGACCTGAAGCCTTACAGAGTGCTTAATGGCGGATGCGGCGAACATTGGTTTGATGGCAGATTCCCTCTCGATGTTGCTCAGAATATCGTAGATGCCAATGAGAAGAGCGGCATTCCTGTGGTTCTTGGTAAAACTATTGCCGGCAATGAGTTCTTCCTTGAACAGTTCCGTCTTGACGGTGCAGTTTGCATGGAAACTCTTGAGTCTAAAGCCGCATGGCTTAACTGGATTCATGAAAACGGCGTTCGCAATATTGAAATGGAAGGCGCTATGATGGCAGGATTCCTCAATCATTGGGGATTTTCAAAGTTCGCAATGATTTGCTGTACACTTCTTAATCGTCTTAATGGCGATCAGGTGACAGCTACTAAAGAACAACTCCATTCCTACAGCGAAAGCTCAGGAATAGTTCTCTTTAACTACCTTAAATCAATCATAAAGTAGTCTGAATTTATATTCAAAGGCTCAGGGTTTAAAATCCTGAGCCTTTTTCATTTCTAGACAAGTTTATCTACGAGTCTTAAGAACGCTCTGATAGCCGTCTTGAGTTTATCGTCTGGAGTATTTTCTTCTTTGCAGTGTGACAAACCTCGTTCTGACATTGCAAACATCATTACCGTAGGAACTACTTTTGCCATTTCAGCGGCATCATGGAGCGGACCTGAATACATCGTTGTTGGTTCTCCGGTTTCCTCTTTAACAGCTTCCTGACAAAGTTCCACAAGTCGTTTGTCGAAAATCGTGGGATCTATTGTCCAGATTTTGCTCCACTCGACTTTAACTCTGTTATGATGGGCAGACTGATCTGCAGCTACTTTGGCTTCCCTGAATATTTCAGCAAGAACACCCTTGTCAATTGAACGCTGATCAAGCGAAATAACACACTCATCTGGCACAATCGTAACTACATCAGGATGAACTTTCACTTTCCCTACCGTGCATACAGAATTATGCATAAGCGCTATCTCTCTGAACTTAAGGGCAGATTCTGCAGCGGCGAGGAAAGCATCCTGCCTCATTTCAGTCGGAAATGAACCTGCGTGAGCCGCCTGTCCAGTAAATTTAATGAAGTGGCGCTCAACCCCTGTTATTCCATAAACGCAGGCCGCATCCTTATTCTGTTTCTCGAGAACAGGACCTTGCTCGATATGCAGTTCCAATGCCGCTGTGATATTGAGTTTTTTAAAGTCGTCATTTGCCTGAAAGATCTTATCGAGGTTTACTCCATACTGAGTAAAAACTTTTTCAGCTTGATTGCCGTCATTGTCAGATAGTTTTTTCATGCGCTCAATATCAAGATTCCGTGTAACTGCAGAAGAGCCGAATAAACTTACTCCGAAACGCGCGCCTTCTTCATCTGCCCAGTTAACAGCAATAATCGTTTTTTTAGGTTTCCTTCCTGAATATCTGCGTAGGACTTCCAGAGGAGTGAGAGCTCCAAGCGCGCCATCAAGCCAGCCTCCATTTGGGACGCAGTCAAGATGGCTTCCCATAAGTACAATTTCAGAGCTTTCTCCTTCAAGAACAGCCCAGGTATTTCCTGCGGCATCAATTGTTATTTCAGCTCCCGATTGTCTGGCTTTATCGGCAAACCAGTCACGCGCTTTCTGCCACAGAGGAGTCCATGCTACGCGTTGGGCTCCTTTTTCATCAGAGGTTAGTTCGGCTAGTTCGCGGAGGTCTGCGACTACTCGTTTTGCTGATTGATTTAAGTCAAAACTCATAATTAAAATTCCTTTATTGTTAGTACAATCAGTCAGAATTATATCCTACTTGCAATGCTTTTCATCAGAATTGATAAAGTACCGCTTCCTGCTATAATCCTTAATCAAGTGACAAATAAGAATTACAGGACAATTATTCAATATAAAAGCGGGTCTGAATATGAGTTTGCTTATAAAGTCAGGTTTGATAATTACGGCGGCAGGAAACTACAAGGGGGATGTATATGTCGAAAATGAGAAAATTTCGGCAATAGGCGTGAATTTATCGCCTCACTTCATGAATCTTGCAGATGAAGTCATTGATGCAGAAGGGAAATTTATACTCCCGGGAGTGATTGATCCTCACACTCATCTTGCCATGCCTTTTATGGGAACCTATTCTCAGGACGACTTTGAAAGCGGGACAATCGCGGCGGCGTGCGGCGGCGTGACCACTGTAATTGATTTTGCGATACAGCTCAAAGGCGAGACTATAAGACAAACACTTGATAGAAAACATATTATTGCCGGTGGAAAAGTCGCGATTGATTATTCGCTTCACACAGGGATAACAGATTTAACTCCACAAGTCTTAGATGAAATTGAATCTTCTATTTTAAACTACGGAGCCCCGAGCATAAAACTTTTCATGACATACCCATTTAGAGTAGATGATGAAGTTATTCTCCAGATGCTGGCAAGAGCAAAAAATGCAGGCGGACTGATACAGGTTCACGCGGAAAATTATTACATCATTGAATACATGAATAAATTGCTTGAAGCTCAGGGAAAACTTTCTCCCATTTATCACGCAAAGAGCAGACCAAATCTCGCAGAACTTGATGCTGTATCAAGGTTGATAAAATTTGTAGAACTCACAGATTCAAAAGTTTACATTGTTCACCTTTCTTCAAAAGAAGGTTTAGAAGAAATAGGAGCGGCGAGGAAAAGAGGATTAGAAATCTACGCCGAGACATGTCCTCAGTATCTTGTTCTTACAGAAGATCTTTATAATGAACCAGACTGGGGTGGAGCAAAATATGTGATGTCGCCTCCTCTCAGAACAAAAGAAAGCAATCGCGCCCTTTGGAAAGGCATAAAGAGAAGAAATATACAAACTATCGGGTCAGATCATTGCCCTTTCAGTTTCAAAGGACGCAAAGATATGTTTGGCAGAGATGATTATAAGAAAATCCCCAACGGCGTGCCTGGAATAGAAACTACTTTGCCGCTTCTGTATTCTGAGGGAGTCAGAAAAGGGAAAATCACTATCAATGAAATGGTTAGCGTGCTTTCATCGAATACTGCAAGAATTTTCGGTTTGCCTAACAAGGGGGACATCGATCCGGGAAAAGACGCGGATATAATTATTTTTAATCCAGAGCAAAAATTTACCATTTCAGCCGATAAACTGCACATGAATGTCGATTACTCGCCATACGAGGGGATGGAAGTAACCGGTATGCCTGAAGTCGTAATTTCAAGAGGCAAGAAAATTGCTCAATGGAACGGTAAGACCGTAAGCTTTATAGGAAAACCGGGTCACGGCAATTTCATTCACAGGGTTCCTTCTAAAAATATTTAGGATACCTCTGGATTCATTTGATCAAAGCTAACTGAGATGTTTTCACAGAACAATTTCATGCGGTTTCCTGCCGGGTTTGAATTTTATTTCTCCTGCTGTGATACAGTCTTCGACAGGGCAGACAAGTTTGCACAGATGACATCCTACGCAATTATCATTTATGGATGGTTTCCTTGTTTCAGAATTCCAATCAATAGCCTGATGTGCGGCATCACAACATGAGATATAGCATCTTCCGCATCCTATGCACTTATTTGCATCTATTTTTGGGATAATCTTAAAGTCTCTGTCTAGATTATCAGCCGGAATAATGTTACTCAGAGCCAGGCCGATAATATCTTTGACGGAATTAAACTTCTTGGTTCTCAAGTAATTGGATAACCCGCTCTTCATATCCTCAACAATTCTGTAACCATACTGCATGACAGATGTGGTTATCTGTAAATTGGATGCTCCGACAAGGAAGAATTCAAGGGCATCTCTCCATGTTTCTATCCCGCCCATCCCGCTGATTGGGATGTTTTTTAGTTCAGGATGCTGAAGCATCTGAGCAATAAACCTGAGAGCAATAGGTTTAACGGCTTTACCTGAATAACCGGAGATTGATGACTTGCCATTAACTATCGGAAGGCATGTAAATTTATCTATATCTATAGCTGTAATAGCTTTAATCGTATTGATAGCGGCAATTCCTGTGGCTCCGCCTTCAATAGAGGCAATCGCCGGAATTTCCATATTCCCTATGTTTGGAGTCATCTTCGCAAGTATCGGCAGACGCGTTCCATTTCTGGTTGCAAAAGAATAGAGTTTGACCAGTTCAGGGCTTTGTCCGACATCAGAGCCTGTTCCATGCTGAGTCATTTGTGGGCATGAGAAATTACATTCGACTATATCTGCTCCAGACTGCTCTGCATATTTTGCAAGTTCAGTCCATTCCTTTTCATTTGAACCCATAATAGAAGCGATTATGACTTTATGGGGGAAATCTTTCTTGAGTTTTGCTATGGCCTCAAAATCTTTCTCAATAGGCCAGTCAGAGAGCTGTTCCAAGTTTTTGAAGCCAATAAAAGGAGTGGATTCTTTACCTATTGCATCAAACCTTGGAGAACATTCATCACAGTTGATTTTGGTAATTGTCTTATATGCAGCTCCTCCCCATCCGGCTTTAAAAGCCCTGGCGCACATGTCATAACCGTGGCTCACAGGAGATGAGGATAAGAAGAATGGGTTTTCGCATTTAACGCCACAGAACTCTATCTCAAGAGAGGTGTCTTTTTGTGTTTTTCCGACACTAAAAGGTTGAGGTTTATTAGATAAAAACTTGTCTATTTCATCTGCGGCTTCCTTTCCTTCTTTGACGGCAAGAACTACTGTTTCTCCGCCACTTGTTATATCTCCAGCGGCAAAAACTCCGTTCAAATTAGTTCGTCTTCCTTTGACAAGTTTAACTCCTCCATTTTTATCGAGTTCTAAATCTGGGAATATTTTCTTTGTATCGTAGGCGAACTGACCTATGGCTTCGATCACAATATCTGCATCCAGAAAAATTTCTGATGAGTCATAAGTGCCTTTTGCATGGATTCCTTTTAAAATGCCATCCTTTACTGAATACTCGACAGGCGTGAAATTCGTATAGAAATCTAACTTGAGATCAGATGCAATTTTGATTTCCTCCTGGGTTGCAGGCATATCTTGAAGTCGTTTTCTATACAGAATCGAAACTCTTTTTGCCGACAGAAAAGCAGAGGTCAGAGAAGAATCTATCGCTACATCTCCTCCGCCGAGGACTACAATTTTTTTATCTCTGACAATATTTTCATCGGCTACTTTTGCTCTGGCAAGAAAGTCAATTGCAGTAAAAACGCCTTTAGTGTCAGAATTAGGTATTCCAAGAGTTTTTGAATTCGTATTGCCTGTCGCAATCAGGAATGCTTTAAACCCCTGGCTTTTGAGTTCATCAACTGAAATATCTTTGCCGACTTCACACTCTGCTTTGAATTGTACTCCAAGTCCTTTGATTCTATTTATTTCGCTGTCAACTATTTCCTGAGGAAGTCTGGACGGGATAATTCCTTTAGAAAGCACTCCTCCAAGAACAGAATCTTTCTCAAACACAGTTACGGTATAACCTTTTAGGGCAAGAGAAGCGCTTGCGGCAAGACCCGCCGGACCTGACCCGATGACTGCAATTTTTTCTTTAGTTGAGTGAACTTTCTGGAGTATCGTAATATTGTTTTGTTCTTCATATTCAGTGGCAAACCTCTGCAGCAGTCCGATTTTTATTGGTCTATCTATGAGGGCTCTTTTGCAATCCTTTTCGCATAGACCTAAGTATGGGCAAATTCTTGAACATGTAGCACCAAGAATATTTGCTTCCCTTATCGTTTTTGCAGCCCCTGCGAAGTTTTCAAAACGGATTGAGCGGATGAAAGAACCCGGATTGGTATTTGCCGGACAATTTTTACTGCAAGGCGCATCGTGGCATAGCAAACATCTTGAAGCTTCCTGAATGGCTTCTGATTTTGTAAATGAACGGATATGCTCTTTGCGATAATTTTTTTCTCCATTCATAATCTCTCCCTTTCAAAAGCAAGAATATTGCGAGTCCTTATTAAACTGGCTAGTTAATTGAATTGTAAATTATTTACCAATCCCTTACAATCTTTCGAATATAATTATTGTGGATTAGGACTGAAATTTAATTTAAAAACGGAGATATTATGGAGATTTATAAAAAGGCTTATATCGGTAACCATCTGGTAAATATCCTAATAGGGATTGTAGGGCTTCTGATCTTTATCGTAGGCACTTTAATGCCTGGTTCCCCCCATCAGAGAGACTGTTTTCTTGCCGGAGGGATTCTTCTTTCCCTTTCTTCATTTCTAGAGAAGAATGCCTTTTTTACTGTTCTCGAAGGAATAATAGTCATCGATGCGATCCTGACTTATTTTACGAAATCAAATACTCTCATTACCATTATTACTGCGCTGATGGTCATATTGACAATTGTCATATTTGCGGTAAAGGGTTCATTCAAGGATAAATCTCTGATGGTAGGGACGGTAGGCTTGATATTCCTAGCTTTGGGCGTAGGATTGCTAAATCCGATCTGTTACACGATCGGCGGTTTTGTGATTGTTATTTATTCAATATGCGGAATCATGAGAGGTTTGCAGATCGCATGGCTTTTCCTGATACTCAATGCGATTTTTACCGTTACTTCCGCCATTGGCGCTTATGAATGGCTGACTAAGTAATAAAACGAATTATTTTAAAAATAGGGGAGAATCATCTAAATGAAATCTGAAAAAACTATTGGCTCATTTTCTACAGGGATTAAAAATAAACTGCACGAAATACTTGGCTCCTCTTCATATTCAGGTATGATTGAAGCAAAAGATGTGAAAGAGCTTATTGTCATGAGCGGGCTTTCAGAAGAAAAATTCCTGCTCGAACTTCTCAAAGTAGCAAGAGATTTCGCATTGCCGAAGATTTCCAACTTCAATGTAGGCGCTATTTCCTCTGGTATTTCGGGCAATATATATTTCGGTGCAAATCAGGAATTTCCCGGAACTTCGCTTAATTTCACTCTCCACGCCGAGCAGGCATCTCTTTCGAATGCTGCTCTTCACGGCGAACTAGGCATTAAAAGCGTAACTGTCACATATATTCCATGTTGTCTGTGCAGACAGTTTATGCTGGAACTTGACAATGCTATGGATCTTAAAATAATACTTCCAGACAAAACTCTAACGCTTAAAGACCTTGTTCCTTATCCATTCGGTCCGTCTGACCTTGGAATTACGGCAAGATTTATGAGAGAAATAGACAATGGTTTGATGAAAAATGTAACTTGCCCTTCAGACAAAGCAGTAGCATGTGAAGCTCGTAAAGCTGCAAACAAGAGTTATTCGCCTTATTCTAACTCATTTTCAGGCGTGGCTCTGCAAGTTAAAGACGGCAGAATTATGACTGGAAGATACATAGAAAATGCCGCTTATAATATCAGTATGAACCCGATGACAGCGGTTGTTTCTTCTCTCAATATGCATGGTCTGGAATATCATGACATCTGCAAGGCGGTAATAGTCGAACCTAAAAAGAATACTGTTTCGCAGATTGAAACTGCGAAGACTTTACTCAAAGCAGTTAATAACGCGATAGAACTTGAGATTGTAAAGATTGACTAAGAAATTATATTCCATCAATCTTTCGATTCAATTTTGTCCGTAAGCAGGTATGATGAGATTTTTGACAGACCTTTTTTTGGCGTGGCGCTATTTTAAACCCAAAAGAAACGCTGTTTCAGTAATTACTTTGATTTCCATTTTTGGAGTAAGTATAGGCGTTTGTGTTCTAATGGTAGTGCTTGCCATAATGACGGGTTTTACCAATGAGATAAAGACAAAACTCATTGATACCAGACCTCATATTCAGATTCAAAGCTACTCTATTCCTTACATCAAGAATCCAAATAAACTTATCAGCAAGATTGATTCAATGGGCGCAGAGGCTATTGCCAGGGCTCAAGGCGAAGTACTTGTTCAATACGGGGACAAAGTTTCTCCGCAGTATCTAATTGGTATTGATATTGAGCAGGAACCTTCGGCAGATTTAGTAGAGAAGAACATAATCGCAGGGAAATATTCGCTCAAAGACGGTGAAGTTCTCATAAGCTATGTACTTGCTAACCAGTTGGGACTCTCTGCCGGTGATAGTATTGTGCTTCATTCCCCTGCTAAACTCAAGGATATGATCAAATTTGACTCCAGCGGCAAGGTACAGCAGAACCCCAATAAAGTGTATTTGCCATCACAGTTTACGGTTAGCGGCATCTACAATGTAGGAGAATATAATTTTGACTCAAAAGTGCTGATTTCCAATATTGATGATGCTGACTCTCTTTTCGGCTATCCTCTTGGAGCGGCTACCATGATTTCAGTTAAAACTTCAGATCCATTTAATATTGAAGGACTTTATGGGAAGATGGTCAAAGAGTTTCCGGATTATCAGGTGCAAAACTGGAAACAACTGAATAAACAATTTCTCGATGTTCTGGCAGTTGAGAAGAATATGATGTTCTTTGTGCTTGTCTTTATCGTGCTGGTAGCGGCTTCAAGCATTACTAATACGCTTATAACTGTGGTTGTTCAGAAGACTAAGGAAATAGGGTTGCTTATGGCCCTTGGCTCAAGTCCTTCAACTATAATGAGAGTTTTTATCCTACAGGGCTTCTTTGTAGGAACGATAGGAACTCTCGTTGGTCTTGGATTAGGTTGGTGCGTTATTTACTGGAGAACTGATATTTTGCACATCCTTTCTGATGTATTTCATGTAGAGATATTTCCAAGGCAGTTTTATTTCTTAAGCCAGCTCCCGGCTCAGATTGTGCCTGGTGATGTGCTCTTTATTTCTCTTTGTTCAATAATCCTTTGTACTCTTGGAGCCGTTATTCCGGCCTACAGGGCATCAAGGCTTGATCCTGCGAGGGCTCTCAGATATGAATAATATTATCAGTGTAAAAGATGTTTACCGTACATACAAACTCGGGCGCTCATTGATAAAAGTGCTTCGAGGTGTGGATCTAGAAATAGTAAGAGGCGAATGGCTCGCTATGCTGGGAGCCTCGGGAAGCGGTAAAACCACTCTTCTTAATCTTATAGGCGGTCTTGAAAAACCGGATAACGGCAAGATTTTCTATGATGGGGTAGATATTGGTTCTTTGTCTAAAAGAGACAGGTGTAAACTTCGCCTTAATAAAATAGGCTATGTTTTTCAATCATATCATCTTCTGCCTGAGCTTAGTATTCTAGAAAATGCCGCTCTTCCTGCAAGACTTGACGGGAAATCCGCAAAGATTGCCAGAACTAAAGCAGAGGAGCTCCTTGTGAGTATGGGGCTTAAAGACAGGCTCAAACACAGGCCTGTCGAAGTTTCAGGCGGAGAACAGCAAAGGACTGCCATTGCCAGAGCATTGGTTAATGACCCTGATTTGCTTCTTGCAGATGAACCTACAGGCAATCTAGATTCAGCTACAGGGCAGGGGATACTTGAAATATTTAAATCTTTGCATAATAATAGGGCTAGAACAATTATTATGGTTACTCACAATACTGAAGTTGCCGGGCTATCCGAGAGAATCATAAAGATTAAAGACGGGAAAATGGATTTGCCGGAAGTTACTCTTTAAGTAAAATTATCTGGAAGATATTATGCAGTGTAATATTTGCAATAAAAACGAGGCTACGATTCATATTCAGGAAGTTATAAACGGCGCAAAGAAGTCTCTTCATATATGTCAGGGATGCGCTGATAATAAAGGACTCAATGTCTCCGGATTGAATGGAGTAAATCTTGCCGAACTCTTTAAAAGTGTCCATAATACTCTGGCGCCCAACCAACTTTCGATAAAGAAACCCCAGGATACAAATATCACAATTCAGCCCGATTTACTAATATGTTCATCATGCTTGTGGGACAGCGAAAAACTTAAGAAAACCGGCCGCCTTGGTTGCAGTGAATGCTACAAAGCCTTTTTGGGAATTCTTGAATATTCTATTCCCAATTTGCACAGAGGATTTTCACATGTAGGGAAGAAGCCAAACTCCGCACCTCATGGCAAGAATGAAGCTATGGTTGATCTTTTCAGACTTCAAATGAAACTCGACAAGCTTGTGCAGTCTGAAAATTATGAGGAAGCCGCGCTTATCAGAGACAAAATAAAAGATTTGAAATTAAGTATTGTTTAAGAGATATGAAAGTCAATTTTGAACCTATAGATTTTTTATTTAAAAAGCCAGTTTCATGGCTTTCGGCTAATGAACAAGATGCGCATATTGCCTTAAGTTCCAGAATAAGACTTGCCAGGAATATTGCTAATCTGAAATTTCCTATAAACTCAAATGATGTTGAGAGGGAAAATATTCTCGAAATGGTAATGTCAGGAACTCAGAAGAGCAGTATTTTTCGAGATAGACTCATTTTCAATATGTTTGATCTCTCTGCAACTGATAGAAAATTTCTTCTGGAAAGACACCTTGTGAGTAGAGAATTCTGCACAGGAAATAAAGGAAGTTCTCTTTTTGTGGATGCCGATGAAGATTTTGCAATTATGGTTAATGAAGAAGATCATATCAGACTTCAGGCGTTTGCTCCTGGCGCCTGTCTGACGAACCTTTGGGATAAAATCTCAGGAAAAGAATCCCTTCTAAATAACGAATTACCTTTTGCATTTGATGAAAAATTTGGATACCTGACATCTTGTCCGACAAATATAGGCACAGGCATCAGAGCTTCTGTAATGTTGAGCCTTCCTGGATTGACTATTTCAAATCAGATGAATCAGATTATTTATGCAGCTGGCAAACTTGGCATGACAGTTCGCGGGTTATACGGTGAGGGTTCAGAGGCAGTAGGTTATGTGTACCAGCTTTCAAATCAAAGCACTTTGGGTGAAAGCGAAGAAGAAATAATAACCAGAATTGAAAAGGCTATTGATCAGATGATTGCGCATGAGAAAGATGCCAGAATGGTTTTGGCGCAGGGCAGAAGAGAGTTTCTTTCTGACTTCATCGGAAGAAGCTATGCCATACTAAGACATGCATATATCATCTCGGAAAAGGAAGCTCTTAATGCATTGTCTGTAGTAAGAATGGGGATAGATCTTAAAATGTTTGACTCTTTAAGTATAGAGAAAATCAATACTCTTTTTGTCATGGCGCAGGATGCTCATCTCCAGAAGTGCATTAGAAAAGAACTCAAAGCGCCGGAACTTGATATTAAGAGAGCCGAGCTTATAAGGAAGTTGCTCATTAGCTAGATTTCGCGATGCTTATATGAAATAACGAGGTGTCTTTTGGATTTATTTGTTGCCGATATTCTGGCATTTATTGAGGCGGCTTTTATCATGGCAATGCTCCTTGTCGTGCATGGCCTCAGAAACTATATCGGTAAGTCTCCGCTATATCTTTGCCTCGGCGGCCTTTTTGTTTTATCGCAAATACTCTCTGCTGCTGAATTAAACCTTATTCAAACAGGATTTGATTCTGCATACCACTTCTCAAGTTCAATATTTTTCCTGCCGCTCTTAGGTTCAATAATGATCGTTTACATTACCGAGGGCACCCTTGCCATGCAGAGAGTGATTGTCGGAATTGTGATTTGTTTTGGAATGTTTATATACCTAACCTACATCACTCATTTTCAGCAGGCTTTGGGTGGTTTCATGTTCTTTAGAGGAGGTTCAGCGCTTTTTCTGGAGTTTCTCTTTGTTCAATCCACAAAGTTTATGACAGGAACTGTCCTTGCTCTCATTGCCGATTTATTTATTCTTCCGATAGTCTTTCAAAAACTCCGCAATCTGAACCTTAGGTATTTTTATTCTGTTTTCGGGGCGATGCTTCTTGCCACAGTTGTTGATACTTTTATTTCAGTGAGCATAGTCTTTTGGAATGACCCGAACTGGTTGGAGCAAATCAGAGATTCTTATTTAAAGAAAACAATAATAGTTTTTATAGTAAGTTTCCTTGTTAGTTTTTACCTGAAGAGGATAGAGAAAGAGACACATATAGAGGGTAAGGGGGCATTTGATGTAGTTTTGTCGTTTTTTGGTAACTACGGCATGGCAAGGGCTCTCCAAAAGGATATCACTGAGTGGGAAGGGCGCTACAGACTGGTTATCGAGAATGCAAGCGATATGATTTTTGTAGTAAATAGAGAAGGAAAAATCCTTGACGCAAACCCCGCAACAATTGAAGTTTTGAAGGCCGAAAAAGCCAAAGGCAAGCAATTTCCGAGCATTGTTGATGAGTTTTCAGCTGTACCATGTTTATGGAAGCAACTCTGGGCAGAGTCGGATAAATTATCCAAATCTTCCGAGTCTGTTTTTCTGTCGAATAAATCTCTGAAACTAAAGATAGAAAACGGTCAGAGAGTCGATGTTGATGCCGCCTTCTCCAGAGGATTCATTCATAATAGTCCGGTGATGATAATAGTCTGTAGAAATATTACTGAACAAAAAAGGCTCAAGAAAGAGAAAGATGAACTTACTAATCAGCTTTATCATACGCAGAGGATTGAATCAATAGGGCGGCTGGCCGGAGGAGTAGCTCATGAATTTAATAACATCATTCACGCTATACAAGGGCATCTGGAGCTTATGCTGCTCTTTGACAAAATAAAAGATCCCGAAGTCGAAGCCCACCTTGAGAAAATCGGGAAAATGACAGAAAGAGCGGAAACCATCACATCTCAACTTCTCGGATTTGCCAGAAAAGGAAAAAATCCTCAGAATAAAGTCGAGCTCGGCTCCATACTTACAGGGACAGAAGACATGTTCACTCCTCTGACTCGAAAAACAGTTGAAATTAAACTTATAAAGCCCGAGAATCCATGCTTCGTAAAGGGCGATTTTGTACAGCTTCAGCAGGTATTTCTCAATATTCTAATCAATGCTATAGATGCTTTGCAAGGTGTACAGAGGAAAGACAAATACATTGAAATTAATTTAAAAAGAACAACGCAGTTTCCAGATGAATGGAAAACTACTAAAATTGAAAGCAAACCCTCAGACTATTATGAAGTTTCAATAACAGACAATGGAAGCGGGATGAGCGAAGAAACGATGAAACGAATCTTTGAGCCGTTCTATACTACAAAAGATGTAGGAAAAGGCACGGGGATGGGGCTTGCGATGGTTTATGGTGAAGTTACTGCTCATCATGGATTTGTTCATGTTACAAGCAATCTTGGAGTAGGTACCACATTTTTTATTTATTTGCCAATAAGCGAAGGTTAAAATTGATATGGATCTAAATGGGAAAAGAGTTTTAGTCACAGGCGGCGCTGTCAGAATTGGTCGAACATTAGCTTTTGCTTTTGCTGGAAAAGGCGCTAGCGTTACCGTGCATTGCAATAGTTCCAAAGATGAGGCTATTGCGTTACTTTGCGAACTTGATAAATTTAGTTCAGGAAACGAGTTTATCAGTGCAGACCTAACTGATTTGTATGATATACGACAGACGATATTCCCACGCCTTCCGGAGACTGATATTCTGATTAATAACGCATCAGTCTTCCATAATGGCATGCTAGCAGAGGAAGATCTCGCCCATGCCAAAACTCAATTTGACATCAATTTCTGGGCTCCTTATATCATTATGAACGAATATAAAAAGCAGAGAGGAAATAAAGATTCATTGATTATAAATTTTCTTGATTATAGAATTAAAAAACCTTCAGTTACAGACGGGACTTATCTTATTTCAAAATATGCGCTTGAAAGACTTACAGAGCTTTCTGCCATCCAATGGGCGCCATCAATAAGAGTGAATGCCATTGCTCCGGGTTTTGTCATTCCGCCAAGCAATATGGTAAACTCAACTATGGAAAAATCTCTCAGGAAAGTTCCGATGGGAAAAGCCGTTCCTTTTGAAGATATAGCTAAAGCTTGCATCTTCATCGCAGAGGCAGAAAGCCTCACAGGCCAAACTATCTTTCTTGATGGCGGGGCAAGTTTGTAACTAACAGCATATCAATGATAAGTTTTTCATTTCTTCCAGAAGTTTCTCTGTCGGAAGCCCGATGATATTATCTATGCTTCCTTCTGTATGCTCAATTATCATCTCGCCATATTCTTGTACGGCATAGGCGCCGGCTTTGTCGAGAGTATTAACTTTTAGCAAATACTCATCTATAATTTGTCGGGTAAGGTTTTTAAATTTGACCTTGCTCGTATCGGAAAAAGTTTTGAAGATTTTTAGTTCGAGAGAAACTATAGAGCAGCCTGTTATAACTTCATGATAGTTTCCTGAAAGCTCGAAAAAGAAGTTTTTTGCCTCATTAAGGTCTTTTGGTTTGCCTAGAATTTTACCATTATGAAAGACCAGAGTATCGAACCCTATAACAACATCAGCTTTAAATCTAAGAGATAACGATTCTGCTTTTTTTTGGGCGAAGATCAGCGGCATCGAGTATGGTTCCAATCCTTGCATTGACGATTCGTCAAAGTCGGGAGGGACGGCAATAAATGAGAAACCCAAGCGCTTGAAAATTTCAATTCGTCTGGGTGATGTTGATGCTAATATTATCAATTATATAGTGGCGGCTGAATTTACTCTTTTGAGGTCTATATCAACTCTTTTAATAGAATCTATACCGAGATTGTCATTTAAAGCGGAAAGTACTTTTTTCTGCAGACTCATGACAAGTTCAGGGAAAATTCCATCTTTGTCATTAAGCTCAGCTACTACTCTCACACTGTAAGCCTTTCTTTTTTTCATAAGAAAAGTTCTATGAATGGAAAGTCCAGGCACTTCTATTTCTTTTGATTTTACGAGGTCCGCAACAGCCTGGCGGGAAATATAGAATCTGCCTTTTTCTGATTCAACAAAAATTCCTGAGCATTTCTTCTGCCTGTTGCTGAAAAGCAGGAATCCAAGTACTTTTAGAATTATAATAAATATAAGGACTCCGGCAAGAGAGATTTCCACGCCATGCCTGAAGCCTGGAAGATTATATCCAATTATCTGTAGAAAATCATTTATATAAGCTTGCATATTTACCTCTTTTTAAAGAATAGGTTCCACTATTTCTATTGCTTCTTCTGTTTCTTCTTCTTCGACACCCTCTACCGTCACATCAACTTTAGATACTTCCATCTGAGCCATATCCTTGATTGCCTGTATAATAGCCAATTGAACATTTAGTGCTACTTCTGGAATGTTCTTTCCATAAGAAACAATTATCTTAACGGAAACTCCGACTTTATCTCCCGTTGTCTTTATCTGGACAGAATCTGGTTTGGACTGCGTTCTGCCTATCATAAAAGCTATACTTTCGGCAAATTTCCCTGTTGATGTGAGTCTTACGATTCCCGGCACATGAGATGCGGCATTTTTAGCTATAGAAACTATAACCGCTTCATTTATGCTTACAGATCCCTTCTCGGTAGTAGTGATTACATCTTGGCGGGCTTTTGCCGATTTTTTTATCTCTGAAGGAGTAACTTCGTTATCCATAAAATAGTCTTTCTTTTAATGTATTATAAAAATAATGTTATTTTGATTCTTCTTCTTTAGCGTCAACTTCCTGGATTACTACATCAATTTTGGTAACTTTCATTCCAGTTATTGCCTTAACTTCATCAGTTACTGTATTTTGCACTTTTAAAGCCAATTCCTGAATGTTTTTACCATAGGCGACGCTGAGTTTGAGCTCAATTTTAACTGTGTCGCCATTGATGTCGAGTTTTACCGCCTTGTCATGGCTCTTGGCATTTGAGATCATATTTGTCAGACAATCTACAAAAGAGCCTGAAGCAAGCCTTGTTACTCCATCAACTTTTGAAGCGGCTTTTTTAACAACTGACATTATAACTCTTTCACTGATTTTGACTGTGCCGTAATCAGTTATAGACTCAATTGTCTTATATGAAATCGGAGCTTCTTCCTGCGGAGCAATGATATTCTCTGTTCTTTTCATAATTAACTCCTATTCTAACTCTTTTCTAGATGACATAAACTGATCGAATATGCGTTCTATGTAGCCAGTATCATAAGCTCCAGCGGCAAAGTCTTCTCTGGAAATAATATACTTTAGAAGCGGTATAGTTGTCTTTACTCCAGAGATATGGAATTCATCAAGAGCTCTCCTGCACTTGGCTATTGCTTCTGCTCTGTCTCTTCCAAAGCAAATGAGCTTGGCTATCATACTGTCATAGTTTGGCGGTATTTTGTAGCCGCTGTAAACATGAGAGTCAACTCTTACCCCAGGACCGCCAGGCGGAATAAAGAGATCCACTTTTCCGGGGCATGGAGCAAAATTCATATAAGGATTTTCGGCATTTATTCGGCATTCAATAACATGTCCTCTGAACTCGATATCTTTCTGTCTCCAAGGGAGTTTTTCTCCTGCTGCAGACATAATCTGAGCTTTGACAAGGTCAATGCCGGTGAGCTGTTCGGTAACAGGATGCTCTACCTGGATACGAGTATTCATTTCCATGAAGTAGTATGTGTTTTGTCCGGCGTAGAGAAACTCAATTGTTCCTACGCTTGAGTAATTAACAGCCTTAGCCGCTTTTACAGCCGCTGTTCCCATTGAATCTCTGAGTTTTGAAGTCATTACAGGAGATGGGGTTTCTTCAATTAATTTCTGATGTCTTCTCTGGATAGAACAGTCTCTTTCTCCAAGGTGAATTATGTTACCGTACTTGTCACCAAGAATTTGGAATTCAATATGCCTTGGATTCTCGACATACTTTTCAATATAGACAGCGCCGTTCTTGAATGCTTTTTCTGCTTCATTGCTTGCGGCATGGTAGTTCATTATAAGCGTCGCGTCGTTGTGAGCTATTCTCATTCCTCTTCCGCCGCCGCCTGCTGTAGCTTTAATTATCACAGGATAGCCAATCTTTTTGGAGATTCGCTTAGCTTCTGCTTCATCTGAAACTAGACCTTCGCTTCCAGGTGTAACTGGAACTTTGGCCTGAATCATTCTTTTCTTGGCCGTTGCTTTGTCCCCCATTGATGTTATCTGATCAGGAGCAGGTCCTATGAACTCAATATTGCATGATTTGCAAATTTCAGCAAACTCGGCATTTTCTGACAGAAACCCGTATCCTGGATGTATTGCATCGACATCGCAGATTTCAGCGGCGCTTAATATTTGTTTGTAGTTCAAGTAGCTATCGAGAGAAGGCGGAGGTCCTATACAGACAGCTTCATCAGCAAGCATCACAGGAAGACTTTCCGCATCAGCTGTTGAATAAACAATAGCTGTTTTTATGCCCATTTCCTTACAGGCTCTAATCACTCTAAGAGCAATTTCGCCTCTATTGGCAATTAGTATTTTTTCAAACATTTTTAGTAATCTCCTCGTTAATTTATTCTAAGACAAATAGAGGACTGCCGTATTCGACTGACTGAGCGTTTTTAACTAAAATTTCCTTTATCGTTCCAGATTTTTCAGCTTTAATGTCATTCATAACTTTCATAGCTTCGATTATGCAGACTACTGTTTCAGGATTAACCTTGTCTCCGACTTTTACGAAAACCGGCGAATCAGGACTAGCTGAAGTGTAGAAAGTGCCTACGATAGGAGCATCAATGGTTACTTTTGACGCTGCAGGAGTTGCGGCAACTGGAGCAGCAATTGGAGCAGGAGCGGCTGCTGCTTGCTGAGGCATTTGCATTACACTTTGCGGTGCAGCATAAGTAACTGCTCCACCTTGTATTCCTCTCTTGAGGCTGAGACGCATATCTTCTGCTTCGACTTTAAATTCTGATAAATTATGTTTTGACATCATTTCAACGATTGCTCTGATTTCTTCTATTTGCATAATGCTTTTCTCCTTATGTTTTTGGACTAAATTATATTGTTTGTTTCTTAATGCTATCAACTAATGATGAAAGAGCATAGCAATAGCCTTTTGGTCCTAAACCTGATATCAAGCCTATGCACGCTCCGGCGCTTACAGAGTGTTTTCTGAAATCTTCTCTTTTATAAATATTTGAAATATGCACTTCTATTGTCGGGATACCTACAGCTTTTAAAGCGTCATAAATAGCAATGCTCGTATGTGTAAAAGCAGCAGGATTGATAATTATTCCATCTACTTTTGCTTTTAGGCAATTGCCTATTTGATCAACTATATTTCCTTCATGGTTGCTTTGAAAAAACTCAATTTTAATGCCTTTAAACTGTGAAGCAAAAAGCTCTAGTTCAGAGCATACTTGAGGCAAAGTCAGAGTGCCGTAAATTTCAGGCTCTCTTTGCCCTAGTAACTGAAGGTTTGGCCCATTTATGACTAATATTTTCATGGTTTGGTTTTAGCTTATTTATTTATTTATTCGCTTCAGGTTTTAATAAGACAGCCTCAAGAATTTGTGGTGAAACTAATTTTTCCATATCAGCCGAAAGCTGGGTTTTTTGGGCAGATGTTAGTGGTTTATCTTCAATGGAACTCTTTGAAAGAGTAAGAACTAGGCTCAATATAACAGCTAAAGCTATAACTGCTCCAAGTCCTATTAAACCATATTTGACATATTGCTTAATTTTTTCTTCCTGCTTAGA
The DNA here is from genome assembly GCA_037127655.1 of Lentisphaerota bacterium. GTDB lineage: Bacteria > Verrucomicrobiota > Lentisphaeria > Victivallales > GWF2-38-69 > GWF2-38-69. The sequence goes on from JBAXXY010000004.1 coordinate 21,253, forward strand.
GTTTGGAAGTTTTGTTTCCTCAAGATTCTTGACTAGAGTTTCAGGAAGCATATTTTCAGGTTCTCCGATATGCATCTCATATAACGATATTGCTTTGGCATTATCTATCTTATAAAGCTCACAAAGCCTTTTAATATATGCCTTTACATAAATAGATGGTGGAGTGTTGCAAAAGTCTTCCCTCTCCAAAGCTTCCAGATAGTGAGTGTGAATTTTTGTGATCTGGGCAACTTGATGAATTGTTTGCCCTGAACTAACCCTGGCTTCCTGCATATAGTCGCCAAGTGAAAGTTTTCTTCCAGCAAAAGGATCTACCTGAACTGGAGCCTTTGCTGTAGGGACATCTTCATTCAATTCTTGCTTTATTAGCTCTTGTTTTCCAACGCTTTCACCAGACAATGGTTTTGTATTTAATCTGATATATGACTTCAAAATACTTTTCATAAAAATCCAATAATATTAAATATGTAATCTTTCAGAGAACCCAATGAATAAATTGTATTGTAAAAGTATTGCCTAAATATGTGATATTCGCAAGAGTTTTTTAAAACTAGACACTTTTATCCTCTTCATTAATGTAAATTTCTCTTTTCCCATCGGAGGATTGAACCGGGCCTATCATTCCTTGCTTTTCCATAGTTTCGATGATATTTGCCGCTTTATTGTATCCGATACCAAGTCTTCTTTGCAAATAACTCGTTGTAGCTTTTTTCTCTCTTTTTACTATGTCTATAGCTCTATCCATCAGGTCGGCTTTATCGTCGAGAGCAGAGCCTTTATCTTCAGAATAGAATTCAGTCTCGTCTGTATCTTCCTGTTTTTCTTCTGCGACCACTTTGTCGTCAAACTTTTGTTCCATTTGTTCAGAGCAGAACGCTACGACTTTTTCAATCTCAGCATCGCTTACCATTGCGCCCTGAATTCTTTCCAGTTTGGCGCTTCCTGGCGGAATAAAAAGCATATCGCCTTTGCCAAGAAGTGATTCTGCTCCATTTTGGTCTAGAATTACTCTGCTGTCTATCATGGAAGAAACTCTAAAAGCAATTCTAGTCGGCAGATTTGCTTTAATTATACCGGTGATAATTTCCTTGCTTGGCCTCTGAGTAGCAACGACAAGGTGTATTCCCACTGCCCTTGCTTTTTGCGCTATCCTGCAAATAGAAGTTTCTACATCTGTTTTTGCGGCCATCATAATGTCTGCAAGCTCGTCTAGAATGATAACTATGAAAGGAAGTTTGGCCGGTATTGCCTTTCCGTCATCGTCAAGAATCTCTAAACTTATCGGTCTGGAGTTGAAAGTTTCTAGATTTTTAACTCTTACCTTTGCAAGCACTCTATAGCGTCTTTCCATCTCATTTATAGCCCAGCGCAGGGCAAATGGAACTTTTTTTGGTTCGTTAACTATCGGAGTAATAAGATGAGGAAGCGTTTTGTACATCTCGAATTCAACTACTTTTGGGTCAACAAGGATGAGCCTGAGTTCATCAGGAGTAAACCTGTAAAGCAAACTCATAATAAGAGTATTTATACATACGCTTTTACCACTGCCGGTTGAGCCTGCAATGAGTAGGTGAGGGGCTCTTGCCAGATCAGTAATTACAGGTTCGCCTGATACATTTTTACCCAGGGCAATAGGGATTTCATGGGTTGCCTTTTTCCATTGAGAAGAACCAAGCACGCCAAGTAATGAAACCGGCGACGAAACTTTATTTGGTACCTCAATTCCGACAGCGTCTTTCCCTGGTATGGGGGCAAGAATTCGGATGCTCTCAGCTCTGAGATCGAGCTTTATATTGTTTTCAAGTGAAGTTATTTTGTCGAGTCTGACACCGGGGGATGGAACTATTTCAAGTCTGGTAATCCGAGGACCGGTTACTCCTTCGGTTACCTTTGCTTCAACTCCGAAGCTGTCCAATGTGTCCTGAAGCGTTTCTTTTGCTTTTTGAACTGCCTCCCTAGATTCGCCACTAGATTCTTCTACTTCATCTAAGAGCTTTAATAATGGCAATTTATAAACTGTGCCGCTCAATGTAGCTCTCTTGATTTGTTTATCTTTAACTACGGCATTGTTAGTGCTTACTATCATTGTTTTCTGAGCTAGATTATGAGAGATTGGAGGAACTTCCAGGGCTTTATCTTTGCTCTTTGGTAACTTATAAAAATCTTGATCGAAAAGACCGTCATCTATAACTATTGTCTGGGAACTGATCGGCTTGTTTTTTGTCCTTTTAAGCTCAATTTCTTTTCTGACTTGTTCTAATGTCAGCTCTGTTTTGGTGTTATATAATTTAATTTCTTCCGAATCAGAATCTGAACTAGTTGATGTTCTTCTGATTTTTAGAGCGGATAGAATTTTTTTCAGGAAGATTCCAGTTTTTTCTTCCCAGATGAATGTCATCCCAATTGCGACAAGAGCTAAACCTATTATGCAACTACCGATTGTCCCCATGTATTGCCTGATCCATCCTGCGCTGTCAAACTTATCTGGAGGAGAGGCCAAAAACTGGCCGAAAACACCGCCAGAGAGAGTTTTGATTCCCATGCTTGAGGTGAGTGGAGCAAAAGTCTCAGGCCATAAAGCAAAGGAAATTGAAAACCCGAATAATAAAAGAATAATCGATAAAATCAGGCTTCTTATTTTAACAGGCCCTTGTCTGAAGAGAGACTGCAAGGAGGCTATGAAACAGAATAAACCCAGAAAATATCCTGCAAGCCCGAATGTATTAAAAATAACTCTTGATAAAACGGCTCCAAAATATCCTATCCAATTGAAGAGTTGACCGTTTTTCCCGCCCTCTGCGACTGCGTCGTCCTGACTATTATGAGTTAGTATGGCAAGCAGCAACAGTATTGAAAAGATGAGAAAAATGACCTTGCCGACCGTGATCTTATGATGTTTGTCTGGCTCTTTATTTTGCCTTGTTCTCTTGAGATTGCTGTTTTTCATCAGTGTTTAAAAAAAACGCGTAGAGAAAATTTAACTTCTTTACGCGCATGTGTCTTTAAATTACTTGTATGATTCTTTAATAATTTTGCCAATATTGTTATTGTCAACCTTAATAATGCCCATTTCTCTCTTGGCATTTTCATAAGAGTCTGAGGCATGGGCAGTATTGACCATCACATCCGTCCCGAAATCTCTTCTGATTGTGCCGCCTGGAGCCTTTGTAGGATCTGTCGGTCCAAGAACATCTCTGATTTTATTGACTGCATTTTCGCCTTGGTAGATTAAAACCATGCATCTAACTTTGCCTGGGTCTGAAGTATGTTCTTTAGCAACTTCTTCGGGCCTTAATCCAGACATAAATTCTACAATCTGAGAGAATTGGTCATCGGCGTATCTCATGCCAATAGTATTTGAAAGGCTTTCGGTATCTTGCTCGGAAAGTTTAATTTTGAGATCTCTCTCAAGAATTTCTTTTGCCTGTTTGCCAATCTTTGGTGAGAGTTTTTCTCTCAAAATATTTTTTACAGGTCCGTAGAATTCTAAAGCCTCATCAAGAGACATCCTATAAAGTTTGCATCCTACTATTCTCAAGCCTGTCCTGCTTAACATATCAATAATGTTTCCAGGTCTGGAGCTTGGGTAACGCCAATTATCTGGCTTAATAATCACAAGTGTTCTCTTGCTTGAGTCATCCTCAGATGTCAAGAGAGGCACATCTATAATATTGGTCGTAGAATCAACGAAATTTGCTATGAAGAGCATTTCTTTCTTATAAAGTTCTGTATCAGAAATAGTCGGAGCAACTATTACAGCAGGCTCAAAATATCTTACTGAGCCGTCCCTATTTAGCACATAGTCCGAGTATGTATCTCTAATGGTTTCTCCAGTTCTTATTCCTGGTTTCATCTGACCGACTACATCAGAAAGTTTCCTGGTGGCGTTCTCTCCCTTAAAGAGTAGCATCATAACTCTATGAAATCTGTTATCATGTGGAGCGAAGTTTTCTCTGACATAATCGCCGAGATGTTTCAATGATTCTTGCGAAGAGGTTTCATCATTAATGTCCTCTATCAGTTTCGCATATTGATTTGCAAATTCCTGAGTTGGGGCAAAGATCTTGACTCCAATTAGTTCAAGGTCTGTCCTTGATAGGAGTCTAGCGATGATTCCGCCTGTTCTCGATTTCTGAATTGTGTAGGGTGTTATTAGTGCGTATGAGAGTTCTATAGTCATAATAAATTCCTTTTCTTTGAATTTAGTAGTATTCTAGTGTATCCTTTAAGGAATTTCAAAGGAAAAATCATTTTTAAGTTCAGTTCAATTAATTGAGTAGGAATCATTACTTATTTATTGACAAAACTTATAAACTGTTATTCAATTAATTGTAGAAGGTTATGCGCCCAATAAAGCATTTGCTTTCTAAAAATAACTCATACTCAAAAGGAATATTAATGTCCAAGCAAACTAACTTTCCAACATCAGAAGAATTTGTTAATTTTTGCGCCCGTTTAGCTGAAGATAAGAAGGCTGAAAATGTAATAGTTATGAAACTGGGCGAAGTAAGCTCTATTTCCGATTACTTTATGATTTGCACAGGAACATCTCACCCTCACCTTGGCGCAATTGCCGAATGGGTAAGAAGGAAGGCAAGAGAGGAATTTGACATAAGGCCAGTTGCCATTGATGGAGAAAAAGAGTCAGATTGGATAGTAATTGATTTTGGAAATGTGATGTTGCATATTTTTAGTCAGGAATCCAGAGAAAAATATAATCTGGAAAGCCTATGGGGCGACTCTGAAAAAATAGAAAAACTAATTACGGAGAAAAGATCTCAGAAATAGGCATTTTGTAGATACTGCGACCTTTTTCTCGGGAGGTAATTAACTATCATGGATATTAGCAAATATAAACTCTGGACTGAGCTTGACTGGGCAGATCAGTTCAAAAAAGAAGATATCAATATAAATGCGTATTTTGAAGAGCTTGATAAATACCTGGATTTGCCCGATGAAGACGAATTGATTTTTTCTGCTTTAAAGAAACGCAAACTTAGCACTGACGAACTCAATATATGGGAAGATATCAACGACTTTGCCGATGAGGACGAATTTGATGAAATTTCTGAATCTGAATTGGCAAATAGAAATGATTCTTCATCAATATATTATGAGATAGGCGAAATCTCATCTGACTTGTGCAGAGATATTGCCTATTCGGACTCTTTGAATTTCAATGCAACATTGTCTTTTCTAATGCTTTCAGGTAGAGCAATGTCTCTGCATCTTGATTTTATCCAGTTGGGCAAAGAGGATTTTCCTGAATTAAAAAAAGCTATAGTAAAAAGAGAGATATTTATCCTTAACTCTCTTATTGGCTTCCTAGTAAGCCTGGAAGAACAAATCGGCGATGAAAAATCTGAAAGCTACCTCTTAAGACTACATGGCGTAAGGGAAAAACTTATTGATCTAAGATTTACTTTGTAATTCATTAATGAAACATATTTTTCAGTTAGAAGGCCATGAAGATCCTGAAGTATCGTTTCTCGTCGGCCTCGCTAGAAAGATTAAATATAATTTTCTGCGTTTGGATTTCGTGCAAATTATTTCAGCGCTATTCCTTGTCTCCTTTGGGATTACATTTATTTACAGTTCAGGGCAGCAAGTAGGCGGTTCGATGACAACTGCCTGGGAAAAACAGATAATGTGGGCGGTCATTAGTATTATTGTCTGGCTTATTCTTAGTTACTCCGACTACAATATTCCCGCTCTTGCATCTCCGGCATTCTATGTCCTGACATTAATTCTCCTTATTCTAATATTTGTAATAGGCGTCAAGGTATATGGAGCTAGGCGCTGGCTTGATCTTGGCCCTATGAGATTGCAACCATCTGAATTTGCCAAAGTGGCTACTTTGCTTCTTCTATCCTATGTAGCGTCTTTTAATTGGTTCAAAGTCAATAGAATTTCTCACTTATTCTATTTTTTTATGCTAATGGCTGTGCCGTTTGTCTTAGTGCTGAAAGAACCAGACCTTGGAAGTTCACTTGTTTTTATTGCTATCTTCGCCGCTATTCTTTTTTGTGCCAAGATAAGCTGGAAGTGGATACTTGTAGTCATTATCGCCATCGCGGTAATAGTGCCAAGTATTTATCCATTTCTTCACGACTATCAAAAAGAAAGAATTCTGGTCTTTATGGATCCTGAAAGAGATCCTATGAATCAGGGGTGGACGAGCAGGCAGACTCTTCTTTCTGTCGGAAGCGGGGGAGTAACAGGCAAGGGGCTTCTTCACGGCACCCAAAATCTATTAGGTTTTTTACCCAAGAGCGTATCTAATTCAGACCTGATTTTCTCTGTAATTGCAGAAGAGTCGGGATTTATGGGTTCACTATCAATGATTCTGATGTATATGGTGCTTATTTTTTCTATGATTCGAACGGCATTTATAGCCAAAGACAGCTTTGGATACTACTTTGCCGCCGGTTCTGCGGCTCTATTCTTTGAACATCTTTATATAAATATCGGGATGAATATCAGGCTGATGCCTATAACAGGAATTCCTCTCCCTCTAATAAGTTATGGCGGCTCTTTTATGCTTTCAGCTATGATTTGTCTAGGGATTCTTCAGTCAATCTATATGCGTAGCAAAAACAGCGAATTAGTTTGATCCTTTAATCTTAAAATAAAAAAGGCCGGCGAACCGGCCTTTGAAATCGAATCTATTTGAAGTATTTACTTCAGATTGATAACAGGATTGATCTTCTTCATCTGTTCGTCTATAAGAGTATTAACTTTCTTAAAGACTCCATCCTGCTGAAGTTTCTGCTTGATTTGAAGAGAGAGTTTATCATCAAGAGGTATATATCCACCTTGATCATAAGCTGTTACTTTTATTATGTGCCAGCCGAATTGTGTTTTCACAAGTTCAAAGCCTTTCATCCCATTTTTAGCTAATTTCCAGCTTGAGACCTCGAATTCAGGAACCATTTGACCTTTGGCAAACGAACCTAGCTTTCCACCATTCTTTGGACCTTCATTGTATTTATCTGCAAGCTGTTCAAAGTTTCCGCCATTCTGGAGTTCTTTATATATTTCTTCAGCCTGAACTTTTGCGGCAGCCCATGAAGCTTCAGTTTCATCTTTAGGTTTAATTAGGATGTGAGAAGCTGTAACTGTTTCAGGTTTCTTGAAGTATGTTTCTTTATTAGCATCGTAGAAAGCCTTAACATCTGCATCAGATACTGTAACAGTAGGCATAACTTTAGCTTCAACCCAGTTTTGAATGACTTGACCTTCTGCCATCTGTTTTTTTACATCTTCGAGTGTAAAACCCTGCTGTTTAACTATGTCTTCGAAGTTGAAATCCTTATCAGCTCCTGGAGGCATCTGTTTCTTCATGTTATCAATAAACTTATTGTAAACATCAGCTTCGAGTTCAGGAGTAACTTTAAATCCTGCATCAGCGGCCATGGCTTCAAGGATTTTTGCTTTAACCAATTCAGAAGTCATAGTCTTGGCAAGTTCTTGATATTGTTTATCATCAGGTTTCTGTCCCATCATCATCATCATCTTAACTTGCGGATTGAGTATTTTTACAAGCTCATCCTTTTTTATTTGAGTGCTACCTATAGTAGCCACAACATCTGGAATAAAATTCCATATTTTTGGATCCAGTTCAGGCATTTTAGGCATTTCAACCTGGCCTGCTGAAGCTGTGAGAGCCTGAGCATTAGGGTCTGGGGCTTTTCCTGTGTCAGCGCCTGCAAAAGCAGAAACGGCAAAAACAAAACAGGATAAAGAAGCCAGCATTGTGAATTTATTGTTCATTGTTTGTGTTCCTTTATTTTGTTTAATTATTGGGCTTTAATTATAGCATTTTGATTACAATAAATGAAAAAAGGATTAATTATTAAGGGATTTAAACCTGACAAAGAAGAACCTTTTGATGTTAGTGAAAACCATGATTTGTAGATATTATCCTGTACATTTAATTCATTTTTCATAGAGGACAGCATAGCGTTAGATTTTTCAACATTTCCTGTGACATTAAGCATTATTGATTTTGCTAACATATCTCTGTAGTTATTGGGTTCAAATGATGCAATCTTTTTTAACAGATTTTTATTCTCAAATGAAGAACCAGCCATAATTCTGAAAATCAGAACTTCTGTATTTGTACTCAGATAGTTAGCGCTTATATCAAATTTATTCCAATCTTCAGACATGGATTTGCGGTAAGCTGCCACTAATGAGTCAGCTGGGTTTGCCACTTCCAGAATAGCAAGCAAGGTATCTAAATTCTCATCCCCCATAACCCATGCAATGTCAATATCAGCCTTGAGATTCTCTAGAGCAAGAGCATCTTCCTGGGAGATAATTCTAGGAAGGAATGAATGGGAGCCATCCTGAGAAATATTTGAAAATCTTGAGTTGGAATTATATTGGGCGACAGCATTGTTAATGGCAGTCTTTATATCCTTAAGTACGGTTAGCTCCCTGACTGCGTCTCTTAAATCTGAGGTTTGACCATTTTTCACAGAAAAATCATCAATGATTTTTATTGCGGTGTCAATTTCACCCTTATCTAACTCCGTTTGAACTCTTTGCATTACCAGATTGTTCTGGACATTTATCTGAATAGATTGGAGCGCCACATCATCAGGGTCAAGCTCTCTTAGTCGGTCTATTCTATTAGATGCCATTTCATAGTTTCCCTGCCTTAAGGCTGAAAAAAGCTCACTGACAAGCAGAGCCTTCAGATGAGGAGGCTGAGGTGCATTGTTAGCTTTAGAACAAGATAAAATTAGACAAAGACCAGCAATAAAAAAGGCAAAGGTTAACTTGTAAAGGGATCTTTTATTAAAAATAGAATTCACAAAGTTGACTCTTCGTTTTAGAATCATTACCACTTAAGGACAGAAGAGCCCCAAGTCATTCCGCCGCCGAATGCGGTAAGAAGGAGCTTGTCTCCTTTTTTTACCTTGCCACTTCTTATAGCTTCATCTAGAGCCAATCCTATCGATGCCGCGGAGGTATTTCCGTATTTATAGAGATTTGAAATGACTTTTTCATCTGGAATCCCTAGTCTTGAACCCACGGCGCTTATGATTCTCATATTTGCCTGATGAGGTATGAGCCAATCAATATCTTCGCATTTAAGTCTTGCAAGGTCTAACGCATCTCTGCTGGAGCTAACCATTGCATTTACCGCTAGCTTGAAGACTTTATTGCCTTCCATCTTAATGAACTGTAATTTTTTATCAATGTTTTCGGCTGTGAGAGGCGTTTGTGTTCCGCCTCCTGGAATAGATAAAATTTCATGTTCTGAACCGTCGGCTCTGATGATACTTGATAGAAGCGAATCTCCCGCTTCTTTAGTTTTTTCAAATACAAAAGCCGCGGCGCCGTCTCCGAAGAGAACACAGGAGTTTCTATCTGTCCAGTCCGTTACAGAACTCAGTCTTTCGCATCCAATTAGAAGGGCTTTTTTATAGTTGCGGGAGTATTTCATCATTGAAGTGACTATTTCAAGACCATATACAGTTCCTGAACAAGCGGCCTGAAAATCAAAACAAGCAGCAGAATGAGAATTAATTTTTCTTTGGACATGGCATGCGGTGCTTGGCAGCTTGGTGTCAGCAGTAACGGTGGCAAAGACGATCAAATCAATTTCCTCAGGTGAGAATCCAGCCATCTCAATGGCTTTTTTAGCCGCACAGACACCCATATCAGAAGTAGTTTCGTCATCTTTGGCGATCCTTCTTTCTTTTATTCCTGTTCGAGTGCTAATCCACTCATCGCTGGTTTCTACTATTTTCTCCAGATCGAGATTAGTTAAAATCCTTTCAGGAGTGTAAGAACCTATCCCCGATATTTTTATACCCATCTTGTATACCGCGTCACAGTTAGTTGTTTATCTTAAGTAAGGCGTTAGATTCTTTGAGTTTATTAAGAATTTGTTCGTTCATTTTCTTGCTTACAAGATCAGCAGCTACGCGTATGGCATTCCTTACTGCCTTTGGAGAAGATGAACCATGCCCTTTGATGCAAATTCCATTGATTCCAAGTAAAGGAGCTCCGCCGTACTCTTCGCCATTTCCCATTTCTTTTAGTTCTTCGAATACCTTTTGCGCTAAAATAGCTGTGGTGATTCTGAAAGGATTTTTGGTAAACGCTTTTTTAAGCCAATGTATTGCCGCTTTGGAAATTCCTTCGCAAGCTTTTAAAACAGCATTGCCTACGAACCCATCGCAAACGACAACATCCACTACATCATTAAAGATATCAGAACCCTCTACATTTCCTGCAAAGTTAAGAGGCATTCCAGAAATAAGACGAAAGGCTTCTTTGGTTACATCATTGCCTTTAATGGCTTCATCGCCAACGCTTAATATTCCTACTTTAGGATCGCTTATGCCTAGCACCAATTTTGAATATATTGTTCCCATTATTGCAAATTGAGCCAGATGTTCAGCTTTGCACTCAACATTAGCTCCTGCGTCAAGCAAAACGACCTTGCGATCCTTAGAGGGCATTATTACTGCTATTGCGGGCCTTTCAACTCCGGGAAGAGTTCTCATTTTAACTATTGTTGCTGCAACTGCCGCTCCGGTATGTCCTACAGTAACAAGCGCATCGGCTTCACCTCTGCCGACAATTCCAGCTGCTACTGTAATTGACGAGTCTTTTTTGGCCCTTAATGCTACAGTAGAAGATTCGTCCATTTTAACGACTTGTTCAGCATGAACGAATTCTACTCTCGGATTATTATTGAGACCAAATCTCTCAACTATCGGCTGCATCAAAGGCAAGTTGCCTACAAGAATAACATTAAAGCCATCATAGCTGCTCAAGGCCTCAGCTGTTCCTTCTAGAACAGATAAAGGAGCGAAATCGCCTCCCATTGCATCAATGGCTATTTTCACTAACTTATTCCTCGATGGTAATTACTTGCTTTCCATTATAGTTTCCACATGCCGAACATGCTTTGTGTGGAAGAACAGGGGCTTTGCATGCTACGCAAACTCCGACTTCAATTCCTTTGTAACGGTTAGCGCCCTTGCGAAATCTGTTTTTCATCTTAGAAGTTTTTCTTTTAGGTACACCCATTTTTTTCTCTCCTGAAACAAGTTTTTTAAACTTTCAATTTGTTTAGCTCACTCCAAACTGAATCTGTTTTTTCAGCATTACTGCATGAGCACTTTTTAATATTAAGATTTTCACCACATTTAAAACAGATGCCCTTGCATGATTCTGAACACAAGAGCCTATGCGGCAAAAGAATTAAAATATCTTCGCGAATATCTTCTGTCAAGTCAAGTTCAGAGCCATGATAGTCTTCGTACAAGTGACAAATCTCCGAAGTAATGATTTCTAAATCAAAATTTGACAAACATTTGTCGCAAGCAAGCTCAAAATTTGCCTCTGCCTGCCCGGTTGCCAAATATGCATTATTTATTAGAGAAATCTTTATTTTATATTTTAATTTACCAGCAGAGATAACACCGTTGCCTTTTTCGACATTAAATATTGATGAAGGTTCCTCTCCTTCAATAATAAGACCATCTACAGAAATTCTCGATGTAAATACTTTAATCATAAAGCGTTTTTAATGTTTTTTACCAATCAAAGCATTGCTAACTACTAATGGCACGAAAGCGGAAATGTTTCCGCCTAATCGAGCTATTTCCTTAATAATACGAGAACTTACAAATGAATATTCAGGGCTGGGCATCATAAATATAGTCTCACAAGCCTTATCTATTTGTCTATTCATAAGAGCCATCTGGAGTTCAAACTCAAAATCTGTAATAGCTCTCAGTCCTCTTACAACAACATCAATTTTAAGCCTAATTACAGCATCTACAAGAAGGCCTTCGAGGTTTATTATCTCAATATTTTTAACATTTATTTCTTTGCAGGAAAGAGCAATAAAATTTTTGCGTTCCTCTACTGAGAACAGTGAACATTTGCTTTCGTTAATGGAAACGGCGATAATTAGTTTATCAAAAAGCTTTGATGCTCTTTCTATTACATCAAGGTGACCATTTGTAATCGGGTCAAAACTTCCAGGAAATAAAGCAGTTTTCATTTATTTCATTCCATCTAATTTTGCAACTTTCAAAAATACAAAAATCGACTGACCTATTTTGCGGCTGCTATTTATTGTCCATAAATCTATGGTTTCAAATTTTGGCTTTCTGCTTTGTTCAGAAGGCGTTTCGAATACAAATAATGCACCTGTTGCCCACTTGGCAAAAGCCTTATCGGCCAATAATTTTTCAACAGCCTCAGCGGAATCATTGTAGGGCGGATCCGCGAAAATTAAATCAATTTTTCCTTCTAGCTCAGGAAGATTTTCATGCGCTTTGAGCGCATCTGACCTAGATATCTTAAGCGTAGCTGAAACGCCGGATTTGACAACCTTGTCTATATTAGTTTTTAGAATTTCGCAGTGTATTTTAGAATTTTCAAAAAAATAAACAGATGCTGCTCCTCTGCTTGCTGCTTCAAGTCCAAGCGAGCCTGCTCCCGAAAATAGATCAATTACAGTCAATCCATTAAAGATTCGAAGGGAGTCAAAAATTGATTTTCTTGCCATAACAGCTGTAGGTCTGAGGTCTAAGCCTTTGGGAACTTCTAGCCGAATTCCTTTTGCAATTCCTGATATTATATTCATAATTTAGTTTGAACTTCTATTGTTTATTTTTTTATAAAACAAGCACAGAAATGCTCTTGAGTATCTTTTAGCTCTTCGAGATTTGGCTCTTCTTTAAAGCATCGGTCAATAGCGATGGGGCACCTAGTATTAAAGTTGCATCCAAGCGGCAGGTCAATCGGAGATGGAATATTTTGTTTCATTATATTTTGCATTTTTCTGTTTACATCCGGTACAGGAATAGCTTCAATTAGAGCTTTAGTATAAGGGTGCGACGGATTTTTGACTATTTTTTCAGCAGAACCAGACTCAACAATTTTACCCAAATACATAACCATTATTCTATCACAAATACTCTCAACTACAGCTAAATCGTGAGATATAAAAAGAAATGATACGCCCGTTTCTCTCTGGATTTTTGAGAATAAATTTATTATTTGAGCTTGGATGCTTACATCTAAGGATGATACTGGTTCATCCGCGACGATAATTTTCGGGTTTACCGCCAAAGCTCTGGCTATTCCAATTCGCTGTCTTTGCCCACCGCTAAATTGGCTTGGATATCTAAATAAGTGTTCTTCTTTTAATCCGACAATGTTTATTAACCGTAAAATTTCGGCATGTCGTGCAGGAGGGTCAGGGATTGAAAATAACCTAAGAACTTCATCCAGTACATCATAGATCCTTTTTTGCGGGTTTAGCGAGTTATATGGATCCTGAAAAATCATCTGATAAACGCCTTTAAAATTGAGTAAATCAGTTGACTTGGAAGTCCAGATATTTTTTCCATAAATCAATATTTCTCCTGAAGTAGGTTTTTCGAGTTTTACAATTAGCTTGCCTAGAGTCGATTTACCGCAACCGCTTTCGCCTACAAGGCCAAGAGTTTCTTTTTCTTTTATGTGAAAGGAGACGCAATCCACAGCTTTGAGAAGTTTTGAGCGTGAGAAAGCGGATCGCTTAATTGAGTAACTTTTGCTAATATTTTTAAGTTCAATAAGATTCATGATTTGTAAAAGCTATTTGCCTGCTGAAACATAGTAAACTTTTTTGAACTTGCCTTTCTTAAGGAGTCCATTCAACCTGGTTTCGACAGTTTTACTATAGAAGTTTTTAAGTTCGCTTAACCAGGCGCTATTCTTAGCCTGAATGGTCAGAACCCCATCCTTGAGTGAAAGAGGTTTTGAGTTTGCGCTTACTTCTGAACCTACAATATCGAGCCAGGATTTCTGGAGCTTTACAAGCAGCTCAATTTCCTCATAATTCTCATTTGATACAATTTTTTTAAGAACATCTTTTACTGCCACTACTTTCGGGAAATAAGCCTTCAGTTCTTCTTTACCGATGTTCTCTCCGTACCAGTCCTTAAGAATTGAACCTATTTCGTCTATTCGTTTTCGCTTCATTCTATTAAATGAAGCGTAGTATTCATCATTGTTTTTATAATCATTCATTAGCTACTTATATCCGAAAAAATACAGAGGTAGCTGGAAGAATTCCAGTAAGAACATAAATGGAGCTATTGCGCCTTTCCATGTATCCTGGAGTCCACTCCAAAAAAAACCGAATGGAGCGCCGAGAGTAACCTCCAGAAGACCAAGCGGTAGGCGCAGAATATTCAGAAGTTCAAGGCCTTGATTAATCCAGCACGGCCCAGTTCTTATCAATCCATTTGCGGTGTACTTAGCTGCCTGGATAGCGTACGGCATAGCTATTGACGCTAGAATACTCATGCTTACAGGTTCAAATGCTTTTGCTTTCGGGATAGGGAAAGCAAATACCAGCATACTTGTGAAAAGGAAAACAAAAATGGGTTTTCTGAGGCATGCGTTCATGATCTACGGTCGCCGTACAGTTTTTTAAAGTTAATTGAAGTTAAAATGTTCAACTATTTCCCTTTCTTCTGTAGAAAATATTCAACAGAATCAACAAGGGCTTCCCATGAAGCTTCAATAATATTTTCACTTACTCCCACTGTTGCCCATGAAGTATTTCCATCAGTTGATTCAATTAGCACTCTTGTTTTTGCAGATGTGCCGTCTTCTCCATCAAGGATTCTGACTTTGAAGTCATTTAAACGGATGCTTGCAATTTCAGGGTAGAATCTCTCAAGCGCTTTTCTAAGGGCTTTGTCGAGCGCGTTAACAGGACCTTCTCCTTCTGCAGCCATTAATTCAAGTTCATTATTGACATTTACCTTGACTGTAGCTTCTGTCAGGCAAGGTTCACTGTGACCTCTTTTTTCGACTATTACCCTATATCCTTCAAGATAGAAATTAGGCTTATGTTTTTTTGTGGCTTTGCTCATCAACAAACTAAATGATGCATTGGCAGCCTCGTATTCATAGCCTTCATTTTCCATTCTTTTGAGTTCAATCAGTACTTCACTTACTTCGTCGGAGGTCAACTTTTCGAGTTTATGTTCAGCTATTTTTGTCATGATATTGCTTTTTCCGGCCAGATCTGAAACAAGTATTCTTCTCTTGTTGCCTACTTTAGCCGGATCAATATGTTCAAATGTAATTGGATTTTTGTCAACGGCATTTACATGCATTCCGCCTTTGTGAGCGAATGAGCTTTTGCCGACATAAGGGAGGCGATTATTTGTTCTGACATTAGCTATTTCATCGACAAACATACTTAGCTCTTTAAGCTTGGATATATTTCCGCCATGAATTGTTTTTTTGTTCATTTTTAATTCAAGGGCAGGGATAATAGAGCACAAATTAGCGTTGCCGCATCTTTCTCCATAGCCGTTGATTGTGCCCTGAATGTGTCTTATTCCACATTCGACAGCCATAAGAGAATTGGCGACTGCTAGCTCAGAGTCATTATGGCAATGTATTCCGACGATGACTTCAGGCGGAAGGTTTTTAACCACATCTTTGCAAATATCAGCTATTTGAGAAACTAATGTTCCTCCGTTTGTGTCACAAAGAGCGACAGTCGTTGCTCCATTCTTAACGGCTGTTCTAAGGACTTCTTTTGCGAAATCAGGGTTATCCTTATACCCGTCAAAAAAATGTTCAGCATCGAAAATTACTTCACGGCCTTTTGAATCCAGGTACCCGCACGAATCAGCAATTATCTGGAGGTTTTGTTCAGGGGTTATTTTTAATACGGCGTTGACATGAAGCAGCCATGACTTCCCAAAAATAGTTACTACCGGCGCTTCTGATTCGAGCAACTTCAGAATGTTGTCGTCAGATTCTACGGGGTTAGAAAATCTTCTAGTACTCCCGAAAGCGGCTATTTTGGCGTGTTTAAACTTCATTTTTTTTGCGGCATCGAAGAAAGCGATATCTCTTGGATTGGAACCAGGCCAGCCTCCTTCTACATAGGAAACGCCGAAATTATCCAGAGCTTCGGCTATTCTCACTTTATCATTTTTTGAAAAGGATATTCCTTCAGCCTGAGAGCCGTCTCTGAGCGTGGTATCATATATTCTGACTTGGATTAGGTCTGACATAATTCAAATTCCTCTGTGTTCTTGATAATGTTATATCTTTTTAACTCTCCGCCATAATGACTCGAGTTCGTCTAAAGAGTAATCGTTAAAAGTTTTATTTCTATCTTTAATTATCTTTTCAATTGCCTGAAATCTCGATGTGAATTTATCAGTACTTGTATGGAGAATATTCTCTGCAGAATTGAAGTTTTTGAATCTGCATAAGTTTACGATTGAAAATAATAAATCCCCTAATTCTTCTTCAATATTGGCAGAATCCCCAATTTCTATAGCCGAACGCAACTCCTTGAATTCTTCTTCTATTTTATCTAATACACCATCATGATATTTCCAGTCAAATCCAACTTCAGAAGCTTTCTTTTGAACCATCTCTGCTCTAACTAATGCAGGCATGTTCTTAGGAATTTTGCCCATGATAGATGTGATTTGTTTGGATTTATTTTTTGCTCTCTCCTCAGCTTTTATCTCCTGCCACAATTTTATAACTTCATCAGAATCATTTAGCTTTGGGCTGTTGCCAAATATATGGGGATGCCTGCGTTCCATTTTATCAGAAATTTCATTGACGACATCCTCGAAGGTGAATCTCCCTTTCTCTTCAGCCAACAGGGAATGAAACACTATATGCATCAGCACATCGCCAAGTTCTTCTTTGATATTCTGAATATCGTCCAGATCTATAGCATCAAGCAGTTCAGCAGTCTCTTCTACAAGCATGGGCTTCAGCGATTCGTGGGTCTGCTTTCTGTCCCAAGGGCAGCCTTCAGGCGACCTAAGATGCCTTACTATATCAACAAGCCTTCCGATATTCTCTTTAGAATCAGACATGATTTTTGATTATGAAAATTTAAATTAAAAGCAAAATTATGTTTAATTATACTCAACACGCATCTCAAAAGCTTTCAAAAGAGTATAGATTTTATTTTTATTTTAAACTCTCTAGCTATATTAGTCAGAGTTTAACCAACCCAGCCTTCAAATACTAATTGGAGCTAATTTATGTATAGAATATGTAAGACCTTATGGATTGAAACAGGTCATTTTCTTACAAGCGATAAAAATAGCGGTAACTGCAAAGTCCCCCACGGGCATAGCAGAAAAGTCGAGATAGTTCTTGCCGCCAAAAAACTCGATGATTGCAACATGGTCTGTGACTTCCAGGTTATAAAGGCGGGGTTTGGGGAATTTATAGATTCTTTTGACCATGCCATGCTGATAAACAAGAATTCCAAACACTTTGCCTATTTCAGAGATAATTTTGACAGGGTAATCCCTTTTGACAAAGACCCTACTTCTGAAGCCATAACAGAGTATTTTTTTAATCACATTGATAAAGAACTGAAGGCAAACAAGATTTATACCAACAAAGAGGGGTTAGTTTACCAGATTAGCGATTTCGTTTATCTGGAAAGAGTAAAAATCTGGGAAACATCGACCTGCTGGGCAGAATACTCAGTTGACTGATCATAAAATGGCTCAAACTTCAGGTAAAGGTTTCAAAAAAAGCACACTCTTTGGCGTTGCTGTTCTTCTGCTGGCTTCGTTCTTGTGGGGAACCACATTCGTTTCGGGCAAGGTGCTTGTGAAAGAACTTTCTGTCAGCAATATTCTTTTTTACAGAGTCATTATTTCCTGTCTGGCAACTTTAATAATCTTTCCTAAGATACTTCGAACAGAACTGTTAAATGCCTTTAAGAGCAAAGAAATAGCAATGTTTTCGATTGTCGGGGCTTTGGCGACAATCATCCAAACTGAAGCGTTGAGATTCTCTTCTGCCTCGAATGTGGCTTTTTTGTCTGCGATGTTTGTTGTGTTTGTACCTATTATTGACTTTGCAGTTTATGGAAAAAGGCTTAAATATATTTTTTATTTTGCCGTATTCCTTTCTATAGCGGGCATATATCTAATTTCATACGGATTTAGCGTTCCGACAGGTTTCAGCCTTGGAAATCTTTTTGCATTATTGAGCGCCATAGGCTATGCGTACTACTTTCTTCTTTTGGAGAAAATCCCGAATAGCTTCTCAAGCCCGACGATCATTTTTCACTTCTTTTTTACAATGGGCGCGATGTGCTTTGTTTTATGTTTTTTTACAGGCGGGTTCGGAAATGTTCAGACTTTATCAAGTCCGGTAGTTTTTCTGAACATCATAAGCCTGGCTGTTATCGGAGGAATAATCCCATATATGCTGATGGTTATCGGGCAGAAAATTATTGCGCCGCACTTTGCTACTTTGGTCTATAATTTTGAACCGGTTTTTGCTACAATACTGGCATGCATAGTTTTGGATGAATCATTTCATTTCTCTGCGATTCTTGGATGTGTCGCCATCTTTGCATCTCTAACAATCGGAGCAAAAAACAGATAGGCCTTTTTGGGATAATATCTACTTTATATTCTTCAGAACCAGGCAGACAAAATCAAAGAATTTTTCCACGGACTTTATCTCTACTCTCTCATTAATTGAGTGTGCGTCCTTGATTGTAGGTCCGAAGGAAATCATATCCATCTGAGGATAAACAGCTCCGATCAGCCCGCATTCTAATCCGGCATGAATTGCGGTAACGAGCGCATCGTAATTAAAAAGTTCTTTATGCGTATCTTTAACTACCTGGAGTAGTGGTGAACTGACATTTGGTTTCCATCCGGTATATGCTCCGTCAATGATGATTTTTTCGGCCCCAGCGAGTTTGAATACTGATTCGATCATTGTGGATGTCAGGTTTCTTGCTGTGTCTATGGAGCTTCTCTGGAGACATTTTATCAGAATTTCAGACTCTGTTGTCTTTATGATTCCCATATTGGAAGAGGTTTCGACTATTGGAAGATTATCATCCATTCTTATCACGCCGTCAATGCATCCATGAACAGCGTTGATCAGGTTTAAACTAACCTTCTGGTCTAAAGCAAACGAAGGTAATTTTTCTTGTTCTAAAGTCAGCGTCATATTGGGAGCGGCAAATTTGTATTCTTTCTTAATTGCAAGACTCAAATCGTTTACTTTGTCCTTGAAAGCTTTGTCGTCTTTCGAACTAACTATCAAAATAGCAGAGGCTTTTGAAGGGATTACATTGCGCAATGTCCCGCCAGTAATTTCGCATAAACTCAAATCTGCAACTGCTTTGGCTTCGTAAAGCACTCTGGCTAACATCTTAATCGCATTCCCTCTTCCTTCATGGATATTACAGCCGGAATGTCCGCCTTTAAGCCCTAGTATGGTTAATTTGTAGGCGTTGAATCCGTTCGGAACAGGAACATTTTTGTAATTAAAAATGGCGGTGGTATCAATGCCCCCTGCGCATCCAATAAAAATCTGCCCTTCCTCTTCTGAGTCGAGATTTAAGAGATACTTGCCTTTTAGAAAGCCAGGTTGGAGATTTTTTACTCCCGTCATTCCTGCTTCTTCGTCTATTGTAAAGAAACCCTCTATCGGGCCGTGTTCAATATCTTTAGCTTCAAGAAGAGCCATGATTGCAGCAACACCAATTCCGTTGTCCGCGCCAAGTGTAGTGCCATCTGCTTTTACGAATTCCCCGTCAACGAAGGCTTTAATAGTATCCTTGGCGAAGTCAAAATCCTTACCGTCAGCTTTTTGAGGAACCATGTCTATGTGAGACTGGAGAGTAACCATATCTTTGCGAGTTAACTCAACCTTAGACGCGCTCTTTCTGATTACTACATTTCCAACCGCGTCTCTCTCTGTTTCGAGGCCTAGTTCTTTCCCAAAATTGAATATAAAGTCAGCGAGTTTCTGCTCATGCTTTGATGGATGAGGAAATCCCAGTATCCTGTCAAAATTTTTCCAAAGCAGAACAGGTTTTATATTTTCAGCGCCTTTAAGGTTATTCATAATTAACTTCCGTTAGTTTTAACTTTTATATAGGTGTAAATGTCTATTTTATGGAATTGGCGACAAAAAAAAAGGCTCTGGTGCACCAAAGCCTTTTAAATAGTGATTTATAAGAAATTTACTTCTTCGGCATTTCTATTCTTATATGAAGTTCGCGAAGCTGTTTTTCTGTAACTTCTGACGGAGCGTTCATCATAAGATCCTGTGCCTGCTGATTAAACGGGAATGCTATAACTTCTCTGATATTAGGTTCATCGGCAAGAAGCATAACCATTCTGTCAATTCCAGGGGCAATACCTCCGTGAGGCGGAGCGCCGAATTTAAAGGCGTTAATCATCCCGCCAAACTTATTGTTCACGACATCTTTTGAATATCCGGCAAGCTCAAAAGCCTTGTACATAACATCAGGTTTGTGATTTCTTATAGCTCCACTGGATAACTCTATGCCGTTGCAAACTATATCATATTGGTAAGCAAGTATATCTAATGGGTTTTTGTTCATGAGAGCATCCATCCCGCCTTGAGGCATAGAGAATGGGTTATGGCTGAATGTCACGCTGTTTGTCTCAGGATCGAGTTCAAACATCGGGAAGTCAACAATCCAGCAGAACTTGAAGCAGTCTTTTTCTATCAGACCTAATCTGTTGGCGAGTTCTGTTCTTACTTTCCCGGCTATTTCAGCTGTTTTCTGTGCTTTGTCGGCAACAAAGAATATTACATCTCCATCGGTTATCCGGGCAGAATTTCTGATGTTTGATATTTCAGCTTCCGATAAAAATTTGGCAATCGGGCTTTTTACCTGTCCAGCTTCAAATACTATGTATCCGAGCCCTTTTGAACCCACTTCCTGTGCAAATTTAACCATATCATCAAAGAACTTTCTTGGTTGTCCTGCAATTCCGGGAACCTTTATGGCTCTTACGACTCCGCCTTTTTTGATTACATCAGCAAAAGCGTTAAATCCGCTGTTGACAAATATTTCCGAAACCTCTTCTATGATAAGCGGATTTCTCAGATCGGGCTTATCACAACCGTACTTGAGCATTGCATCTTTATAGGTTATTCTCGGAAAAGGAGCGCTAGTGACTTTTTTAGTTGAGAATTTTGGGAATATGTGGGTCATCAACTCTTCCATTGCCCCAAAGACATCGTCCTGCGTTACAAAACTCATTTCCACATCAAGCTGGTAGAACTCGCCTGGAGACCTGTCGGCTCTGGCGTCTTCGTCTCTGAAGCAGGGAGCAACCTGGAAATATCTGTCAAAACCTGCCACCATAAGAAGCTGTTTGAACTGCTGAGGAGCTTGCGGTAGCGCGTAGAATCTTCCCGGATGAAGTCTGCTTGGGACAAGGTAATCTCTTGCGCCTTCAGGTGAACTGCTTGTGAGAATAGGTGTCTGGAATTCAAAAAATCCAAGCTGTCTCATTTTGTTTCTGATTTCAGCAATGACATTGCCTCTTAAGAAGATGTTGTTACGCAGTTTTTCTCTTCTCAGGTCAAGAAAACGGTATTTAAGTCTTAAATGTTCAGGAGCGCAATCGTCTTTAGCTATCTGGAAAGGAATGACTTCAGCTTCGCCAAGGATTTCCATTGTTTCGGCAAAAAGTTCGATCATGCCAGTGCTGAGTTTTGAATTTACTGTTTCTTTACTTCTGGCAATAACTGAGCCTGAAAAATTCACTACAGTTTCAAGTCTCCAGTTTTCCAGGCTCTGATAAAAGGCCATTTTAGGTTCAATTACTACCTGTATCAGACCGCTGTAATCTCTGAGGTCTATGAAGATGATTCCGCCGTGATCTCTTACGCTGTGAATCCATCCGGCGACTTTGATTTTCTTGCTAATATCTGATTCCCCAACTCTGCCGCAAAGGTGAGTTCTGTATTTTTGTGATGTTTCAGTCAAGTTGATTTCTCCTATTATATTGAATTTAGTAATATCAATGAGCGCTTAATTTATTGTCATTTTTAGATAACTCAAATTAAGGTTTAAGGATATGCGGTTTTTGACCTCATCCATACAATAAAAATCGGCAATACCTTTATCCTCAAAACAATTTTCTTCTTATTATTATTAGAAAAAAGTTAACAGTAAGCTAATTTAAGGACTTTATTTTATTCTTGAATATACTGAAAATTTAAACTTATATACAAATTAGGAAGGTGTTTGGGTCTTATGCAAATCTCCAATTTAATCTCAGAATCCGTAAAAATCGAAAAACAAACTATCGAACCATGTCTTCAGGAAGTGTCTTACACAGTTCCTTCTGACAAAGTTCAGCAGTGCTTTGATGTAATGGCCGCTGATTTTGCAAAACATGTCAAAATGCAGGGTTTTAGAGAAGGTAAAGCTCCAATAGCAATTGTTAAGAAAACTCACAAGAAAGGCATAGAGGAAGAGATGCTTAAAGAATTGGTATCAACCTCTATAAGAAAATCCATGACAGATTCTAAGGAAGATGTGCTTACATACACATTTGTCAAGGATAAAACTCCGGCTCTGAATGTAGGCAGCGATTTTTCATTCGCTGTAAGGTTTAATGTCGCTCCTGAAATACAACTTCCTGAATACAAGGGGATAAAAGTCCAAGTCGAGCATGACCTTATTTCAGACGAAACTGTTCAGAAGAGATTAGAATATTATAAAGATGTTTATGGAAAACTTGAGAAAGTTGAAGATGTCGCTAAAGAAGGCGATACAATGAAAGTTTCCTATACTTCAGACGCAGTTATTAGCGCTGATGCTAAAGAGAGCCTAAAAAGGCTTGCCAATTCAGAATTGAACTATTTCTGGATTAACCAGAATAATCATATCCCAGGAATTGACAAAGCTTTGACTGGAACCAAAAAAGATGATTCAATATCCTGCAAAATAGACTTTCCAGCCGACTACGAAGAAACTGAAATTGCCGGCAAATCAGTTAACTACCAGATAAAAGTTTTGGAAGTCCAGAGAAAAGCTCCTATTACATCTGATGAAGAGCTCGCTACAAAGTTTGCCTTAAAGTCTATAGATGAAGTTAAGGAAAGAATCAAGAAGCAAATGGAAAAGGAAAGCGAAGGCGCAATCAGCTATCAGAAGAAAATGAAAGTACTCGAAGTTATTACGCAGAACCTCGACTTCCCTCTGCCTCCTGACATGCTTAATGATATGATTAATAATGAGTTGAATTATATTGTAAATAATAAGATCAATCAGTCTGCCAATAAAGAAGAGACAACTAAAGAGCTTCAGGAAAAGAAAGAAGAACTTATGCAGGAAGCTAAAGTCGGAGCTGTAAAGAGAATTAAGAATTTTCTTCTTCTAAGAAAAATCGGCAAACTTGAAGATATTAAAGTAAGCGAAGAGGAAGTCGAAAAGCACATCGATTCAATGAGTCACTACTATGGTTATAAACCTGAAGAACTCAGGAAGAAACTTGTTGATTCAGGTAATATCGAGCAGGTTTTTGACGAAGTGCTTATCAGCAAAGTAACAGATTTTATTGCCGACAATGCCGTTGTAGAGCTTGTACCTAAAAAAGCTTAAATCTTAGTTAAAAGAAAACTCTTTCAAGGAGAATTATTATGTCAGTACTTGTACCAATGGTGGTTGAACAGACCGGTCATGGTGAAAGAGGTTATGATATATATTCCAGGCTTCTTAAGGACAGAATTATCCTTTTGGGCACACCTATTGATGACCAGATAGCAAATCTAATTGTTGCTCAGCTTTTGTATCTTCAATCTGAAGACCCTAAAAAGGATATAGACATGTATATAAATAGCCCTGGCGGTTCAGTTACTGCCGGAATGGCAATTTATGATACAATGCAGATTTTGAGCTGCGATATAAAAACTTATTGCGTAGGTCAGGCTGCAAGCATGGGGGCAGTTCTTCTTTGTGCTGGAGCAAAAGACAAGAGATTTGCTCTTCCAAACTCAAGAATTATGATTCACCAGCCATGGGGCGGAGCAGAAGGAACAGCTGCTGATATTAGTATTCATGCCAAAGAAATTTTGAGAACAAGGGCAACTTTAAATTCTATTATTGCCTATCACACAGGACAGAAAATTTCTAAGATAGAAAAAGATACCGAGCGCGATTTTTTCATGAGCGCTCAGGAATCTAAGGAATACGGTATCGTAGATTCTGTATTAACTATCAAAACCAAGGCTGTTAAGGCTTAAACTTTAGGAAGTATTTATGACTCCCAGAAAAGGAAATGATGGAATTCCCAGATGCTCATTTTGCGGCGGCACGCCGGAGCAGGTGGGTCAATTTATCACAAGTCCTACAAAGTCCAATATCTGTAAAAACTGCTCTGAAGTATGTGTAAACTTGTTTGGCAAAACTGAGATTGCAGTTGACAGCAAACCAGGCTCATATATTTCAAAGCTTAAAATTCCAAAGCCTATGGAACTCAAAAAGTTTCTCGATAGTTATGTAATAGGGCAAGACAGAGCCAAGAAAAGCCTTTCTGTGGCAGTTCATAACCATTATAAGAGATTGCAGATAAATAGAGAGCGTTCTGCAAAAGGGCTTAATTCTATAGATTCAGATATTGAGATTGAAAAGAGTAATGTTCTTTTGCTTGGGCCTACAGGTACAGGTAAAACTTTATTAGCTAGAACTTTGGCTAAAATTTTAGATGTGCCTTTTACGATGTGCGAAGCAACTCCTCTTACCGAGGCAGGGTATGTGGGCGAAGATGTAGAAAATATTATTCTAAACTTGGTTCAGGCCGCTGATTACGATGTGGAGAAGGCGCAGATAGGCATAATTTATGTAGATGAAATTGATAAAATTGCCAGAAAGACTGAAAATGTGTCTATCACCAGAGATGTATCAGGTGAAGGCGTTCAGCAGGCATTGCTTAAGATACTTGAAGGCACAATTTCCAATGTTCCGCCAAAAGGAGGAAGGAAGCATCCTCATCAGGAATTTCTGAAAGTGGATACTTCTAACATCCTATTCATCTGCGGCGGCGCATTTGTCGGGCTTGATAAGATGATCAAGAGAAGAATTGGCAATCAGGTTTTAGGCTTTAACCTTTCCGAAGAAAAAATGAAAGAAAGAGATCTTCTCGATACAGACCATATTCTTAACCTTACAGAACCTGAAGATTTGATTAAGTTTGGACTCATACCTGAGTTTATAGGAAGACTTCCTGTAGTCTCATCTCTGCAAAAACTCAGTGAAGATGATCTTGTGAGAATATTAAAAGAGCCTAAAAATGCTTTGATCAAACAGTATCAGAAGCTTATGGAAATGGAAGGTGTGGCATTGCATTTTGAAGACGATGCCATAAGAGCTTTGGCAGAAAAAGCTGTTAAAAAAGGTACTGGCGCCAGAGGTCTTCGCTCTATAATTGAGGAATTGATGCTTGATATTATGTTTAGCGTCCCATCCAGAAATGATGTGAAAGAGTGCATAATTACCAGAGAGACAGTTCTAAACGGATCTCCTATAGTAAGGTAATATTGCTGGCATTATGAACCGAATTCCTCCTGATATAGTTGCTATTATAAGTGGTTTTCTTGTAACGCTTCTGCTCGCCTTGTTTTTTACTCGAAAAGCGATAGCAATTCTTCCCAAATTCGGGTTTACAGACAAACCTCAAAGAGACTGTAGAAGAATTCACACTAGGGAGGTTGCAACGGCTGGCGGAATTGCCATGTTTTTAGCCTTCCTCATAGGTGGTTTCTTAACCTTTAAAGTTTTTCTTCCCCATCAAAGTTTTGAAAATAGACCTTTATATTTTATTGCACCTATTATCCTGGTTGTGATATTTGGCCTCTTAGATGATAAATTTGAGTTCAAAGCGCTTACTAAATTGGTCTTTCAGATAATAGCGGGGCTGTTTTGTTTTTCTATAGGAATAAAGATAGATGCTGTATTGGGATTGATTTTGCCAATGCCACTCTCTTTGATCTTTACTGTTTTTTGGACAGTTGCCTGCATAAACGCCTTCAACTTGATTGATGGAATTGACGGCTTAGCCGCAGGCTTAGGCTCTATATCATCTCTTACTATAGGCATCTTCCTTTTTTCGATCGGTTCTATTCAGGATTCAGCCATGATGCTTTTGCTATGCGCCTCCTGTCTTGGATTTTTGAGGTATAATTTCAAGAGCGCCAAAATTTTCATGGGCGACACGGGGAGCGGTTTTATTGGAATAACTTTTGCAATCGTAAGTATTATATCATCTGGAAAACTTTCTACTTTCTCCTTACTGCTTGTTCCCTTGTTGGCATTGGGTTTGCCGTTTTTTGATACAATATTGGCTGTTGTTAGAAGAACTTTAAAGAAACTATTATTCAAAATGGCAGACAGCAAAGACGCAATAAATGTATTTACTGCTGATTCCGATCACATACATCATAGATTTTTAAGCTCTTTTAAAGATAACTACAAAGTTACATTATTATTATATCTCTCATCTTCAGTGATTTGTGGTCTGGCGTTATGCCTGGTTTTTATTCAGGATTATAATCAGTTCACGGTGATTTTAACTTTGGTTGTAATAGTGGTTGTACTTGGAAAAATATTGGCATTTATCGAAACAAGATTTTTGATGGATCTTATATTGAGTTTAACCAGAAAGACAAAATTCCTTAGATTCCTGCTTATTCTTGATATTATTTCTGACTTTGCCGTCGTCGGAGCTGTGTCATACATCTCCAATCGCTTATTTATTAACAGATGGAATAAACCGTTACTAGAAGTTTGTTTGTCTCTTGTTGTCTTCGGTTTGATACATTTTTCTTTTCCAAAACTCAGAAAATTTTATTGGGCTAAATCTACACTATCGCAATTCTTCTATCTTATGAAAGCGCTGGTTTGTTTTTCATTGTTAATGCTTATCCTTGATTACTATTTTTTTGGAAGGTATATGCATCTTTATACACGAGCGCAATATTGCCTTTTTATCGGAGAAAACCTTTTGTCTTTCTCATTGATTTTATTATTGATTTTAATAAAGAAACTATTCATTAAGTGGTCAGGTGAAATCGGGCAAAGAATTGCATACCCATCTTATCCGCCAACTTCTGATATTAAGAAAACTCTTATTTATGGAACGGACATCTTGGTTAAATATTTCAGAACCGATTTCATTAGAAAGAACTCTAAGGATAACAAAATAGTTGGTGTTATATCTGACAATATTGTTCTAAAGTCAAAAATAGTCTATGGGTACAAAGTTCTGGGAAGTTTGCAAAATATTGATTCGCTTGTAAAGAGCTATCATATTAACTCCATTCTTATTGATTCGAATATAAAAGAGAGCGACTTGGCGTATTTAAAGTCTTATTGCCAAAAACATAATATAGAGCTCAAGCAAATATCTCTTCATATACATAAGGTTTAGCATTATGTTGACTAATTCTAGAATTCTTATAACAGGCGGCGCAGGATTCATCGGTTCAAATCTTGTAGAGACATTTTTGAAATGCGGAAATCAGGTAATCTGTCTGGACGATCTTTCCACAGGAAAAAAAGAAAATATATCCGAATTCCTGACCAATAAAAACTTTACCTTTATTCAAGGGGATATAAGAAATTTTGAAACTTGCAGAAAATCTTGCGAAGGGGTCGAATTTGTATTTCATCATGCGGCGCTGGGTTCGGTGCCTCGCTCAATTAAAAATCCTATTGCTACATCTGAAGTCAATATAATGGGATTTTTGAATGTTCTGACCGCTGCAAGAGATGCAAAAGTCAAAAAAATCATTTATGCTTCAAGTAGTTCAGTTTACGGCGATGATGCTACTCTGCCTAAAATTGAATCCAGAATAGGCAAACCTCTTTCTCCATACGCAATAACTAAGCGAGTAAATGAACTGTTCGCAGAGAACTTCTCCAGGTTGTACGGTTTGGAAACCATTGGGTTACGCTATTTTAATGTATTTGGAAAAAAACAGGACCCGAACGGCGCATACGCGGCAGTCATACCTAAATTCATAGCAGCTTTGATTAAGCATGAATCTCCTATTATTAATGGTGATGGAACTATTTCCAGAGATTTTACTTTCGTTGACAATGTAGTCCACGCTAATCAATTAACCGCTATATCTCCAATTCCCCAACCAACAACTATCAACCAACAACTATCAACTATTTTCAACATCGCCTGCGGTCAAACAACCTCCATAAACGAACTCTTTCATATTATCCGCAGTGAATTAACAAAGTATGACTCTAGTATTTCTTCGATACAACCGATATATGGCGCTTCAAGAAAGGGGGAAATATTACACTCCAATGCTGACATAACCCAAGCCATGACGCTTATAGGTTACTCTTCCAAGTTTAGCGTTCTGGAAGGACTCAAAGAAATAGTCAAATATTATTTGAATCTTGCCAAATAACGGAAGATTTTGTTTGTTTTTTTTGAAAAAAAACTATAAAGTCATATTGTCTTTTTTATAAACATCCAAATTCTACAGAAAGGAGACTGCCATGCCTCAAAAATGGATAAAGAGATTTTTTGCAACTTCAATTTTATTTCTTACAGTTTCTTGTGTTATTGGCGCAGATGCAGGAGTTAATGCAGGGAATGCTACTCCCGCTGTTGGTATAAGCACTACAGATACTAGCCCATTAGTTGCTGAACAGGATAGTTCTAATGTTTCATCTAATGAAAATGAGAAGCAATTCAATAGTGTAGGAGTTATTGGGTATTCATTCTTGAAGTCGGATAATTTGGCTTCCTTAAACTTAATAAGCAATAAAACTGTTCAGCCTGATTACATTCTAAAAACAGGCGATGAAGTAGTCATAGATGTCTGGGGCGAACTGGATTTGCACTACACTTTAGCGATTAATAATGACGGTTATATAGTAGTTCCTAATGTCGGAAGAATTGATTTGAATGGACTAAGCCTCATTGAAGGAAAAAAAAGAATCCTTAACCAGCTTGCCAGTAAATACAGTTTTTACATCGATGCAAGTAATCCAGGCGCCGGCAGAGCGCATGTTGACATCACGCTCGGAAAAGTGGCTGGTGTGGCGATATACATGACAGGAGAAGTGGCCCATCCAGGCATGATTTATCTTAATGGAAGCAACTGTTCAATTGTAAGCGCTCTAAAAACAGGCGGCGGCATTTCGCCTTCAGGATCCCTTAGGAATATAGAAGTAACATCAGCTTCAGGGGAAAAGTTTATATTCGACCTTTATACTTTTCTTTTTAACGGAAAAATGACAACTGCAGAAAAGTATCTCAAAGACGGGGATACCATCAATGTTCCTTTTAGAGAAAGTACTGTAGTGGTGAATGGAGCAGTATTAAGACCAGGAGTCTATGAAATAGTTAAAAATGAAAAACTCAGAAATCTTATTGGCCTAGCTGGTGGAGTGGCAAGCAATGCTACTGGCGAAGTTGATGTTTTTAGGATTCAAAAAGAAACTGAAGGAGATCAGGCAGGGGTCAAAAATAAAGAGATACTAAAAATAAATACAAAGAATTCTAATGAAGATTTAGCCCTATTTGATGGAGACGAAATCGTCGCTCTTAGAAATTCAGCAGCAAAGTTTTTTAATACAATTATTATCGCCGGCAATGGCATAAAGATGCCATCCGAACAAAAATATGTAAGTGGCTTAAAAATAACAGACTATATCGAAAAAACAGGTGGAATATATCCTGATGCAGCTGATACAGTAGAACTCATCAGAACAAATAAAGATTTGGCCAAAGACATAATTAATCTGAGCCTGAAAGAAATATTGGAGAATAAACCAAATCAGAATCTGGTATTAAAGCCTGGAGACAGAATCACATTCTTCACAAATGAAGACATGTACGGCAAGCGGTATATATATCTGGAAGGTCATGTAAAAGAGCCTGGTAAATATGATTATTATGACGGCTTGACAGTTTATGATATGCTAGTGAAACAAGGTGGTCTTAAAGACCCTGACTTCCAAAAAGAGACTTACCTTAAACAAGCAAATATAATCAGAATGAACCCTACTCAGACATTAGAGTTCCTGCCTTTTGAAATAGGGCTTTTGCTTAGCGGCGAAATGGATAAGAATATCAAACTTTTCCCTGGCGATGTAGTGAGAGTTTATGCTCGCAAAACTATGGTTATGGATAAATTTGTGACAATTCAAGGCAAGGTAAAAAAGCCTGGAACATACAAGGTTGATGACAATGCAAATCTTAATTCACTGATAATTGATGCAGGCGGCTTTGAACCTGATGCTCTGATAAACAAAATTGAAATAACCTCTAAGTCCAATGATGGATCAATGCAAAAAGTAGTGACGATTTTAGACTATAGTACTCTAGAAGCAAAAAATTATGGGCTTAAAAACAACCAGCTTATAATTGTTCCCGAGGATCCATATTATACTTTAAGGAATGCGACTGTTACAGTGGAAGGGCAGGTAAAAGTTCCAGGCGCGTATGGTTTTGTCCAAGGTGAAAAACTTCTTGACATCATAAAAAGGTCGGGAGGAACAACTGATGATGCCTTTATTGAAGGCGCCAGCTTCTACAGAGATGGAAAGAGAACAGAACTTGATATAGATGAATCTGTAAAGGATCCGAATGGAGTACATAATATTATCCTTTGCGCCGGTGACAGATTAGTAATACCAAAGATAAGTTATTTTATTCCAGTATCAGGCGCAGTAAAGAATCCAAGATTAATCACTTTCAAGGAAGGGCAAGCGGCCGATTATTACATTGATAAATGTTATGGTTTTTCTAAAGATGCCGACAGCCGCAATACTGAATTAAAATATCCAAATGGAGACACTAAAGATGCTTTCAGATGGTATTGGTTTGACCGCGAAGTTCCAATTGGATCGTCAATAGTAGTTCCTGCCAAGCAATAGAAAACTTTAATTCCTATGGGAAGTTCGAATATGAGTGATCAGAACAATAATCCAAATGTCTTGGCAGATAATAAATCTCAGGAAATCAGTCTGCTGCCATTAATTAGAATCTTTATAAAAAACCGCTACTTTGTAATTCTTTTTGTTTTTATAGGACTCATTTTCGGTTTGGCAAGAGGCTTCTTGTCTTACTCTAAATCATACAGAGCCGAATCTATTATACTTCTTCAAAGCCCGCAGAAAGTTACCAGCGGTGACTATAGTAAAATATATTTTGATCAGGTAGTACAGAATACTGCTCTTAAAGTCATTACTTCAGCATCGACTATAAGAGATCTGGTAATGCAGGAATACTCGTACGAAAAGGACGGCAAACCTATAAAATCGAACCTGCTTGTTTTTTATGACAATAATAATTTAAACGCCGTCATTGAAGATGTTTCAAATACGGTTAAATCTGAATATGACAAAAAGAATCAGCTCTTGACTATTTCATATATCTCTTCCAACCCTGATGTAGCGGCGCAGATTGTAAATAATATAATTCTTCAAATCAATAAATTTTACGATAAGCAGATGAACTCAGATGCTCTACGCAACTTAGAATATGTGAGCGCTCAGACGATTAAATCAAAAGAAGAATTAGATGCAGCAAGGCAAAAAGTAGCCTTTTTTATTAAGCAGAATATTGAATTGTCCACAATTTCAAATTATGAGAAAGCCACCGATGACAATAAACATCAATTTGCAAAGCTTGAGCTTAAGAAACTTCAGGAAGATGCAACAGCAAAGGAGAGCTTATACAGTTCCTTGGTCAAGAAGAGCCAGGATATTGGCATTTTATCCAATCAGAGCGCTCCATCTGTAATAGTTGTTCAGGAAGCGTTTCCACCGGCTAAACCTCTTCCTCGCGGGATGTTTAAATCTGGAATAATCTGCGCTTTTCTGATGTTTATTCTTGCGTTAGTAATAGTTGTTCTGCGTAATATGTCAGAGATTGTCGGACCAAACGAAAATATCCTGACTATTATAATTTCAGAGGTAAAAAAGGATTTAGCAAAAATCGGTCTTCTTAGGAAATAAATTTGACAAGGATAGTGCATTTATGAAAAAAGCTTTTATTACAGGGATCACCGGGCAAGATGGATCTTACTTGGCTGAACTTTTGCTTGAAAAGGGATATGAAGTTCATGGAATGATCCGCAGGGCGAGTTCTTTTAAT
>JBAXXY010000005.1:0-48083 GCA_037127655.1 Lentisphaerota bacterium
GGTTAGCAGTCTGGCAATCTTCAGGTGGATTTCCTGCCTTGCTGCGTTTTCGATCATGAAATAAGCCGCTTGTTGAATTCGGTCATGAATAAACTGAAACAATAATTTATTTATTCCTGTATTATCGTAACGGAATTTTTCCAGGGATCCTCTGACGCTGATGAAACGCTCTTCTAGCAACGATTCCAGATGCTTAAAAACTCCTCGGCCTGACATTCGTAAAGCATCTGAAGAATATGTATTTCAAAGCTGGACCCGATACAGGCTGCTAATTGCAATAGGTTCTGGGTATTTTGCGGTAATTCTTTAATCTTTTTAGTAAGCAGATCCACTACGCTGTCGGAAATCTCTTTCTTGCGGATTTGTTCAATATCCCAATACCAGCGGAGAGCTGAAAAATCAAAGCGAAGATCGTTACTCTCATATAGAGAGCTTAAGAGACGGACGACAAAGAAAGGATTGCCTGCGGTTTTTTCATATATCAGGTCAATTAGCGATTTTATGTCTCCGGATAAAGTATCGGCAAGTAAACTCTCTATATCGGAACGGCTGAGATTTTCAAGAACAATCTGGTGGATGTTAATCTGGTGCAAGTTTTTCAAGTCATTGAGCGCTATCATGAATGGATGGGCTACATTCACTTCATTATCTCGATAGGCTCCTAAAAGAAAAAAGTTTTTCAGTTCCTGATCGTTCATCAGCGCTTTAAATAGTTCCAGCGAGGCAGGATCAGCCCATTGCCAGTCATCAATAAAACAGACCAGAGGATGTTCTTCTCGGCTGAAAACCCTGATGAAATTCTGCCATGTAAGCATTAACCTGTTTGAGGTTTCCTGAGCGCCCATTTGCGGAACCTTCGTTTGACGGCCAATAAGCAGTTCAAGATTGGGGATAATTTCAATTAGTATTGCTCCGTTTTGTCCCACCGCCTGCAAAACTTCAGTTTTCCAGTACCCGATTTGTTCAGTGGACTCGGACAGCAGAATGGTTAAATGCCTGCGAAAAAGCAGAATACGGCAAATTTCGCTCGTACTGATCGAATTTTCCTTCGATAAAGAAATAGCGGGAATGAATCCCTAATTTCTGAACTTCGCCAACCAATGAAGTTTTCCCTACGCCTGAGTAACCAGCAATAAAGGCAAGTTCTTTGCTTCCATGAAGAACCTGCTTCAGAATCTCTTCAAGTTTTTTGATTTCAGTGTCGCGACCGTAGAGTTTCTGTGGAATCTGCAGTCTGCCTGTAGCATCCTTTTCAGCCAGCTTGAAATCTGATGTGACTTGTACTTTGTCTTTAATAGCGTGTTGGATTTTTCGCAGATCAGCCTCGACTCCATAAGCTGACTGATATCGGTCTTCTGCATTTTTGGCCAGCAACTTTACTATAAGTTTTGATAGGATGACAGGAATGCCTGGATCTAATATGTGTGGAGGCTGAGGTTCTATAGTAAGAAGATTATGCACTAATTCCAGTACATTCTTGGTTGTGAACGGGGGATGACCTATCAGGAGTTGATACAAGGTGGCTCCGAGCGAATATAAATCTGTACGGTAGTCAATAGCCCTGTTCATTCTTCCAGTTTGCTCAGGAGAAATATATGCCAGAGTACCTTCTATTTTTGAGAATTGGATAGGATCTATCTGCGTGCTTGTCTGGCATGTGGAAAGTCCAAAATCGATCAGCTTGAGTTTTCCGGTTTTGGAGTTCCATAGTATGTTTGAAGGATTAATGTCTTTATGGATTATTTTATTTTCGTGTGTTTGACTGATACTTTCAGCTAACTGAATGGCAATCTGAAAAAAGGATTCGATTTCCAAACTCTTTGCGTTTAATATCTTTAATAGAGAATACCCGCTATAATCCTCTTCGATAAGAGCAAAACCTGATTGATATTTAATTAGTTCATAGACCTTTATTATTCGGCTTAAGTTAAGAGAAGTCAGCAGATTGTACTCGTGCTGGATACGCACATTTTGAGCAGTAGTAATACCTTGAGGGGATGGCGCTTTAATTATAACCGGCATCGAGTCAATCGTGCGCTCGCCACGATACACATAAGAGTTTTCACCCTCATGAATTACTTCCTTTATCAAATAGCCTTTTAGATTAATCATACTAAAGTTGGGAAATTAAGATGCGAATTTGAGTAGAGATAACAGCAAGTTTAAGTTCTATTTACTTTTTTAAAACAGGAGAAAATAAACAAAGGCAAAGAATGTTTAAGATTAAATACTTATTTAAATTTCGAAGCAAATCTCAAATTCGAAATTCCCGTAGAACAGAATAAGTCGACATCGTTGACAGGACACTTTTCACTTCACATAGCAGTCGGGGTCTTCGGCGAGATAATCGCCTGATTTGCCGTAAGCTTTACCACGACAACCGCCGCAGATGTACCGATTCTGGCAATCATGGCATTTACCTTTAAGATTGTTTCTGTCTTTCAGGCTTTTGAATATAGGACTGTTGTCATAGATATCTCGGATTGATGTAGTCCTGATATTTCCTCCTGAAACAGGGACAAATGGACATGGCCATAAGTCTCCATTTGGTTTCAGATAGAGTAAACCCCAACCTGCGGCGCAACCGTGAAAAGGATGGTTTTTAAGTGTCGGCTTAGTGTCTGCATTATCTCTTTTTAGTAAGTGTGGCCAGTACTGAGGGCAGGCTACAGGCTCTATAATTGTTGTAGAATTCTTTTGGAGGGAACGCAGTTTTGAAGTCAATTCTTTATTGTCATCCGGGCTTAATGCAGAAGTTGAGATTGCACATCCCCTGCCCATTGGCACAAGCTGATAACACAACATGATGTCAGCTTCAATCTCATTGCAGAATCTCACAATGCTATCGAGATTTGATATGTTGTCTTTCATGGCAGTAAAGTTTATCTGAAGCACCATTCCGGCACTTTTGCATGCTTCTATTCCTTTCATGGCAAGCTCGAAGGCTTTTGGATTGCCGCGGATGGAGTTATGGATGATTGGATCAGTTGAATCCAAACTTATGGCAACTCCTTTTACGCCAAGTGATTTTAGACCTTTTGCCCGGCTTTTATCTATGAGTGTACCATTGGTGGCTATTACATTGACAAGCCCTCGTTTCTTGCTGTGCAACAGGAGCGTTTCGAGGTCAGGCCTCATCATGGGTTCGCCGCCTGAATAAACCAGCATTTGAAATTTTTTCATTTTTGAAAGACCATCTATAAAAGCGATCCCTTCTTGAGTGGTGAGCTCATCAGGGCCTGCCTTATCTGAGATGGCATGGCAATGTTTGCATCTGAGATTACATGCTTCGGTAATTTCCCAGACAGCATGATAACCGTATCCGATGCACCCCATTCCTACAGCGCCCGAGGCGACAGGAATAGATTTGAATGATTTTCTGGCCAGCCAGCCATAGAAGTGTTGCCATTGAGTAGAGTTTTTTAAAAGCAAAGCAGAATGAAACTGCTTAATGAGATTATTTAATGCGAAATAAGGCTTTAGCGACATAAGAGTAGAGCCGCCAAAGTGAATGAACAGAAGTGATTTAGAATGATTGTTAAACCGCAGAGTTTCTCAAGTTCTTGAGGTTGTTTCCATCTTTTCATAAAAATAAGAGCAATAGACAATGTGAGAGCCAAAATGATTGAAGGAATCAGGATCAATAAATATGCGTAGGACTCTGAGTGGAGTGTTCGGCAAATAATAAAAAGAAAAATAATTATCAGAAAATTGGCACCGCCATAGACTTTTGATGCCCATTTCTTGCCAATGCGTATCATAAGATTTTTCTTTCCAGCTTCGAGATCTGCCTGGAAATCAGGAAATTCATTAATGAGAATAATGTTAAAAACAGACAAAGCTATGGGAATGCACATGAGAACAGAATTGGACGGAAGAGCTCCGCAAGCTGTAGCATAACCAGTGGTAAGAGTTAGCCAGCCGTAGCAGACACCTATAAAAAGTTCGCCAACACCGCGTTTGGCAAGCCTGAGCGGCGGGACAGAGTATAAGACTGCCGCTGCTGTTCCGAATGCCCCAAGGCCGAATAAAATAAGGCTCCGATAATAAAAAGCAATTATGATTCCACAACTGAAAGCAATGCCAAGAAATAAGATCGCGGCTATCCCGGCAGAAAGTGGAGAAATATATCCCTCAGCGACCATCAGAGTTCCCCCAGCAAATTTTGATCTTCCGTAAATAATAGTTTTTCTGTCTTCTTCCTGATCAAATATTTCGCCTAGTAAATGGCAACTTACGCAAATGCAGAAAACAGCTATTTCTCCTAGTACGGCCATCGTGATTGAGAATTTCATTCCATCTGATACAGCCCAAACTATTCCAACGGCAAAAGGAACGATTGCCACAGTCGCAAAGGGAATTCTCATTGCTTTTATCCAGCAAAGGAGCGAGGTTTTTTTCAGCATTGTTATGCCTTTAGAGTTGAATAAGGTAATTAAAAATTGCGAATTAGGAATACGAGTTTAAATTCTTCCAATTCAAAATCTTAAACATCATTCCAGAGTTATCTCTACTTGATCGGAGCTTATCTTCAATTTGTCTATCTTCTTGGAGATTCTGCTTACTTTGGTGTTTGATGCGAATGGGCTAAAATCGTCGGCAAAAAAATTGCTTAAGGCTTTAGGAAGAGATAATTGACCGAATTTGATATATTTGAGTTTCATAGAGAAAACATCAACCCCCTTATCATTCTTGATGATTTCAGGCTCAAGGACGGCGGTTTTGCTTATCTCGACTTTTACATAGTAATCAAAAACTGTCTCATAAAAACAGAATGTTAAATATTTGCCGTCCAAAATGCCGGCAGAAACTGTTCTGGTTTTTGTGCCTAGATATCTTTGAGCCAGAAAGTCTATTTGCGCGGAAGTTAGTGAATAAGAACCTTTTCTTCCAGTATCAATTGTGCTCATGGTAGTTATGGCTTGAAGTTCTTGATCTTTTGAAGTGGTATTGATATTACCTTTAGCTAAATGGAAAGGATCTATAATCAGATAGACAAGATAAAAGGCAATGATTATGAAGAGAAATACAATGATGCGATATATTCTCGCAAAAACCTTATTGGAGTCCCTTCGTTTCATATTCTTCTTGATGTCTATGTCAAGTTGTTCAAAGGATAGTTTTGCTCCGCATAGACGGCAGAAAATGCTTCCGAGCGGATTTTCGCCTGAACAGTTCTTACACTTAACAATCATAAAATTCACCTGCTGCTAGGTTGTTTTTGTCTCTGTGCTCTTTTTTTCAGAAATAGGGGTTGATGGAGCCGGAGCAGACGGTTTCGTAGTTGACACAGCAGACGGGGAACTTGATGACGATGATAAATCGCTTTTAGCGCCAGCCTGATATGAGCTTGACCTATAGTCTGTCTGATAGAAACCCGAACCTTTGAATATGATTCCGCTCCCTGTTCCTATTAGTCTTTTTAGTGTATTTTTGCAGCATTTAGGACAGTCTCCGATCGGGGCCGCAGTCATGCTTTGGAATAGTTCAAATCTGTAATCGCAGTTAACGCATTTGTACTCGTATGTAGGCATTATATTTACCTTAGATTTTATTTTGCTATTCTATAGAAATCTTTTATTAAAATAAACATCCGCGCAGAAAATTTTCAATAAAATGTTAATACTACGCTTAATAATTGCAATGTTATGACAAATCAAGTAAAATCAATTTCACCTTAATTTTAGACAATAATAGGAGGTCTATATGTTAAAAAATTTGAACCCTACAAAGACAGCTGCGTGGGCTGATCTGACCAAGAAGTATGAAGGCGGAAAGAGTAAAAATATTACTCTAAAACAGCTCTTTGCCGAAGATAAAAACCGCTTCGAAAAGTTTTCACGCACCTTTGGCGGAGATATTCTTCTGGACTTTTCCAAGAATCTGATCTGTGACAAGATTTTTGATTCACTTATTGCTCTTGCGGAAGAAGTTGACCTCAAAGGCGCGACTAAAGCAATGTTCGGCGGGGAAGTGATAAATAAGACAGAAGGACGCGCAGTATTGCACACAGCTCTTCGTAACCGCAGCAATACCCCTGTCATGGTAGAGGGCGCAGATGTAATGCCCAAAATTAATGCCGTTCTCAATCAGATGAAAGAATTCTGTTTGAAGATTCACAGCGGCAATTGGAAAGGATATACGGGCAAAAAAATTACGGATATCGTTAATATCGGTATCGGCGGTTCCGACCTTGGCCCGGTAATGGTCACAGAAGCGCTGAAGAAATACAAAATACAAGGCATTAATTCGCATTTCGTATCCAATGTGGACGGGACACATATTGTAGAAACTCTCAAAAAAGTATCTCCGGAAACCACTCTTTTCCTTGTAGCTTCAAAGACATTTACCACACAGGAAACAATGACCAATGCTCACACGGCAAGAGATTGGTTCCTTGCCGCAGCACAAGACAAAAAAGCTGTAGCCAAACACTTTGCAGCACTCTCTACAAACAGCAAAGCTGTAGCTGATTTTGGAATAGATGTGGCCAATATGTTTGAATTCTGGGATTGGGTTGGCGGCAGATACTCACTCTGGTGCGCTATCGGGCTCTCAATCGCACTGAGCATCGGATACGATAATTTCATTGAGCTTCTCGAAGGTGCCCATGAAATGGATTTGCACTTCGCAAAGACTCCGTACAAGGACAATTTCCCTGTCATCATAGCTCTCATTGGCATCTGGTACAATAATTTCTACGGGACAGAAACTGAAGCCATACTTCCTTATGACCAGTACATGCACCGTTTTTCAGCTTACTTCCAACAAGGCAACATGGAATCCAATGGCAAATATGTTGACCGTAATGGCAATAAAGTTGACTATCAAACCGGCCCGATTATCTGGGGCGAACCCGGCACCAATGGCCAGCATGCTTTCTATCAGTTGATCCATCAGGGCACAAAGATCATCCCATGCGACTTCATAGCTCCAGCAGTTTCCCAGAACCCGACTGGCGACCATCATACAAAACTTCTATCAAACTTTTTTGCTCAGACAGAAGCTCTTGCTTTTGGTAAAACAAAGAAACAGGTCGAAGACGAATTTATCGCAATGGGCAAAAAACTCAGTGAAGTAGCTGACATTGTTCCTTTTAAAGTCTTTGAAGGTAACAGACCTACAAACTCTTTCCTTGTTAAGAAAATAACTCCAAATGTATTAGGAAGATTGATTGCGATGTATGAGCATAAGATTTTCGTTCAAGGCGTTATTATGAATGTTTACAGCTTTGACCAATGGGGCGTCGAGTTAGGCAAACAGCTTGCAGGAAAAATACTCCCCGAACTTAAAGGCAATGAAGAAGTCCATTCGCACGATAGTTCGACCAATGGGCTTATCAACGCATTTAAAAACTGGAGATAATCAGTTCATTTTCAGCACGGGCATATCCGCCTTGGCGGATGCCCGTCTTGATTTTATCCGGAACTGTCGAGAAACTTCATAAACTCGGCAAACAAGCAAAATTTATGACAGTTGTCAGATGATTTACTCCCTAATACGCCGTTAGAAAGAAACTATTCGATAAGGCGCATCCAGTTAAATACATCTGGAGTATTGCCATATTGAATGTCCGTAAGAGCTTTATAAAGTTTTTGAATTACAACGCCTTTGTCGCTTGTGAAATTGTAGGTCTTATCACCTCTCTGGATTGCATTGACTGGAGTAATTACTACAGCTGTACCGCAGGCGCCAACTTCTGCGAAAGTTTCAATTTCTTCAAATTTTATCTGGCGTCTTGTTGCTTTTATCCCAAGATGGTTCGCAAGCTCTATCAAAGAGTTATTTGTAATGCTCGGAAGAATTGACTTTGATTCGGGAGTTATGTATTCCCCGCTTTTTGTAACAGCGAAGAAGTTGCTTGAGGTAAATTCATCGAAATATTTGTGTTCCTTTGAGTCAAGATAAAGCACTATAGGAAAACCTTTAGCCTTGGCTATTTTGGAGGCTTTCAGACTGGCGGCATAGTTACCGGCAAGTTTGTAACGACCCGAACCATTAGGAGCGGCTCTGTCGTAATCCTCAAATATCATGGCATTAACGCCAACTATTCCGCCCCTATAGTATGGGCCTACTGGAGTCGCAAGAATTAAAAAAATATACTCATCACTTGGGGCTATTCCAATTATCGGGCCAGAACCAATCATTAAAGGTCTTAAATAAAGCGCGCCGCCCGTTCCGTACGGTGGAGTGTATTCAATATTAGCTTTAATGACTTTATTTACTGCTTCCAGAAACATCTCTTCAGGAAATTCAGGCATACATGCGTAATTAGCTGAACTATTCATTCGCCTTATATTCTCAATATCACGAAAAACTCTGACTTTCCCATCTTTGCATCTATATGCTTTCAAACCCTCAAAAATAGCCTGACCGTAATGAAGGCATTCTGCTGCCACGCTTAAGGAAACATGTGGATCTTTGACAAGGCTTCCGCTATCCCATTTGCCTTTAGAAAATTTAAATTGAATATGACATGCTGTCGGCATGTACTCGAACCCAAGTTTTGACCACTCTATATTTAGCATAGCTATCCTTTATCTTTGTAGTTCTCTTTAGAGCTTCTCTATGCAAAGAATAGCAGAAAATGACAAGATTAAAATATCGCTGTTTATAGAATTCTATTTATATACGCTTGGAATTTTGTATTAAAGTATAGTTTTCTTGCTATTTACTTGAGAATTTTTGAGATTATACTAATAGCAGAATTGTAAAAACAGTTTCAAAATATTTTATAAATTTAGGAGTAATTGATGAAACTTTCCAGAATACTAGCAATGTCAATGCTAACTGCAGCAGTAGCTTTCCTCGGAGCCTGCTCAAACCCTGATTCAAGTCAAATGAAACCCGGCGGAGCTGATGAATTCGGTTCAGGAAGCGGAGATTTAGCCTCTGGTTTCGGTTCTGGCTCTGGTTCTGGTAGTTCTTTAGGTGGCCCAGGATCACTTCCAGGCAGACCTGCAAATGCATGGACACCAATTCCCGGCGTGAAACTTGACACAGTTTATTTTGCTTATGACAATTCTAGCGTAAGTTCTTCACAGACTCCTAAACTAGAAGCAGCAGCAAAATATATGACTTCTAATCCTAGCGCTGGATTGATTATCGAAGGTCATTGCGACGAAAGAGGAAGCGCTGAATACAATATGGGGCTTGGCGAAAGAAGAGCTCTTGCGGTAAGAGAATATCTTGTAAGCCTTGGCGTTCCTGAAACCAGACTCCAGACGATAAGCTACGGTAACGAAAAACCTGTTGATGCTGGGCACAATGAAAATTCCTGGCTGAAAAACAGAAGAGCTGAACTCATTCCGGCTACAATGAACTAATAAAGTTCACTCTTGACTGACTATTCAAGCCCGCACCAGCGGGCTTTTTTTATCTAGAAAAAGTAGATGTTCTGATTAAATTTTTCAGGGTCGCTCGAAACAAGGCAAGGCTTACTGCCTCTGAGAAGAATATCTGCCTTCACATCGGCTATTTTTACACTTGAAGCCGTACAAAAACTCATAAATTCATCAAAGGCTATAGTTTCATTTAAAGGCTCAAATCCTTCAGCCGTTTCCAGTAGAAGCAAATCCTTACCATTTCTTTTCTTAATCCATGCTACTGGCATTCTGTGGTCTATACCGTGAGATTGGAGAAAACAGGAGTAAAGCCAATATTTTTTTGCTTTTTTTCTAGTTAAATATAGGGATTCACATTTTCCAAAATCATCTTTAGATACACCTTTGCGTACAAGCCATATTAAACCGTCTTTGTCTTTTAAGATTTCTGAATATCTGGATTTCCCTTTCAATATTTTAGGCCTTCTGCCAAACCATTTACGATTCTCGTGTTTGGATAGTAGATAGATTATCCTTGCCCAAACACTTTCAAATTCAGATTCATTTTCTATAATTCCTGCTTTCATGAAAAATTTTACTTTTTCAGATAATGATACGCCTGACTTTAAAATTCCGATCAATCTAAGGACTCCTGAGTTAAATGTGGAGCTATGGCGCTTTCTTCTTATTCCAAGAGGGTCAATAAGCATAAAATGAATAGTTCCATCTCTTTCTTCCATAAGCAAGTTGCCAAGATGAAAGTCTCTGTGATAAAGATTTGCTCCGATGTAC
The DNA here is from genome assembly GCA_037127655.1 of Lentisphaerota bacterium. GTDB lineage: Bacteria > Verrucomicrobiota > Lentisphaeria > Victivallales > GWF2-38-69 > GWF2-38-69. The sequence goes on from JBAXXY010000005.1 coordinate 10,116, forward strand.
TTCCTGACGAACTCAGCTAACCCGCATAGGAAAATACTTTGCTTCACAGAATTATTCTGGCATACTGTTTCCCAGTAAGCCCCTGCCTCCACAAAACCTTTTCCTGGGTTTTCTGTGACTATCATGTCTTCAAAACCCTTTGAGCACCATCCCGAAGCTTTAACCACGGAAAGATTCGACATCTGCACAAGCATTGCTGATTTAAACTCAAAATATGAGTTTGAAAAGAATAAAGTTTTAAATTTATGATAGAAAGTATTTGGTCTATTGAGTTTTGCAAAATATTCCGTATTTCCGATCGAAAACTTATATATAATGCGATTTTCTTTGTGCTTAAAAATATACTTTTCAGGCACTTCAGGAAGCAAGGATAAAGCAAAATTCATCACTTCATCGTCATTCGAAGTTCCCTTCCATCCCAGATATTTATACGGATGCATAAGCGCTCAATAAAATCATTTTTGTTTTATCATTCCGAAAGAGTCAGCCTAAAAAACATTCTCGAAACTAACCGATTTGTCAGGAATCCCGTAAGCGCTGTTATGCCTATGGATTTCTTCAGTAATTTTAACGGCAAGTCTGAGCGCCTCAAGTCCGCTCTTACCTGAAACTTTCAGCTCAGGGATTGTACCTGTCTCGATAAAAGTGAGCGCATTATTTACGAAGTTTTCAAGTTCCTGCTGAAGCGCATTATGATCTACCACAGCTACAACTTCCTTGGATATTCCGGTATCGGTTTTTGTATAAACTGTCCCTGTTTTGTCCTGATAATCAAGGTTTATATATCTTTCTGACTGATAGATCTGCATTCTTCTCTGGCCTGTCTCGCTTACTCTGCTTGCCGTAACATTAGCTACGCATCCATTTTTGAATGTTATTCTGGCGTTTGCCAAGTCTTCTGAATTGCTTAATATAGATAACCCTGCGGCTTCTACTTTCTCGACTTTGCTCTGGACTATATGAAGTATAAGCTCCAAATCGTGAATCATCAGGTCAAGAACTACGCCAACTTCAGTTCCTCTCGGATGCAACCCTGGTCTTGCCGGCGGGTAAGGAGCCATTCTTTTGGCCTCAATCAACCTGACATCATTAATTTTACCATCCATGAAACTCATCACAGGATTATATCTCTCGGTATGCCCTACCTCGATAAGAACGCCGTTCTCCTCCGCAAGCCTAACGAGCTCTCCTGCCTGCTGGACTGTAGCGGCAATGGGTTTTTCAATGAGCAGATGCTTCTTCATACGCAGTAATACTGACGCTATTTGATGGTGAAGATTTGAAGGGACGGCTATGCTCAAACCTTCGCACTCATTAGCAAGTTCTTCTATTGTCTGAAAAGCCTTGACTCCAAATTCTTTGGCAATATTCTGAGCTGTATCGAAGTTAGCATCATAAATTCCCACGAGTTCGGCATTTTTTACTTCTTTATACAATCTTGTGTGATGCCTTCCTAAAGCTCCTACGCCTATAACTCCGACTTTAAGTTTTCTATCGCTCATAGCCTTGTCTATCCTTATAATTATTATTAAAGCTGCAAAGAATCAAAAATCTAATTACGACAATTATAGCAGAATTGCTCTCTCTGACAAAGGGGCGATCGGGGCTCAAGACGAAGAAAGTTAGCGAGTTTTGTTGAATTTTTCAAAAAAGTCTGCACATTACCAAGCTTCTAATACTGAAAACTTAATAATTTTGTTTTCTTGATTAGTTAACTGAGATTTAGGAGCAGTTTTAATATGAATGATTTTTTAATGACGACAGTTTTTGCAGTTTACGCAATAACTGTATTATGCTTGATGATATACGGTTTTCACTCGTATTTCATGATAATCCTTTTCTACATTAAACAAAAGAAAGCGCGTATCAGCGTAGTTGATACTGTAAGCGAATTTTACAAAAATACTCAAGACAAGGATCTTCCTTTTATTACGGTTCAGCTTCCTGTTTATAACGAATCTGATGTCATTAAGCGCCTGATGCTTTCTGCTGTCGAAATTGACTATCCAAAAGATAAGTTTGAAGTACAAATAGTTGATGACAGTACCGACGATACAATCCAGATAATAGACGATTATGTGAAGGAACTTAAAGCTTCCACCAATGTTGATATTTATACTGTAAGAAGAAATAATCGCGACCAGTTCAAGGCAGGCGGCCTATCAAATGGATTGAAGTTCGCTAAAGGTGAATTCGTAGCTATATTCGACGCTGATTTTATAATTCCGAAAGACTTCCTGAGAAGAAGTATTGCTCAGATTCACAATAAGCCTGAAATTGCCTGTATCCAGTCAAGATGGGGGCATCTCAATAGATATGAAAATTGGCTGACCAAAGCTCAAAGCATCGCTCTTGACGCCCATTTTGCAGCTTCACAAGGCGCAAGAAACTATAATAACCTCTGCATGAATTTTAACGGCACAGCCGGAATGTGGAGAATATCTGCTATTGACGCCGTTGGCGGCTGGTCAGGCGATACTCTGACTGAAGATATGGATTTATCATATAGAGTCCAGCTACACGGATATAAAATGGCTTTTGACTATGACCTCGTCTGCCCGGCAGAACTTCCAAATGGCATGATGGCATTCAAGACTCAGCAGAAAAGATGGGCCAAAGGCGCAGTCGAAACGGGTATCAAACTGCTTCCTAGCATTCTGAAATCAAAAAAACTGACTTTTCATCAGAAATTTGAAGCTTTTATGCACCTGACCAATAACTTCGCGGCAGTATTAATGATTATCCTTACGGTGCTGACCCTTCCAGTGTTGATTGCTGCGCCTAAAATCAATTATGGAGTTTATCTGCCTTATCTCTGGACTCTGGTCGTTCTTGCTTCGCTTGCGCCTTGCGCATTATACACAGGCAGCGGCGCCGCCCAGAAAAAAGGATTTTTCTCATTCAGAAATTTCCCTCTGATGATAGCAGTAGGAACAGGCTTGTGTGTAAATAATGCCGCCGCTGTCATCGAAGCAGTAATGGGCAAGAAATCAGCTTTCATCCGTACCCCTAAGAGCGGAAGCCTGGATACAGTCAGAAAATCAAGCAAATACAAAGTCGGAAACAACCTGACAATCGGGATTATTGAGCTAGCATTGGGAATTTACTGTTTCATTACATTTGTTGTTTATATTTTTCACTACCAGTATTTCTTCGGATTCTTTATCGGAGCTTATGCTGTAGGCCTTTTCCTCTTCGGAATAAAAACTATTTCCTACATCTTCTTCGAATCCCCAAAGAAAACGGCCTAATCTAACTAAAGTTTCGGGCTTAAACTGGAAATACTCGATTGAGCTGAAAAATAATGGGAGGGCTTCAGTTCTCTGAAGCCCTCCCATTATCTTTTCGTCTAATTCGTATCATTCGTGGTTAAACTCTCAGTGGAGGGTCTTGCTTCGTCAAGACCGTAAATTTACGGACGAAACAAAGTTCGTCCCTCCAATTCGTTAATTCAATGACATTAAATAGTGAAGAGTTTGTAAAGTCTGATGGGCAGATATTGAGCATAATTGTCAAAATCTTTATCAGTTGTGAAAATGAACAAGTTTTCAGTCACAGCAACTGAGCAGATCAAGAAATCAATAGTTGAACCCTGAACACCATTAGCCCGGCAAATATTTGAGAATTCAGATGCTTTTACAAAATGTTCGGTTCTCAAAGCAATATCTTCAAAAGAGGCAAGGTGATTTTTGAGTTTGATAAATTGATTGGGATCAGAAATTCCCGAAAGAAGTTCCTGCCTGATAGGGCCAATTATTTCTACCCTTGAATCGCTGACTAATTCTCCTAGTTTTTGAGTAAACTCATTATTCGGTTCTTTTCTTCGTAAGACCTGAGACCAGATACATGTATCAACAAGCGCTTTCACCTGTTTCTAGCCTTCTTATAGTCATAACTTTCATCAAAACTCATTGATCCAAATAGGTCTTTTATGTCCTGTTGTCTTTTGTGAGCAACATATTCATTGAGAGCTGCAGTAACAGCAGCTCTCTTGGATCTGTGATGCCCGATCTTGACCGCCTGATTTATGAGTGTATCATCTAATAGTAAATTTGTAGCCATTAGTGTGTCTCCTTTTACACATTTAATAACACATTATAATTAATATATCAATAGATTGTTATAAATTATAATCTGTAATATTGCTTAGTCGTCTCGCCTGAGTGATAACAAAGCAAAACCACGGATGGGTTGGATTGATAATCGAAACTAGATGTTAAGTCAATACCCAAAACAGTGGGAGGGTCGATCGACCCAGTTGAAAGTTGAAAGGTTTGTAAAGTAAAAAGACCAGTCCCAAGAACCCAGTCCCTCCCTTTATCTTTTCGTATAATTAGTATCATTCGTGGTTAGACTCTTGCAGTTTAAGATCAGAAATAGGATATAATTAACAAAAAAGAGCTGAATGAAGCTTTTAGTTATGATTGAAAAGATTGTTAAAAAAGTTGCTTTGGAACATGATGAAATTAAAGAAAACCTTGAATATTGGCTGAGCCGCACCCCCGCAGAGCGAGTTGAAGCTATTGAAATACTAAGAAAGCAGTATTATGGAAATACAGAAAGACTTCAAAGATTTGTTAGAGTTATTCGTCAAGCATAAAGTCGAGTTTGTACTCGTAGGCGCTTATGCTTTGGCTTTTCATGGCGCGCCCCGATTCACTGGAGATTTGGATCTTACTATTAATGATTTTACTACTGAAAAACAGGTTGTCCAGCTAGGGCACCCACCTGTGAGAATTGATATACTAACTTCTATCTCCGGATTAGAATGGAACATTGTAGATGAAGGTAAAATAGAAGGCATTTGCCAAGGTATTAAACTTAATTTTATTGGACTGAAAGAGTTCTTGATAAATAAAAAAACCTTAGGCCGGCATAAAGATTTTGCAGATATAGAGGCATTGGGCAAACTGAACTCAAAGGATTAAGAGTTTGCAGAATTTGTGAAACGAGAAAACTTCCTTTGTCCGCTAATGAATACGGATTAACGCTAAAGGAGAGTTCTATAAAACTTGCCTTGTAATTCGCGCCTATTCGAGTAATTCGCTGATTGAATCTTAAAAATCAGAAAGTCAAAAGCCATTTATAAGCTGGAATAGCATATATTTTGACACCATCTTCATCAAACACATTTTCTTGATTCATTGTTATGATGTAAGCTTCTTTCAATCCAAAATATTTACAGCTCCTGGCAAGCGGAGAGATTTCCCGCTGAAGAGTTTCTTTGGCCGAAAGATCATAACAAACCTGAATGAGCATCTGAGGTTTTGAAAATTGGTCGCAAACTATAAAGTCAATTTCTTCTCTTTTGCTTTTAGTCAGATAATATCTAACCTTCGGAAAATTCTGCTTTAGATGAATGAAGACCATGTTCTCTAATGCTCTAGAGTATTTTCCGTCCCACACAGGGCTATTCTGATTTGCCAGAGCCCAGTCTATGCAATAAGCCTTTTTGTAATTGCGTTCAATTTCTTTTAATGAATCCGAAAATAATGCAGCGCTAAAGAAAAGCCAGGAATCTTCAGCCCAGTTTATATAATCTTTCAAAGCATCTTTGCTTGTAGGATATCCGCTTTCTTTAATATGCTGATATGCGCTGTCTATAGTGTATGGTTTTGCCATATTGGACAGCAAATATTTATAAAGCTCAATACACTGCTTAGGTTTGCTGACATTGTATCTTTGAATAATATCTTTTAGAATCATAGTGTCAAAGTACTCCCTAAGCAGAACATCCCTGGACATGTCGTGAGTTTTTGAAATAGCCGGAAAGCTTCCCCACTTAAGATATTCTTCGAAAAATCTTGACAATTCCGCTAAACCAATAGTTGAGAAGTTTGGCAATGAAATACCTTTAAACTTCAGAAACTCTTTAAAACTCAAAGGGTAGAGAATGGTTTTTATTGATTTGCCTCTGAGCTCTTTTGCTATGCTGTCAGACAATAAGTCTGATGAAGAACCGCTTACAAAAACTTTCCAGTTAGGATTTCTTGATAATTCGATTACGAAATTTTCCCATCCGTCTATTTTATGAATTTCATCAAGCAGAAAAAGCAGAGGAGTTTTTAAACTGAACTCCGGAGATATTTTAAAGAAAACTTCCTGTATTACCTTTAATTCAGAGGCTTTGGCAGATGACAGTATCGGATTATCAAAATCAAGGGGGCACACATTGGATATAGATTCGATCTGGTGGCTATTGAGCATATCGCCGATTATCTGATTAAGTCGGTAACTTTTGCCCACTCTTCGCGCGCCAATAATAGTAGATATGCAGTTTTCAACTATATGAACTTTGTTGTCGCGCGGTATATATGACGACAGTCCGTATTCTCTGAAGTCTTCTATCTTTCGTTGAACTTCTACTGCAAACATAGCACACCTTTTCTTGATTTATGACTAATTATTAGCTGCAATTACTTGATTTGCAACTAGTATCTAGTCGCATTTGTATTAAATCAGTTAAGTTTAGGCATGACGAGCAATGAGAAGTGCATTACAGCGGATGAAGCGCTAAGAGACCTTTATCGGATAAGCTTCGTATCTTGTCTTGATTGAAGTTAAGTCCGAAGCCTGGTGAATGATTTGGAAGCCTTATACCGTCAAAGAACTCAATCTTCCCATCAATATGGTCTTCCATATCAAGATCAGTATCAAGATCTTTGAGGATTAGACCCGAAAGATTATTCGCGAAATGAATTCCTGCTGACATTCCAATTGGACCTTCAATCATAGCTCCTACCATAAGTTTGAGTCCATGATTGCTTGCCAGAGAGGCAATTTGCTGTCCTGGATAGATACCGCCAGCTTTCTGGAGTTTGATATTTATTCCGTGAGCGGCATTGTGTAAGATTATTTTTTTGACATCAGCTAGATTAACTGCTGATTCGTCGGCAAAAATCAGAGAGTTTATGATATTATCTTTGACAAATTTGAGTTTATCGAGGTCGCCTTTAGGGCAAGGCTCTTCAATAAGCAGGACATTACCCAGAAGTTCGATGATTCTATTTAGAGTTTTTGCAGCTACTGCAGGATCATTGTACCCCTGATTTGCATCGAGAGAGAAAACAAGGTCTTGCCCTTTCAAAGCTTCTTTAATTGCCTGGCACCTTTCGAAGTCGCCTTCACCGCTAAGTTTCACCTTCATAACCTTCATGTGTGGAAACTTAGCAACAAGCCGTTTAGCCTCTTGCGCCGTCTCTTCAAGAGTTTCTTTCAGATAAACTGTTACGCTATTTGGTATTTTGGTAATGGTTTCAGAAAACATTTTCCATACCGGAGTTCCCAGGACTCTTCCTTTAAGGTCGTGAAAAGCAAAATCCAGCGCAGTCCGCAAGGTTACAGACTTAAGATCAAGTTTGTCCAGATAGTGATGAAGTTCTTGCGGCGTATGAGTTCTCGGATCGAGAGCAATAGATTTGAGGTTTTTGAGTTCGTTAATTACCAAATTCTGGTCATCGCCTGTAATCTGGATAAGCGGGGCAGCCTCACCCAAACCATAATATCCTTTACAATCGAGCCTGACAATCACATTTGGCCTATAGTGCCAGGTATGGAAAGATATTTTTATCGGAGGATCTTCCTTGTACTCATATTTGTATCCAGAAACTTTAATCATTTATCACCACTAATTATTATGAAGTTGTCTTTTTTGTAATTATAAATATCCATTGAAGTAATTGAAGAGAGTTCTTCTGTCCTCTCATCAGGGCGAAAGACGGTTCTATAGATTCTCGGAAGACCGAAAAGAGTTGAATCCTCCAGAGATATTGAGCTAATTTTATCTAACTCTTCTTCCGTAAACCCTCCATTCGAAGCTATTTCTACTGCTCCTGCCGGACTTATGTCATCAGCATTAGAAGAAAAAAGAGCAAATATCATTCCGGTACAGTAGTTCTCCGTTTCTATGGATCTGACAATTTCAGCCCACTCGGGCAAATTGCTATTGGCTAAAGCCCTTGCAAGACCGTTTCTCATCTCTGTCAGGTAGTCCACCTGCATAAATCCGCCATAACATTTATACCCTCTTGCAAATGATACGACGGCAAAGCTTGTAAAAAGGCTTGAAATAATCAATTTTTTCTTCAAAGCGTCTTTAATTGATTCGGGGGTAAAGGCAAGGCAGAATTTTTCGGAAGAATCGCTTATGCCGGTCAGATATAGTTCATAGTGATTCTCTTGAGTTAAATAGAGTGGAATTCTCCTGCCTTTAGTGTCTATTCCCCAGAAGAAAACAGTTCCTGAACCTACCGATGAATCTGAGTCTGAATTGTCCTGAAAATTATCTAAAGTCAGATTTTTAAGTTTTTCCTCACACCAGCATCCATTTTTGCCATCAAGTTCATTAAGCAGATTCCAAAGCAGGGAATTATTAAAAAACATTTGATAGGCAAGAGATTGTTTGTTATCCAAATCAAGAATAAGAATTTCGGCAACTATTTTTTCTATCTCCAGATGAACGAGTTCGAGATTGTGGAGCGCTGCATCTTCGGCAAAGAGTTTTTTCCAGACTATATTGCTGATAATAACTGCCTGATCTGAATAAGACTTGCAGGAAAGCACCTTGTGATTGAGATACATTGTTTGCAGAAAAAACTTTGATGTATCGAACTGCTTGCAAGTAATTTGTCCCTCATTAAGTAGTTTTTCGGCTCTCTGAATAGCTTTATGAACAAATTCAGCCGTAAATGCTGGAGCCACACTCACAAGAGTATTTTTCCATTTGTCAGGGAACACAGGAAGTTTAATATCATTGGCAAAAAGTATTCCTCTGGGGTATCTGGAATTATTCAAAGGAATATCGCCAAAGGCGAAAACTACCACTACTGCATCTGTTTTTTCTGATAACGCAAAAGCTATTGTCCCCTGAACAGGCAAGTCAGAAATATTAGCGCAATGATGATTGGCTGTTAGCAAGTTGGCATTGGACGCAAGGCGAACTCTAAGCTTTTCAGCAATTTCTTTACCAAGAAGTCCCTCTACATAAGACGCAGTTATTCGGATGAGGTCAAATCTATCCTGAATAGATTTATCATTAAATTTGGAGGTGGATTCAAAGTTCTTAGCAAATTTTCCAAGAGTTTTTTTGCCTTCTTTATCGAGAAGCCTGGCAAGAACAGGCCTCTTTATTCTGATAGCATCGAGAAGGGAAGGTATATCTGCAGCCATCTCTATAGAACGACTTTCAGTATAAAATTTTTATTCAGGTAAATAAAATATTTGCGATCCATAACAAGTTCGACAAACTGCCCTGGAGTGGAAAGATAATCTATCATTCTGCTCTGTCCTGCCTGTGTACGCTGATAAATTGAGGCATTTAGTTTTTGACCTGTTTTAAGCACAAACACCGCTTCATTTTGCGGAGTAGCAGATGGAGCTGGATGTACATTATCATCTAAGATATAGCAGATTTCATTTTTGTTTATTATACTGAAAATGCCATTCTTACCTAATTGAGACTGAATTGAGGAAACCATAGTTTGTTCATCATTAAGAAACTCAAGAATGGTTTGCTGTTCAGCTGAGTATTTGGAATATTCATTGAGAAAAAATATGAACTTCTGGAGCGTTTTAGTCCCGTCATTGAGCTGTATTTGGAATTCTTTTTTCAGTTTAGGAATTTTATAAGCATCTTGGTCAAACATTCCATCCCCCTTTTATTTTCATTGTGGATACCAGAGAAAATACCATTCTTCAGATATGGCTTTTCCATTGTCTGTAAGCCTACACTTTATTATAAATGGTTTGTCATCATAAGCTAACTTTTTGTGAACCGTAAGAGTGAAAAGAACTCTCCAAGTATTATTGAAAGAGATTTTTTCAATGGTGGGAGGAGAAACAATAATAACATCATTGGGTACCTGGAGATCTATTTTTATGCCTTTGGATTTCTCGATAGTGCCATTTTTATCAGCAAATGAAAGGGCAAAGATACTGTTTTCACAATTAATTAGATCCTGCCCGACATTGGTGTATTTGACGAAAGACAAGTTGTTTTCAGGTTCTTTGAGCGAGTAAAGAACTCTGTAGTCGAAATTCATTGGCTTCATCGGCTCAGGAAGAGTTTTTGGTATCCAGAAAAGGTTAATATTGTCCATCCATTCAGTAAGCGTAGGAAGAACGAAAAGTCTCAATGAGCCTTCGCCCCAATGGTTTTGAGGGATTATAAGGCAATTCGGATTTAGATGATATTTAACCCCTGGATCCATGTAGCGATTATATTCTCTATCTCTCTGGATAAGCCCGAAATATCTTAAAGAATCACAAGCTATATCATCATTTATCATCTTGTGAAGAGGGTAATTAGTAAGAGGTTCGTAAAGGTCAGTTATCCCGTCTGATAGAACTAAACCTTCTGAATTATGCACTGATGGCCTGTAGTCATGGAAATTATCAGGCTCCCCAAGGGTAAACCAGAACATCGAAGTAATGGGGGCAAGGCAAATCAAATTTACCTTATTCCTAAAGAAAAGGACAGATTTGACATCAACAGTCGCCTCGGCTCCGGGCGTAATTCTAAATGAATATGCGCCTGTAACGCTTCTGCCATTTAAAAATGCGTAGATAGTTAGCGACTCATCATTTTTTGAGGGTTTGACTAAGTAAAATTTTTCAAAAGAAGGAAACTCTTCGGGAACATTTTCAACGCCGGTATTGATGGCTATACCTCTATTTGAAAGCCCGTAAGAACTACCGTCGCAAATTATTCTAAAATAACTGTTTCCCAAAAAGGCTGCAAATTCGTCGGGGTATGCGCTTCCTTTGGGTTTGTAGCGAATTTTGAATCCGGCGTAGCCGGCATCCTTGGGCATTTGATCTTTTATAAATTTGACCTGATCCTCATATTGAAAAAGTTCGGGGCTGAAAGGAACTTTGCTTATTAAAGCTTCATTATCAATTTCGTAAATTTCTACCGGCAGACTATAAAGAGGAGTTCCAAGAGGGAAAAAACTTATTCTGAAAGGCAAATCATCTTTAGCCCATAGGTCATTATCTATATTGTATCTCATCAAATTGTATTGCGAATAATCAATATCTTGAAGCGCTTTAGGAAGGGGCGAAATTCTCTCTTTGTATTCACATCGGGCCGTTTCTCCTGCCATTGAAACAAGTGTTTCAAATGTAAAAGGAGCAGGTTTGGCATTAGCAAATAGAAAGACACAAGAGAACAGAAAGAATGCTAAAGCAATGAAGCGTTTCATAGTCACTCGATTTTGGTGGTTATTTTAATTTACAACCAATTATTGTATCGCAGTAATTGCAGTCTGCCAGATAGGATGAATTTTTGAAGAAGGCCTTAACCAGACTTGCTGATGGAGCCATCTCATTCCTGAAGGATTGGCTAAGACAGCTTTTATTTCGGCACCGGACAAAGCGCAAGGACCTTCTATTAAGAGTTTTTCTCCTAAAAGCAAAGGTCTGGGCTGTTCGGTGGGATCGCCTTTTCCTCTTTCATATATAAGCATTGCATGCACTGCATTTACATAAGGGTCAACAATTGAATAGAGGATCCCGAAAGAAGGTGAATTAGTAAGTCTGAATTTTACATCAAGATATTTTTTCTCAAGCGCATTATTGAGAGCGTCAACTTCTGTGTCACCTACGGATTCTGGAGGAGTTATAAATATTTTATCATTTTTAAGAGAAGTCCCTATCGAAGTCTTACTTAGCGCTATAGAGAGAGGGATGCTCAGAAAAAGCGATATTGTAATAGGGCTAAGCCACCAGAAGAAATTTACGCTGTAGTAGTAAGCTACAAAAGCCCATATTATCCCGACGAGAGTCTGCACGCCATGCACAGATAAAGCGGCTCTGAACTTGATTCCGTCCTCAGCATCGCGATTCTGAGTATTCCATGCTACGCCCTTTCCAAGCAAAGTGTAGATAATAAATTTGGTGTGAAACATCATCTGAATCGGAGCTATCATCGCAGAAAGTATCATCTCAAGAAATACACTACAGACCGACTTCCAGAAGCCGCCGAATTTCTTAAATTCATCTTTGTTATATATAAGCATTCTCAGGATAGATAATATTTTGGGAAGAAAAAGAATACTCATTGTAAGAATGAAAATGAACATATATTCATCGTAAATTGACAAATGAATAAAGTCTGCAAAACTTGACACGACCACTATTGAGAGGTCTTCCTGATGGGTTTCATAAACTGCAATAGTACTGAAAACCAGAAATAGAAACCAGAGAAATGAACTCAAGTAGGACATTATCCCATTGAACATATGTATTCTATTTGCACTCGGAAGACCTTTTGAGAGGATTAACCAAGTGTGCTGAAGATTTCCCTGGCACCACCTTCTATCTCTAATTGCAAAGTCTATAAGATTGTGTGGGGTTTCCTCGTAACTACCGTTGATATCGTGGGCCATCCAGACAGCCCAGCCTGCTTTCTGCATCATGGCCGCCTCGACAAAGTCATGGCTTAATATTTTGCCGCCAAAAGGTTCACTTCCTGGTAGGCGAGGCAGTGAACAAAATTCCATAAACGGAGCTATTCTTATAATTGCATTGTGCCCCCAGTAATTGCCTTTGCCCTGCTGCCAGAAATTAAGCCCAGCCTGAAAAAGCGGACCGTAAAAATGGGTACAGAATTGCATCATCCTCGAAAAAAGTGTACATCCATTGACCACTTTCGGAGCAGTCTGACAGATGCCTACATTGGAATTTGTTTCCATTATCTTAACAAGGCTGGTCAAACTCTCTCCGGACATAATGCTGTCAGCGTCCATACAAACCATATATTTGTAGCGGCTCCCCCATGATTTACAAAAATCTGCTACATTCCCGGCCTTCTTGTGAAAATTATTTTCTCTTCGCCTGTAGTAGATTTTACCGAATGCATTCAACTGCTGGCATAACTGCACCCATAGAGCCTCTTCCATTATTCCTCTATTTGGGTTAGTCGAATCGCTAAGGATAAAGAAGTCAAAACTTCCTAAAGTCCCATACTTTTTTAGCGATTGATAAATAGCTCTTATACCCTCATAAACTCTCTTTGTTTCCTCATTGTACATAGGAATAAGGATGGCAGTATTAGCTAACTTGACCTTGATATCCAGATGCTTGATAGTTTCTGTGATATGGTCATATTTTCCGGCTCTGGGATGAGTAAAAAAACCAAATATACAGTGAGTTATGCCAAGAGATATCTGCCAGGATAAAATCGTAAAAAGCACGAGAATAATAACATAAAAAAGATTGTAACCTATTCTCCATAATAAGTCTGCCATAAGAAGCGTAAGAATCAGAGTAATGATAAAGTTTACACTGAAAAATAAAACACGCCTTATCTCTGCTTTTCTGTAGAGTTTCTGATTAGCTTTAATGCTTGACTTTGTAGTACCTCTCATAATTTTCTATCTGGTAAAAAAGAATAGCAAAATAAAAATAAAAATTATCGCTGAATATATAGCCCATTTCACAAACGGTCTTCTATTTGCCAGTCTATAAGCCTCAGCTAAAATCGAGGTGGCAGGATTAAAAACCAATGCTCTGTGCGTCATTCTGGATTTCTGGAACTCAGGCCCTGCTGAAATGTACGCTTCTCTCATGGCACTGACGAGTTCGTTGGGAAGTTCTCCGTCGCTCAAAAAGTATTTTGCCCATTTTGAAGGCACATTTGCAAGAAGCATCGCAACTCTTCCTTTAAGAGGGATTCCTTTTTCGGGAGTACCTTTTATGCCAAGTACTTTCTCGCACCATTCAGAGGTAAGTCTATTGGTTTCATCCATGGCTAATGTCGTTATATCATGCTTCAAATCAAGGTGATGAATTTGGGCAGTCTTTTCCAAAATAACATAGACAAGCTTGCTCAGTATCCGCCTGTTCTCAATCCGCAAAGAAATAAGATAACGCTCTACCTTGGTGTAGGCGTCATCGTAAGATTCTGTTTCTGGAATTTTAGGGATTATGGTATCCATTTGTATGACCATGTCTCACTTACAGGTACTTTAGCGTCAAACAAAGTACAGTTAATCGTTGCGATATTAGATTTAGCAGGATCATTTGTATTGGTTACAGGAATTAGAACTCTCCAGGCATTGTCATAAGGATCTTTTAAGATCTGCGGAACGCCGGTCAGTTTCGCATTGCCGTCTATTTTAATATTAGGAGTTAAATTAGTTACAGCAGAAAGCTTCTGGAGATTATCGCCTGTGAATTTTATTGAAAATGTCGTCGTATTATTAACTGTCCCTGCTCTAGTCGAAACTACATGGCCGAGGGTCGAGTCAGGTTCATTCATAGACCAGTTCATCGTGTATTCAAATGTATAGGATTTTTCTGGTGTTAGTTTATCTTTTGGGGTCCAAAAAGCATAGATATTTAGAGAATCTATATTGTTTGCAGGTACTTGGACTAATTCAACCTTGCCTTCGCCCCAATTGCCCGATGGCGCAATCCAGAGGTTAGGCATCAAATGCATAGGAGAAAACGGAGTCTGATAGTCTTCATAATTCCTATTTCTCTGAAAGAGCCCAAAATACTTAAGATTTTTCGTAGCGAATTCAGAAAGGACAGTTTTAGAATAATTTTCCAAAGGCTGGAATATGCAGTTGTCATCAGTTTTCACGACTAATCCATCAGAAAAATGCATTTCAGGGTAATAACTACCGAAGCTCTTTTTAGATGATTTTCCGAACATATAGACACTTGACATCGGGGCTATTCCTATGCCATAAAGCTCTTTTCTTGGATAGACAGTCTGAGATACTTTTATTGCACAAGTATCTCCTTGAGATATCTCAAATTTGTATGCCGAAACTGCATCAGAAGCATCTGCTATGGCGTAGATTGTCAGGTTAGTACTGCTGTCGCTTGGTTTACCAAGCCAGTAATCTGAAAAATGTCCTATTTCAATGCCGCCATCCTGTCCTTTAGTCAGGAACGCAGTAGCGTAAACGCCATAAATATTGTATCTACCCAAAGCTCTGAATCGGCTATTTCCAAGGAAGGAGATAAGCTCGTCAAACTGTCCTGGCCTATTTAACTGGCAGAGTATTTTGAATCCGGAATAGCCTTGATTCAAAGTCTTAATGTAATCAGTTCTCTGCTGATCTAAATTGCCGAAATTAAAAAGGTCATTTGTAAACCTTAATTCCTGAGAGTAATCGCCTTTGAATTCGTTAAGTACAACGGGAGAGTTGTACATGTACCCAAGATGATAAAATTCTAATCTGTATGGAAGTTTTCCTTCTCTCCAAAGTTCTTTTGCTGAATTAAATGTTACCTGACCATACTCAGCTGAAGATAAATTATTATCAATTTTCGAAGGCTCGGAGTATCCTTCTTTTGAAATACTTTCTGCTTGCTTGCAAATGTATTTGTAATCAATTTGCTGGCGGTTTACTGCCGGAGCCGTTTGACATCCGACAAATGTTAAAAGAGCAACCAGCGGAAGTATGTACTTAGAGGATATCATAATTTTTCTCATGCAGTTGTTTTTGGCTATTTTATCATCAGGAGACATGATATGTCCTAAATTTTTTGCAGCTATTGCGTATTTAAACTAAATTTTAAATAGCACACCACAAAATACAATACCTGTTTGTATTGATTCGTGCTATGCTTTTTACTCAAAAATACTAAATCTGCCTCACCAAAATAGTGAAATCATTTTTTACTCAGCTAAAATTCTAAATAAACGCATTGTGTACTTTCACTATTTACCTACATATAAAGGGATTCTATCTAAATGAAAAAAAATCAAATTACGCTCTATGTCCTGTTTCTGAGCGTTACTCTCGGATTTTCATCTTGCGAAAACTATAAAGGTTCGCCAAAAATAGTGGCGGAGACAACTCCGATCATCCATCCACCAATACAGTTAGATATTCAGAAAGCGATTGACAATCTTCCTTCTGAAGGCGGAACTGTCAAGATTCCGGCCGGGATTCATATACTTAGAAAAGGCTTGCATATTAATAAGTCCAATGTTTGTCTATCAGGCGAAGCCGGAACTTATTTAAAATTGGCTGACGATGTAAGTCAGCCTATGATTCTTATCGGCTCTGATGCTGAAACGCCAAAAACATATGTGAGGAATGTCACCATTTCCTGCCTTGATTTGGATGGCAATATGTTCCATCAACCTACCGAATCTGATGCCACAAGAATATGGCTGATGAATAGCGGAATTGATGTAAGAATGGTCGAAAATCTCTGGATAAATAATGTAAATATCCACAATGCCAGAAGCGGAGGTCTTGTAGTAAGCTGGGAAAGCAAGAATGTATTTATAGACGGCTCTGTATTCCATGATAACACATTTGACGGGATTGCTCTCTATGCAAGCGAAAATATTTTTGTTTCAAATTTCTATTGCTACTCAAATCACAGCGCCGGGATCAGCATAGATAATTCGCTCAAGCATGCCGTTTTCAACAATGGAATAATAAAGAATAATCTCGATGTAGGCATTTTTGCCCGCGAAGCTTATGACCTTAGCTTCCACAATCTTATGCTAGCTCAAAACAGGAATAACGGCTGTTTCATATCTCACAATAATATTAGACCCGAAGGAACTGGTGTTAACAGAGTATTTTTCAGTGGATGTTCTTTTTTTGATAATGTAGGATGGGGGCTATGGATTGCTTCAAGTCAAGACCTGTCTCATGGTAACGCAGTAGTCTCTTCTCTTTTTTCAGGAAATACTCTTGGACCAATAAATATAGATCAGGGAGGAAAAATTGGTCATGCTGGAAATGTCTATAACGGGAAATAGGCTAGCGCTTACTGATTATTTATTTCTAAAGTTGGTTTCAGAGCTTTTGTAACTTTCGTATTTTGACAGAATTGCCTTTACATAGTTTTTGGTCGAGGGGAATTTTATTCTTTCTATTACATCGCCGTCGGAAGCTGACGGAGCCCATTCTTTAGCATTTTTGTAACCGGCATTGTATTCGGCCAGTGTCAGGGCCAGACTGTCTTTGTATTTGACCCAGTGAGTTCGACATCTGGATAGATACCATGCTCCAATGTCTATATTTGTTTCGGGTGAATAAAGGACTCCGATTGGCGGGATATCGCAATTTCTATAGTTAGCCCAATCCTGAACAGCATTCTTTTCCATTATTTGCATTAGCCCGCGCTCCTGCTTTATCCCGGTAATGAACGAATTAAAAGAACTCTCTTTCCAGATTACTGCTTTGATAAGGCTAGGGTCCATATTATAACGCGCAGCAGCAGCTAAGATTATCGAATCATAGCTTTTGTTTTTGATTGTTAACCAATTTATATATAACGCTATAGCTACTGAAATGCATATCACAATTGATACAATAGCAATGATACATAATTTTAGAAATAAGCCCAGAGTTTTCCAGAAGAACATACAATCCCATCTTTTGTATAATCGTCCTAATATCAATGGAGTATATTTAAAATACTTGCCACTTCAACCTTTAATCAATGATTATCTCTTTTTTTTGACACTACTGGATAAGTGCGGCTTCTCAAATTATAATCCTAACTAGATTCATTTGTAAAAGTTGAAATTTTAAACAGACAATCGGAGAACAATAGTTATGCCTAAGAACATAGGAATATTGACCGCTGGAGGGGACAGCCCAGGTTTGAATGCCGCTATTCGCGGGATTGGCAAGGCATCTATGGAAGCCTATGACATGAATATTATTGGGTTCAAGGATGGGTTCAGAGGGTTGATGGAAAACCGTTTTATCAGATTGGAAGGTTCAATTCTCTCCGGAATCCTGACTTTGGGCGGGACTATTCTTGGCACGAGCAGAGACAAACCTCATAAAATGAATGTAGGCAATAAAGTTCTTGATATGACTGATGTCATAGTCGAAAATTATCACAAAAACTACCTCGATGTCCTGGTATGTCTAGGCGGCGGCGGAACTCTAAAAAATGCCCATCGTCTTTCGCAACGAGGGCTCAATGTCATAACTCTTCCTAAGACTATAGACAACGATGTAGCTATGACTGATGTAACATTTGGCTTTGATACTGCGCTTGGCATTGCTACTGAGGCTGTGGACAGACTTCACAGCACAGCTCACTCTCATCACAGAATATTAGTCGTCGAAATCATGGGACATCACGCAGGCTGGCTGGCTTTGGGCGCTGGAATAGCAGGTGGAGCAGATGTAATTCTTATACCGGAAATTCCTTACAACATTGATAAAATAGCTGATGCAATATGCAGAAGAAGCAAAAGTGGAAAGCACTTCAGCATTGTAGCAGTCTCTGAAGGAGCAATGCCCATTGAAACAGCGATGCTTTTGGAAATAGCTGAACAGAAGAAAAAGGAAGCTAAAACTGAAGAGGAGATTAAAGCTGCTCAAATCGAAGTTAAAAAACTCCAGGCAACTCAGATAAACCACACAATGGATATAGCTCAAAAACTTGAAAAAATGTGTAAACTTGAGGCAAGAGTTACTATTCTTGGGTATCTTCAAAGAGGCGGTACTCCTTCAGCATCAGATAGAATTTTGGCTACAAGATTAGGCACAGCTTGCGCTACATTTATTGAAAATGACCATTATGGAATCCTTGTCGCAGCTCAGGGAGAATATGCAGTCCCTGTTCCGCTTGCCGAAGCAGTAGGAAAAACAAAACTTGTCCCGGTAGATCACCCGTGGGTTGAGAGCGCCAGACTCGTCGGGACATGTCTTGGAGACATGTAGTTTGGTACTAGAAATGAAAAAAGGCTGGAAAACTCCAGCCTTTTTGTTTTATTGGAATTAGAACTTGAAAGTTCTTGTCGTTTTAACTGCTTTATTCCAGTTAGTTATAAGCTTCATTCTCTTGTAAATATCCATATTTGGCTGGAATGAAGCTCCAATTTCCCAATTCTTCACAATTTCATCCTTACTGTCCCAGTATCCTGAATGCAAACCTGAGAGATATGCGGCTCCGAGAGCTGTCGTTTCAGACATTTTCGGACGAATCACCGGAATGCCAAGTATATCGGACTGGAATTGCATCAAAAATCCATTCATCGAAGCTCCGCCGTCAACTTTAAGAGAAGCTATTCTCTTGCCTGAATCTTCCTGAAGCGCTTCAATAAGATCCCTTGAAAGAAAAGCTATGCTTTCTAGCGCGGCTCTAACTATGTGCGCTTTAGATGAACCTCTTGTGATACCAAGTATGCTTCCTCTGGCATCTGAATCCCAATAAGGAGCGCCAAGACCAACGAATGCAGGGACTACATAAACTCCTGCTGTGTCTTCCACTGATTTTGCAAGCGCATCGGTCTCAGAAGCAGTTTGGATTAGTCCTACCTGATCTCTAAGCCATTTAATCAAGGCCCCTGCAATAAATACTGAACCTTCAACGGCGTACTCCAAACCGTCTCCCAAATCCCAGGCTACAGTCGTAATAAGATTATTCTTTGAAAACGCCGGCTTCTTTCCAGTATTAAGAAGGGCAAAACATCCAGTGCCATAAGTATTTTTGCAGTCACCGACATTAAAACATGCCTGCCCGAAAAGCGCTGCTTGTTGGTCGCCTGCTATACCTGTAACGGCTATTTCTTCTCCGAAGAATTCTTTCTTTGTTTTTCCAAATAGAGAACTCGATGGCTGAACCTCAGGCAATATTGCCTTTGGCACTCCGAAAATAGCAAGAAGTTCGTCGTCCCATTTTCCTGTTATTATATTAAAAAGAAGTGTTCTTGATGCGTTGGAAGGTTCTGTTGCGTGTTTGCCAGTAAGTTTATAAAGGAGCCATGAATCAATTGTTCCGAAGCAAACATCCCCTTTTTGTGCTCTTTCATTCAAGCCCGGGACATTGTCAAGAAGCCATTTAACTTTAGTTCCTGAAAAATAAGCATCGAGAAGCAAACCTGTTTTGTCCTTGATAATATTCTTAACGCCTGTTTCTTCAAGGACTTTGCACATTTCAGAAGTTCTTCTGCACTGCCAGACAATCGCATTATAAACGGGTTTACCTGTTTTTCTGTCCCATATTACAGTTGTTTCTCTCTGATTTGTTATACCGATTGAAACTATTTGAGAAGGAACGATACCGGCCTCTTTAATGGCCTCTCTTGTAACTTCCAGCTGACTCTGCCAAATCTCTTCAGCATCGTGTTCCACCCAGCCTGGTTTTGGAAAGTATTGTTCAAATTCCTTTTGAACTGTAGCAACAATCTGACCCTTTTTGTTAAAAACAATTGCCCTGGAACTAGTCGTTCCCTGATCCAATGCAAGAATGT
The DNA here is from genome assembly GCA_037127655.1 of Lentisphaerota bacterium. Classification (GTDB taxonomy): domain Bacteria; phylum Verrucomicrobiota; class Lentisphaeria; order Victivallales; family GWF2-38-69; genus GWF2-38-69. The sequence continues at coordinate 30,313 of JBAXXY010000005.1, forward strand.
ATTTGTCCATCACAATCTCCCTTTCTTTGCTTTTAAAGTATAATTTTTAATGGCATTCACATTATACTAAATTGCTTTTAAATTTGCAACTTAAGAAAGGAGCGTATTTTTGCGTCTGGATTTTATCTCCGACCTTTTCTCATAAAGAAACTTTCCATAATAGAGTCGAAAGAGATGCATTGGGGGTGATTATTAAAATATTTTTCTACGAAGGCAAGTATTGGTTTTTTGGGATGAGGCTTTTCAAATTCTGAAATCTGAGCCAAGACCTTGTTATTTTCAGCCTTAATGTTTTTCGCTTTTTTGCTGAGACCAAAGACGGCGGCGTTTTCCGGCAGTGAAATAAGCTCTGCTAGTTCGCGATACCTTGGATTCGCTCGAACCATATACATTTCTCTTTCCAGATTTTTTACCTGTTCCTTTAAAGCAGATACATATATCCTGAGATTAGCTTCCGTAATTTTATCAAGGTGCTCACTCTCTTTGTGGACAAACTCAAGTTCGAGTTTTAGCAGTGCAGTTAAATCTTTATTTTTGTACGCTACTGTTACCTTCTTCATTATTTCATCTTTCTGTGCTTTTAGCTTCGGATCAAGTTCAGTATCGGGATGAAGAAGTTTTGAGAGCGTAATGTATATATTACGGATACTTTTTTTCTTGATTTCTGCTTCAGCTTTTTCTGCCTCTTCTCTTTGGAGCTGTTTCTTGTTTTTCTTAACTTTTTTCTGTTTTTTGGCTCTTACTTCATCTTGAAATTTATCTGCAAGTCTCGCAAAGCTTTCAGAATTGTCGTCAAAGTCATCCATGTTTATATCGACCCCGCAGATGTCTTTCATAAGATCTTGCAGCTCGTCTTTGAACTCATTTTTTTGTTTTTCAACTTCATCTTTGTAGTTGACTTTGGACCACTCTTCGTAAAAAATTTCCATTTCAGGGGTAGCAGGAATTTCTTTGAATGCCGAATCGCAAAGGTTTAAAATCACATCGGTCAGGTCATCTAATTTAGTCTTCGTGAACTTAATAAACTTCGTGGCATTGCCAAGCGTCATGGCAAGTTTCATATCATTCTGAGCCTTTTCAGACAGCAAAGGCGCTATTTCTTTGGAGTAGGAAATATTGAGTTTTGTTAATTTTTCATTTTGAAGAAGCATCTCATTTTCCAAAGTCTCAACGCGTTTTGTAAGCCTATTGAATGCTTGTTGTTCTTTGGATAATGTTTTTTTGTTTTTAGATGTAATTTTCAATGAAGCCGACTTTTCTAGTTCGGTCATATCTTCAAATAAAAAACCTTGCTCTACATTCATCTCAAACCTATCTATTTTGAGTTTAAAAATCGGTTAATTTTTGACAGGAAGTATCTGTGTGCCTATTCCGGTGTCAGTAAATATCTCGAGCAGTATAGAATGCTTGACTCTGCCATCTATCATGTGAACTTTATTAGCTCCGGCATTCAAAGCTTTCTGGGCGCTCTTTATCTTTGGTATCATCCCGCCGGAAATAGTCCCGTCTAAGATGTAAGATTCTATTTCATCAGAGTATATAGTAGAAATGAGTGTATCTTCATTTTTAGAGTCTTTCAGAACCCCAGGCACATCACTTATGAATACAAGCTTGTTGGCCTTAAGCATTTCAGCTACTTTAGCAGCAGCTATGTCAGCATTGATGTTAAAAATAGTTTTGCCATCTTCTCCAAGCGCAAGAGGCGTAATAACAGGGATTATGTTATCCTTGAGTATGCTTTTAATCTCTCTGGTATCTACATTGTGAACTTCGCCTACAAATCCCAAATCGGCATTATCGGTATCTGATGAAGGCTCCAGTTTATGTCCGACAAGAATATTTTTTCCTGATAGCTTTACAGCTTTGCCGCCGTGGGATTCTATAGTTGAGACAATTCGTGGATTAATAATGTTGTGAAGCACATCGTCAACAACTTTAATGGTCTTTTTACATGTATATCTCTGCCCTTTGATAAACTTGACAGGAATTGCCATTTTCTCAAGTTCAGCGCTTATTTCCTTGCCGCCGCCGTGAACAATTACTACTTTGATTCCAACCATCTCAAGAAACACAATATCCCTCAGAGCCTGATTGGCGAGTTCCTGATTTTCAAGAACGCTTCCACCGAATTTTATCACAACGGTTGAACCCTTGAACTTCTGTATATAAGGCATTGCCTCGAGAAGCACTGCCGCTTTTGCTATTGCTGTTTTCATTTTCCTGTTAATCCTTAATTAAATGCTGGCTTAAGTGTGATAGTCAGCATTGATTTTAACATATTCGTAAGACAGGTCACTTGTCCACATAGAGAATGAGTGAGAACCTGAATTGAGTTCAATTCTAACCGTGAATTCCTTCTTTTTGATTATATCTGCCAAATCTTCCTCCTTTGTCCCGGCGTCTCCGCCATCCTTTACAACTTGTTTGTGATCATAAAAGAGGTTTACTTTGTCAGGGTTAAAATTTGCGCCCGAATAACCTGCAGCGGCGATAACTCGCCCCCAGTTAGGGTCGCCTCCAAACCATGCTGTTTTACAAAGTAGAGAGTTGGATATTGCCTGAGCGCACTTTCTGGCATCGGCGTAAGTCGGAGCGCCATTAACTTCTATTGTTACAAATTTAGTAGCGCCTTCGCCATCCATAACTATCTTTTTAGCCAACCCTGAAGCAACAGCCTTGAGAGCCTCTGCAAAAGTTCTTGAATGCTCGCATTTTCCTTCAAGAAGTGTCGTTTGGGACATTGCGTTTGCCATAACTATCACTGAATCATTTGTGCTCATATCGCCGTCAACAGAGATTTTATTAAAGGAACTTTCGACTGCCTCAGCGAGAGCCTGATTCAAAAATTCAGGAGTGATATTCGCGTCAGTTGTGATAAATGAAAGCATCGTGGCATGCGGATGAGTCTGCATTGTCGGGGCAATCATTCCTGCGCCTTTAACCATTCCCGCGATTGTGACTGTTTGTCCATCAATCTCAAATGAAACGGCCACTTCTTTAGGGCAAGTATCAGTAGTCATTATGGCCAGAGCCGAATCGTGACCTCCGTTCGATGAAAGAGCTTTGACTGCCAAAGCTATTCCATTTTTAATTTTATCCATCGGCATCTGCGTGCCTATTCTTCCAGTCGAAGCTACGAACACACGATCATGTGTGATGTTAAGAAGATCTGCTGCATATTTGGCCATTTCAGCGGCGTTTTTATCGCCTAACTCTCCTGTGCAGGCATTGGCATTTCCGCTGTTAATTATGACTGCATTTGCATAACTTGATTTTGTAAGCTTGTTTTTGCACCATTTCACAGGGGCGGCGGCAAAAAGATTAGTCGTGAAAGCTCCGGCTGAAATAGCCTTGGTTTCCGAATAGATTAGAGCCATATCGAGGTTTCCGCTTGATTTAAGTCCGCATTTGATTCCTGATGAAGAAAACCCCTTGGGTGATGTAATTGAAGGTGATTGTATCTGTTTATGGTTATTCATTAAGTGTATTCCTGTAACTTTTTTGACAATAATATTTGCAACATACAAGTACTCTATGGCATCCAAAAATAAATATGGTATCTTATATCTTTTGCTAAAACTTTAACTTCTTAAACACATCAAACACTTTTCTTATGAATAATTTTACTCCCCGCGCCAAACAAGCCATGATATTAGCTCAACAGGAAGCTGTCAGATTCAATCACGATTATGTCGGCACGGAGCATCTCCTTCTTGGACTTATAAAACTCGGTCAGGGCGTAGCTGTTAGTGTCCTTAAATCTATGGGATTGAACTTAGATGTTGTCCGCTTTGAAGTGGAAAAACTCTATGGCAATCAAGGAGCGACTCAAACTAAGGGCGAGCTTCCATACAGCACCACGCTAAAGAAAGTGCTTACTCTCTCAGCCATGGAAGCCAAAAATATGAACTATAATTATATAGGAACAGAACACTTACTTCTTGCCATACTTTCAGAGGGGGAAAGCGCAGCAGCAAAACTTCTCAGAAGTTTGAATGTAAATATCAATGAAGTTAAACAGGAAGTGCTTATGGCTCTCGATCCAAACTTCGTTCCTATTGAAAATGAAACTCAGGCCAATAGCAGTCAGCAAGGCGCCCAGTCCTCCACATCAGGGCAGGGAACCAAAAGCGAACTTGCCGCGCTGAGAGCTTTCGGCCGTGACTTAACAGAGCTGGCCCAAAGAGGAGAACTTGACCCCGTTATCGGTAGAAAAAACGAAATAGAAAGACTTATCCAAATTCTATGCAGAAGAAATAAAAATAACCCTGTTCTCATCGGCGAAGCAGGAGTTGGAAAAACAGCAATAGTTGAAGGTTTAGCTCAGGCAATAATTGCCAAAACTGTTCCCGAAGTTCTCCATAATAAATTAGTTTTTGGACTCGATTTGCCACTAATGATTGCCGGCACCAAATACAGAGGACAGTTTGAAGAAAGAATTCACGCCGTCATTGAAGAGATTAGAGCGTCAGGCAAGGTAATTGTTTTTATAGATGAACTCCACACAATCGTAGGAGCAGGTGGAGCCGAGGGCGCAATGGATGCTTCCAATATTCTTAAACCCGCGTTGGCAAGAGGCGAACTACAATGCGTGGGCGCTACAACTATGGACGAATACCGCAAGCACATTGAGAAAGATTCTGCCCTCGAAAGAAGATTCCAACCCATAATGGTCAATCCTCCGTCTGTAAGCGAGGCTATTGAGATTCTTAAAGGTATAAAAGACCATTATGAGGATTATCACAGCGTGAACTACACTGAAGCAGCGATAATAGCCGCTGTAACTTTGTCAGATAGATACATCAGCGGAAGATTTCTGCCCGACAAAGCTATTGATGTAATGGATGAAGCAGGCGCCAGAACAAGGATTACCGAGGTAATTCAGCTTCCTGATACAAAGGAGCTTGAGACTAAACTTGAAGAGTCAAGAAAAGCTAAGGACTACGCTGTAAATAATCAGAAATTCGAAGAAGCAGCAAAATACCGAGACATCGAAAAGGATATTATTTCATCCATTGCCAAGGTCAAAAAAGACCATGAAGAAAACAAAAAGAAAAATAGAGCTACGATAACCGATAAAGAAGTTTCTGATATTGTATCCAAGCTTACAGGCATCCCAATCAGGCGGATGCAGAAAGAAGAGAATGCCAGACTTCTTAAAATGGAAGATGAACTTGCCAATGTAGTAATCGGGCAAAGCGAAGCTATAAAAATAATTTCCAAGGCCCTCCGCCGTTCAAGAGCAGATCTGAAAGATCCCAAGAGGCCGATAGGGTCATTTATATTTTTGGGACCGACAGGAGTTGGTAAAACGCTTCTTGCTAAGTCTCTTGCAGAATTTATTTTCGGCGATTCCGACGCAATTATTCAGCTTGATATGTCCGAGTATATGGAGAAATTCAATATCAGCCGTCTGGTCGGGTCTCCTCCGGGATACATTGGTCATGATGAGGGCGGTCAGCTATCCGAGAAAGTAAGAAGAAGACCGTATTCAGTAGTCCTTTTTGACGAAATAGACAAAGCTCATCCAGATGTGATGCACATGCTTCTTCAGATTATCGAGGAAGGGAAACTCACTGACAATGTCGGAAGAATGATAGATTTCAAGAACACTATAGTCATAATGACAAGCAATCTTGGCGCTCATAAAATAATTCAGGGCAAAGCTTTGGGATTTGGCTCTAGCGATAACTCTCCTGAAGCTGAAAAAGATAAGGAAAGACTCCTTGAAGAAGCCAAAAAATATTTCAAACCTGAGTTTATAAACAGAGTCGATGATGTAATAATCTTCTCTAAACTAAACCGTGATGATTTGAGGAAAATAGTCAGTTTGGAAGTTGATAAAATCAGAGAAAGGCTCGACAGAAGAGATATAAAATTACTATTGGACAATGATGTTCTGGATTTTCTTATAGACAAAGGTTATCAGCCTGAATACGGTGCCAGACCAATTAGAAGAGCTATTGAAAAATATCTAGAAGATCCTATTTCAGAAGATATTCTATCAGGAATTATCCCCAATGGAGTTGGCCTCGAAGTAAAACTTGACAATAATACTCTGGTTTTTATTCCGAAAGAAAACTAAATGGATGACATCTCGAAACACTCATTAATCAGAGAATCATGGAATAGATTTAAACAGCAGAAAATCTCATTCTATGCGCTGCTCTTGATTGTTTTGATGTTTCTGATAGCAGTTTATGCTCCAATTCTTGTCGGTTCAGCTCCACTTGTTGTTATAGAAAATAAATTTCATATATCTTTTCCTTTTGCCTATTTCGTATTCAATCCTGATGGCCCGGAACTTCTTCTCGATAAAATATATAATTATTTAATATTACTTATTCCTTTATTCCTTCTCTTTCGCCTTATAAGGTTTAAGAAAAGGTATTTCCTAATAATTGCTATTTTATTCATCATTCCATTCCTATGGAAATGGCATGTTGCCTGGAAATATAATGATAACGCTTCTGCGGCTAAAAACTCTTATACCTTGCGAATCCTGCCACCAGTAAAATTCACACCTTATGAAATTGCAGGAACTCCCCATGAACCGCCATCGCTGGAACACTTTCTTGGGACAGACAGTATAGGCAGGGATGTTTTAGCCAGAATAATCTTCGGCGCCAGAATTTCCATCGCCGTCGGATTTTTTGCCACGCTGATCTCTCTCATGATCGGAACAGCTATGGGGTTAACTTCAGGCTTCTTCGGAGGCTGGATAGATATTCTTGTGATGCGATTTGTCGAAATTTTTATCTGTTTTCCTGCATTTTTGCTTCTGCTGATACTTGTAGCTTCAATGATGGATTTGAAGTTTGTGCAATCCGGACTAATTCTTATCCCCGTAATTGGCATATTAAGCTGGACAGGATTTGCAAGAATCATCCGTGGTGAAACCCTTAAACAACGCTCTCTTCCATATATTCAAGCGTGCAAAGTTTTTGGAATGTCAAACTCCAGAATCATGTTTATCCATATTTTGCCAAATATCCTGGGTCCGATAATTGTAACGATAATATTCTCGATTGCTTCAAATATCCTGGCTGAAAGTTCATTGAGTTTCCTTGGCTTTGGAGTTCAGTCGCCGACAGCAAGCTGGGGCGATCTTCTTAGGCAGGCTTTTTCAGATCCACTGCGCTATTGGAATCTAACTTTGTGGCCGGGACTGATGATATTCTTATTGTAGGAGAGGGTGCCAGAAAAAGCATCGGAGCCTAGATGGAATTAATTTATTTTTATATTGTGAGAGGATAGATACAATGAAAGTTTACATAAAAACTTATGGCTGTCAGATGAATGAGAGAGACTCGAATGCTCTTGCAGCGACGCTTATTCAGAGGGGATACGAGATGACCTCTGAAGAAAAAGAAGCCGATATACTCCTATTTAATACATGTTCTGTTCGAGAGCAGGCCGAACTCAAAGCAGTCGGAAAAGTCGGCATTTTAAAAAAACTCAAAAAAGTCAGACCTCATATACTCATAGGGATGTTAGGATGCATGGCTCAGAGAAAGGGCGCCGAACTTCTCAAAGAGCTTCCGCATCTAGATTTTGTCATCGGCACAGATCAGCTGGCCAAACTTCCTGACATCATTGAAAAGGAACTTTTAAAGAGAGAACAAGTTTCATTTACGGAGACCAATAAGGATCTTCCGCAAAGTCTTACGGAGCACCTTGAGACAAATAGCATATCTGACTTCATCGCCATAATGCGCGGATGCGATATGTTCTGCTCTTACTGTATCGTCCCTTATGTCAGAGGCAGAGAAAAGAGCCGTGAAATTCAGGAGATAGCAGACGAAACAAAAAAACTCGCGGATAAAGGCGTAAAAGAAATAATGCTCCTTGGTCAGAATGTCTCTGCTTTTGGTTTGAGCCAGAATACAAAAGTCAGACCAGTCGAATCTCCTTTTGCCGACCTTCTGCGTGAAATAAATAAAATTAACGGCATTGAGAGAATCAGATTCATTTCACCTCACCCTTTCTTCTTTAATGATAAGCTCATCAATGCTATTTGCGAGTGCGAGAAAGTCTGCAATAATATTCATCTTCCGCTTCAATCAGGCTCAGACAGAATTTTAAAACTCATGAATCGCCGTTATGATTCAACTATGTATATGGACATTGTAAATAAACTCAAGGCTCTTGTTCCTGATATTACATTTTCGACAGATGTAATAGTAGCTTTCCCAGGAGAAACTCAGGAAGATTTCAACTGCACAAGAAATGTAATGAATGAAGTCGGATTCGATAATGCCTACATCTTCAAATATTCCCCTAGAGAAGGAACTCCGGCGGCTAAATTCGAAGATCAAATCCCTCAGAAAATTAAAGAAGAACGCAATCATATCCTCCTTGATGACCTAAAGGAAAGAACGACAAAACATAATAAGCTCTGCGAAGGACGAATATTTAAAATATTAGTCGAAGGTCCGAGCGTGAGAAATCCCGACCGATGGAGCGGAAGAACCACCAATAATAGAACTACAGTTTTTAATCCCGCTGCCACTCTTAAAGTCGGCGATATAGTAGATGTTTACATCGAAAGAAGCACCTCTATGACGCTTTTTGGCAGAGTAGTCTAAATAAATAATTTGAACCAAATATTATTATTGTATTCACCTGAACGCCAAAAAGAAGATGCGCACGAAGAATGTCTCCCAACGCCTCCGGAATATAATCTTGTGATCTGTACAACTAACTTTCTATATTGGCTGAACCTTCACTAACTCTGTCTTTTTAAGACCCTTTGCCAATTTTCTAAATTTAAATTCTTCCCTGATAGAATAAAGGACGGGGACGACGAACATGGAAATATTGACTATCAGGAGTCCGCCGAAAATAGGAACCGCCATCGGTACCATCAGATCTGACCCTCTGCCCGTAGAAGTTATCACAGGAATCAAAGCGAGGATTGTTGTTCCGGCAGTAGTCAGACAAGCTCTGACTCTTCTATGTCCAGCCGTAATTATATTATCTCTTATATCATCAAGAGATGCTGGAGGTTTATGTGTAAAAACATCCTTGATATAGCTTACAATCAGGACGCCTTCGTCTGCCGCAATCCCTAACAATGCCAGGAATCCGACCCATACAGCTACACTCATATTGATCGTGTGTACATTAAAGAGTTTCTGCATCGAGACTCCGAAAAAATCGAAATTAAGAAACCATGAACAGCTGTAGAGCCAGATGAATATAAATCCGCCTGACCATGCGACAATAACTCCTGAAAATATGAACATACTTGTAATAAGCGATTTATACTGCAAGAACAGAATCAGGAATATCACCAGGCAGATAAAGGGTATTATTATCATAAGAGTCTCGCTAGAGCGGACATAGTTCTCATAGTTTCCTGCGAATTTGTAGGAAACGCCTGTAGGCAGTTTTAGAGAACCGTCTTTCACATGTTTGTCTATCATCGCGCTTGCCTGGTTAACTGCTTCTGTCTCAGAAATATCTTTGGCTTTGTCAAAGAAGACATAGTTCACAAGAAAACCATCCTCGCTTGATATGCTTTCGGGACCTTTTTCGTAGTTGATTTTCGCAATCTCTCCCAATGGAATATTTGCTCCTTCAGGAGATGTGATTATTATTTTCCTGAGAGAATCAATATCGTCCCTGAGTTCTCGCAGATAACGAATCCTGACCGGATAGCGTTCTCTTCCTTCTACCGTGGTAGTAACTTGTTTGCCGCCCACTGAAGATTCAATTACATCAAGAACTTCTTGAATCTTAAGCCCGTACCTTGCGGCAGCTTCCCTGTCAACATCAATTTCTATGTAAGGGCTTGCCAGTGTCCTGTTGGCAAAAACCGTATCGGGATTGATAGCTGGAACTGCTTTAAGGACTTCTCCTAAAGTTATCGCGGCAGATTCAATATCTTGTTGCGAACTGCCTTTGATTTTTATCCCAAGTTCGGCTCTCATTCCGCTCTGAAGCATGACTATTCTTGTCTCAATAGGCTGGAGTTTAGGAGATGATGTAATGCCTATCATGGTTGCGGCTTTGACAATCGCCTGCCAGATGTCATCAGGCGAATTTATGCCTTGCCACTGTTTTCTGTCGGGATTAAGAGCCGTTTCAAGCGCAGGTCTCCATAACCTGAAAACATTTCCGCTTGTATCAGCGATAAGTTTATTATCCGCATCACGGATGAATGTACCTTTGACTATATAAGATTTGCCATCCGAAGCAAAAAGTTCCTTCCCATTTTCGTCTCTGAAAGAGTCGTTCTTGGATGGATCGAATTTAAATCTTAACAGACTTCCACTCCTATCAGACAGATATTCTCCTTTGTAGTTGATAATCGTCTCTAGCATTGAAAGCGATGCAGGGTCAAGGGCAGTTTCTGCCCTTCCGGCCTTGCCTGTAACTGAGACTACTTCAGGAATAGCGCTTATGGCAATATCCTGTTTCTGCAGATAATCCTTGACCTCTCTGATAGATGCATGAGGCATAACTGTAGGCATCAGAAGGAATGAACCCTCATCAAGGGCAGGCATGAACTCTGCTCCGAAACCGGGGAATACTTTTGAAACTCCGGCAAAGAGAGAGCTGTTTAGTATTGAGTTCGGCATCCAGTTAAAAAATGTCCTTACGCCGAGCCATGACACAATCCCCCAGATAATAATAATCACTGGAAGCGCCAGAAATAATTTCCTGTGATTCAGGCAGAACCTGAGAATGCCAGAATAATATCTTTCGATGATCGAAAAGAGAGCCAGCAAAAGCCCGATTGGAATCAGTGCAAATATGGTATTTAGAATTACTCCTTTTGATGGACCAAGCGGCCACCAATGCGCTGCGAGAAAAATAGCTACGCCGACTGGAACAATAAAATAAATTGCTCTGAAAAACCATTTATGCCATTTACGGGATTTTATAAAACTCCTGTTCCAGTACCCGTTTTCTATTAGGAGATAGTAGAACACGGGAATGACCATCATGCCCAGTATGTAGGCTCCGAAAAGAGTAAATGTTTTCGTAAATGCCAGAGGCCTGAAAAGTTTTCCTTCAGAATATTGGAGCAGGAAGACCGGAAGAAAACTTACAATCGTAGTAGCCTGGGAAGTCAGAATGGGAGCTGCCACTTCGGCTGCCGCCTTATGTATTACTCTCAAGCGGCTTTCAGACGGGTCAGCCTCTCCGACTCTCTTTAGTATGTTGTCGCACAAAATAATTCCCACATCAACCACCGCCCCGATGGCAATCGCTATACCTGAAAGAGCCACGATATTGGCATCAATTTTAAATATCTTCATAAAGACAAACGCAAAAAGAACAGCAGCAGGAAGCAAACTCGATATTATCGCCGAAACCCTCAGATGCTTTATCATGAAAAGAACTACTATGATGGTAATAAGTATTTCATCGAATACTGCGGAATTGAGTGTTCCGAGAGTTTCATAGATCAGGCCTGACCTGTCATAGAATGGTACAATCGATACTTTGCTCACGGTTCCGTCAGCAAGAGTTTTCTGAGGGAGCGATGGAGATATTTCCTTTATCTTGTCTTTGACTTTGTTTATGACTTCAAGAGGATTGCTTGTAAATCTTACAGTAACGATACCTCCTACGGCTTCGGTTCCTCCCTTGTCTAGCATTCCTCTTCTCAGAGCCGGGCCTATTGTAGCATTAGCCACATTTTTGACATAAACCGGGATGTTTCTATCGCCGACCTTGATCACAACATTCCTGATGTCGTCAACAGTTTTTATATAACCAAGTCCTCTTACGATATATTGAGCCCCGTTCTGCTCAATTGTATTGGCTCCGATGTCAACATTAGACTTCAGAATGGCATTGAAGATATCATCTACACTCACTTTGAATATCCTCATGGCATCAGGATCCATATCAACCTGATATTCTTTGATATAGCCACCTACTGAAGCAACTTCGCTCACACCTTCTGTCCCCAGGAGTGAATACCTTACATTCCAGTCTTCTATGGAGCGCAGTTCATCCAGATTCCATCCGCCGGTCGGGTTGCCGTTTTTATCAAGCCCTTCGAGAGTGTACATGAAGACCTGACCCAAAGCAGTAGCATCAGGACCAAGAGAAGGATTAACGCCATTGGGCAAAAGTCCGTTAGGCAAGCTGTTAAGTTTCTCCAGAATCCTTGTCCTGCCCCAGTAGAAGTCCACATCATCATTAAATATCACATAGATGGAGGAAAATCCGAGCATTGAATTCCCTCTGATGGTTTTAACGCCGGAAAGCCCCATCAAGTTTGTCAATAGCGGATAGGTGATCTGATTTTCTATGTCTTTCGGAGAGCGCCCCATCCACTCAGTAAAAACAACCTGTTGGTTTTCGCCAATGTTTGGAATTGCATCGACAGGAATAGGCGTGCGCCTGATGCCGAGATTCCAGTCAAACGGAGCGACATATATTCCATACCCGATCAACATCAGGAAGACAAACAGCGTTAAAAGCTTATTGGTCAGACAAATCCCAATCAGACATGACAGCAGACTGAATTTTTCATTTTTATTTTCCATATTAGTGCTGATGTGTAGTTGGAGTTGTCTGAGTCTCAGTATCGTCATTCATCATGCTTGGCTTTGCCTGTATCTGAAGCTCGCTGTCGAGTTTAAAATTGCCTTTGACTACAACTTTATCGCCAACCTTCAGTCCACTTTCAACAATGTAAAAACCTCCGACTTTAGGGCCAAGCTCGATTTCTCTACCCTCAAATTCCCCGGGTTTAGCTTCGATATAAACCACCGTCCTTTTCCCGGTAATAAGCGGAGCTGTCGCAGGAATGAGCATTGGCAAGCTCATCTTCTGCTGTTCAGGGCTAAGAGTTAAACCAAGTTCTGCCGCAGTCTCAAGAGGCATTGAGCAGATTGGGCATTTGCCGGGCTTATCTTCAATTACCTCGGGGTGCATAGGGCAGATCCATTTGCCGTCAAGGTTCTCTGGAATAGCTGTGCCGTCAGCTCCCATGTGAGCAAAAACAGTTGCATGGGCAAACATTCCTGGTTTCAGCTTACCATCTTTATTATCAATAATGACTCTGACTTGAACTGTCCTGGTAGTTTCATCTACTGTAGGATTTATGTAAGCTACTGTTCCATGGAATTTTTTACCTGGAAACGCTTCAACACTGAATTCGACTTCCTGCCCGTAATGTAAATAAGGCAGATCCTGTTCGTAAGCATCCAGAATCAGCCACAAACTGCTCAGATCGGATATGACAAAAAGGACATCACCTTCTTTGAAATACTGATTCTCCAGAACTTTTTGCTCCTTGACAATGCCTATTACAGGCGAATAGAGCGTCATGGTTCTGGAAATTGTGCCGGTCTTCAGAATGTTATTAATCTGATCATCAGTCAAACCCCAAAGCTTAGCTTTGTTTACGGCTGCATCAAAAGTTTTTTGAGGATCAGGTAAACTATTATTGATGTTTATGTTGCCATCTGTCTTATTCTTCTTTGTAAGAATCAATTCTCTTTGCAGAACAGCTATTTCAGCGCTGAAAATTTCCGCTATGTGCTCACCTTTTGTTAGCGGAGCGCCGACATAGTTCAGATATAGCTTTTCAACTCTTCCCGGAAACTTGGCTGAAATGGTCACATTTCTGGTTTCATTAAAATTGATTTTCCCGACAAGATTAATTTCGGCAAGGGCTTCCTTTCGAACGACAGGAGTTGTTTCAATTCCTGCAAGGTTAATAGCAGAAGGAGAAAGAGTTAAGACAGCTCTGGGTGTGGCAGTACTGCTTTCATGAGTCTCAGCGACCGGAATCAAAGTCATACCGCAAATCGGACATTTTCCGGGTTTATCGCTCCTAATTTGAGGATGCATTGAACATGTCCAGATTTGCTGTGCTGGTGGTTCTTCTTTTTGAACATTGTCTTGAGCAGCAGGCACAGTGTCTGGCATCTTCATGCCCGGCATTCCTGGCATATCTGCAGAAAAAGCAATTACCTGCACCAAAGTTGACACTAAGAAATACACCAGCATTTTTTTCATTTTAAATCATCCTTTTGAGTCATTTACTTTTTTGTATTTTCGCAAAGATAAAGAGTTTATAACAACAGATACTGAACTAAATGCCATTGCCGCTCCAGCTATCATGGGATTCAAAAAGCCGAAGGCCGCAACTGGAATTCCTATGATGTTGTATATAAATGCCCAGAATAAATTCTGTTTTATTTTAGCTAGAGTTTTGTGCGATAACCTTATAGCTTCAGGGATTAGGGCAATGTCGCCGCCTGTCAAAACAATATCACCTGTTTCTATTGCTATATCCGTCCCGCTGCCCATCGCTATTCCAAGGTCTGCAGCCGCAAGAGCCGGAGCATCATTAATTCCATCTCCTACCATTGCTACTTTAAGACCATTAGCCTGAAGCTCCTTAACTTTTTTAATTTTATCTTCAGGAAGGGTTTCTGCAAAATAGTTTTTGATCCCAATACTCTTTGCCACGGCCTCAGCCACTGATTTACTATCGCCTGTAATCATGTAAACTGTATAACCCATTTTTTCGAGGTGAAAAACTGTTTTTGAGGCGGCTTCTTTAATTTTATCCTGAATGGCGATGCATCCGATATATTTGCCGTTCAATGCCGCATGAACAATTGTAGATGCTTTGGATTCAAAGTTACCGCCTTTGGGGTAACTTTGTGGAGGTAGGGACGCATCTCCGAGGCGTCCGCATCCGGCGGTCTCGGAGAGACACGCCCTACCAGCAAGGAATTTCTCTGTGCCAATGAGTAGCGTTCCTTTATCAGTTTCAGCAATTATTCCTTTCCCGGAAATAATTCTAAAATTTTTGGGATCAGGAATCGGAGTTTTAACTATCTCTGATGCTTTTCGGATAACAGCTTCAGAAAGTGGGTGTTCAGAGAGTTTTTCACCTGTTGCAAGTATTAGGATGAATTCCTCCTCAGACATATTGTTTTCAGGATAAATGGCCGTAACTGAGGGTTTGCCTACAGTCAGAGTTCCTGTTTTATCAAAAAGTATAGCGTTGATTTTACCTGACTTTTCAAGTACCTCGCCACCCTTGATAAAGATACCCATTTCTGCACCTTTGCCTGTTCCTACCATTATGGCTGTCGGAGTAGCAAGCCCCAAAGCGCAGGGACATGCTATAACCAGCACTGAAATAGCGCTGATAAGACCTGCTGACGGATTGCCAAAGACAAATGTCCAGACTAAAAAAGTGATGATGGCAATGATGATGATTGCAGGAACAAAATATAGTGAAATAGTATCGGCAATTTTCTGAATTGGCGCCTTTGTTCCCTGGGCTTCTTCCACCATTTTTATGATCCTTGAAAGGGCTGTCTCTTCTCCGATTTTCTCTGCCTTGAAGCGGAAGGCTCCGCTTTTATTAATTGTTGCGTCAAACACCTTGTCGCCGATAGATTTTGATACAGGCAAACTCTCGCCTGTGAGCATTGATTCGTCAATAGTTGAAGAACCATAAACTATTGTGCCTCCAACAGGAATTTTCTCTCCCGGCTTCACAAGCAGAATATCGCCTACTTTAACATCTTCGACAGGAACAGACTTTACGGTTTCCCCCTGCTGTGTTTGAGTGTATAGATTGGCGCTAACTGGTTTAAGTTCCATCAACTTTTTAACCGCTTGGGCAGTTTTGCCTTTGGCTCGTGTTTCCAGAAATTTCCCAAAGAGAATCAAGGTGATCAAAACAGCCGAAGATTCAAAGTAAAGGTTGCTATGCGAAGTATGAAAATGAACAGCAAAGAAAGCATTATAAATACTAAATAGGTATGCGGCGCTAGTTCCTAAAACAACTAGCACATCCATATTAGGAGCAAGCGACTTCAAAGCTTTCCATGCATGTTTGTAGAAACGCCATCCTATAACAAATTGGACTATACCGGCAAGAACAAGCTGGAAGAATCTATTGCCCAAAAATGAATTAATGCCTACCATTTCCAGAAACATATTCAAGACAAGAGGTGCGCTCAAAATCAGAGCGGCGATAAAACCATACTTAAGAGTTCTGACTTCTCTGGATTCATATGCAATATGCGCTTCCTCTGAAGCCTTGTCAGTCTTTAACGAAGCTTTATATCCCAGTCCTTCTATTGCCTTAATTATTGAATCCTGACTGATTTTATCGGCATCAAAAGTAACATTAGCCCTGGATATGGCAAAGTTAACATTAGCCTGAACAGACTCCATTGAGTTGAGTTTCTTATCTATCTTGGCCGCGCATGTGGCGCATCCCATCCCTGATATCATTAATGCAATATTTTTCATAATGCACTTTGGTGATTACATATTTCATCGTATCGGGCAATAAACGCGTTGATTGCTTCTACTCCACTCATGTGAAGACGGACATATCTGTCGCTCAAACCTATCTTGTCACCACCCATAATCAGAATACCTTTCTCAGCCATTGAGTTAACTAGAGTCTGGGAGTTTAAACTTTCCGGTAATTCTATAAGAGCAAAATTCGAGAAAGATTCTATGTATTTACCTTTCTCTGATGTCTCGAAATATTTCTTTAGCAGCTTATGACATGAGGACAATATCTGTCTCTTCTCTTCAATGATTTTCTGATTGTCCAGGATTGCAAGGCATTTTCTTACAGCGTTTATATTGTGGTTCAAGTCGCGCTTGTGGTACAAGAAGTCAGCAATATCAGCATCGTTTGTAACTAAGTAGCCCAGGCGTTCATCAGATAAACTGTAACTTTTGGAAAACGAGTGCAGAATGATAATTTTCTTGCTCCTATAAATTTCCAGAATGGATTTTGTACTTATTTCAGGCAATACATTCAGACAACTTCTATCAATAAGAATTATTGAGTCATCTGAGATAGTGTTCATAATTCTATCTATATCTTCATCTGTAAAAGGTTTGCCACTTGGATTATTGGGAGTTGTTATTAGAACCATATCGGGAGCTGATTTTTTAATTGCAGAAATAAATTTATCTATGGACAAACTAAAATCCGCTTCACGCTCGACAAATATTGGCTCGATGAACCACTCCGAGAGCTGTTTTATCGTGTAGAAATAATTAGGGCAATCCAGAAGCAATTTGAATCTGCTGCCTTTTTCGGAGAGAAACTTTAAAGAAAAGGCTGAAAAAATAAGATTCAAGTTACTATTAGAACCATAGTTCAGCATAACTTGTTTCTTGTTCACATTCAAACTTAGCGCAATTCTCCTCTCAATCTCATGCTTCAGTTCAATTTCTTCTTTGTATTTTTCACCATAGTTTAAATCATACATAATTCTTCTCTGGATTCTATTTGTATTTTTTTGGGTTTTCGATATTCATAGCGCCTTGTTTATAGCCTTCAAGATCGAGAGTGATATTTTTGAAACCAAGCTCCTTGAAATATGCCACAATTTTTTCTCTGGAATAAGTGATTTCCATGATTTGGAGTGGATGGATTTCTATTTTTGCCGTAGTGTCAAATTTTCTTACTCTGCACGATAAAAAACCTAGACCGTGCAGAAAAATCTCGGCTTTTTCAATCTGTCGCAAGTCATCATTTAGGAGCAATGTATTTGCAGGCAATCTTGTAGATAAACATGCCTGAGCAGGCGCATCAGAAACCTTTGTGATTCCATTAACTTTTTATTTTTGCTTATTTTATGATTGGATAAAGTTAACAATCTCTTTAATTTTGTCGAGAGTATCCGTTCTTGCGATGTAGCAATAATCGCCTAGTGCCAGTCTGTAAACTTCTGGAATCTCATGATTAAGGACAATGTTTGAAGTATATTTTTTCATTACTTCAGCGTGAGGGTTGGCAT